>NZ_JAVKPO010000007.1:0-149461 GCF_040980945.1 Kocuria sp. CPCC 204721
GGGGCCGCCACACCGGCGCCCTTGTTCTCACCGCACGAGGCTCCGGGCGTGCCCAGGATCAGCACACGGGGTGGGTTCGAGGACGATCTTGCCGGTGGCGTGGCCGGTCTCGACCTCGGCGATCGCCCGTCCTGCTTCTGTCAGGGGGTAGCAGGCGGTGACGTGGGGATCGACGAGTCCGTATTCGATGACCTCGGTGATCTTTTCCATCGCCTCCTGGGTGCGTTCCAGTGCCGCCCCGCCCAGTTCTGTGGCGGTCGTGGCGTCGGCCGCGGAGATGATCCTGGTCGGATCGGCAACCAGACCAACAACCTCGCGCAGGGCCTCACCTCCGACGAGGTCGACGATAAGGTCCACCCCCTCGGGGGCGACCTCGCGGACGCGGTCGGCCACGCCTTCCCCGGAGGGAACGAAGGTCGCCCCAGTGGATTCGACGATCTTGCGCTTGGACTGGCTGGCGACGCCGATGACGGTGAACTGGTGGACGGACCCGATCTGGGCGGCCATCAGTCCCACCCCGCCGCCGGCGCCGAGGATCAGCAGCCTCTGGCCGGGGTCGAGTTCGATCTGGTGGGTGGCGTCATAGGCGGTGGCCGCAGCCACCGGGATGGTCGCCGCGTCGGCGAAGGAGATCTCCTCGGGCTTGGCCACCGCCTCGGCCGCCCGCACGAGGGTGTGCTCGGCGAACCCGCCGTGGCCGTCGGCGACGGGGCCGAGGACCTCGTCACCGACCGCGAAACCCTCCACGCCTTCCCCGAGATCGGTCACGACGCCGGAGACCTCCCGGCCCATCGGGGCCGGCAGCTCCCGGTCCCGCCCCAATGCCCCGGAGCGGATCTTCCAGTCGACGGGGTTCACCCCGGCGGCCCGAACCTCCACGGCCAGCTCGCCCGGGCCAGGCTGCGGGGCGGGCCGATCGAGGAGCTGTTGGGTCTCAGGACCGCCGAAGTCGGTGAACACGTAGACCGTGGACATGGTCTTCCTCGTTTCTTCTCTAGAAGGTGTGGACGGGTGCGGGCTCAGGTGGTCGGGGATTCGTCCCGGCCGGCGGCCTCGGCCGCGTCCGCCTCCTCCTTGGTGGCGTAGGCGGCTTCGGCGGCGTGCTCGGGTGGGCTGTAGACGGTGTAGAGCACCAGGGGCTCATCCCCGGTGTTGCGGAAGTTGTGCCGGGCCCCGGCCGGGACCGCGCACTGGTCACCGGCCTCGATCGGATGCGTGTGCCCGTTCAGGTCGGCTTCCCCGGTGCCGGCGACGAAGGTGAGGATCTGATCGGTGTGCTCGTGAACCTCCTCACCGATCTCACCACCGGCGGGGATGGTCATGATCACGATCTGGGAGTGTTGGCCGGTCCACAGCACCCGGCGGAAGTCGGGGTTGCGGCCGGCGATGTCGGCGATGGTGAAGTGCTCAATGTTGCCCTCGATGGTGAAGTGCTCTTGCGCGCTCATGATGTTCCTCCTGCAGTGATGGTGGTTTTTCTGCCCGGGGCCGGGCAGGACTGGTAGTGCGTTCCGCCCCGTGGCGGGCGGTCCTGGGGTGGGGCCGCCCGCCACGGTGGTGTCCTAGGACCGGGAGGTCACCCGGTTCGTGGTCGGGACGGCCGGTGTGGTGGTGCGGGTGGGGGTGGTGTCCTGGGTGCGGCGCAGCAGGCGCATGGCGTTGGCGATGACGATCAGCACGGAGGCCTCGTGGACGAGCATCCCGATCGACATCGTGACCCCGCCGGCGAAGACCCCGGCCAGCAGCAGCACCACCGTGATCAGGGCGACGGTGATGTTCTGGTGCATGACGCCCACGGTGCGCTTGGCCAGCCCGATCGCCTCGGGCAGCTTCAGCAGGTTGTCGCCCATCAGGGCGATGTCGGCGGTCTCCACGGCCACGGCCGAGCCGGCCGCGCCCATGGCCACCCCGATGTCCGCGGTCGCCAGGGCGGGGGCGTCGTTGACGCCGTCGCCGACCATGGCCACGACGTGGCCCTCCCGCTGCAGGGCCGCCACGGCGTCGAGCTTGTCCTCGGGCAGCAGGCCGGCGTGGATCTCGTCGACGCCGGTGACGCTGCCGATGGCCCGGGCCACGAGCGGGGCGTCACCGGTGAGCATGACGACCTTGTCCACCCCGGCCTCGTGGAGCCGGGCGACCATCTCGGCGGCGTCGGTGCGGACCTGGTCGGCCACGGCGATGACCCCCGCCACGGCGTCGTCGACGGCCACGATCATCGGGGTCCGCCCGGCCGCGGCCATCTCCTCGGCCGTGCGCACGGCACCGGTGTCGGGAATGCCGTGCTGCTCCAGCAGCGCGGCGTTGCCGATGAGCACCCGCACACCGCCGGTGGTGGTGGCGACGATGCCCTTGCCCGGGACCGGGTCGATCCCCTCGGGGATCCCGGAGGCGCCCACTCCCTCGGCTGCGGCGGCCTCGAGGATCGGACGGGCGAGCGGGTGCTCGGAGCCGGCCTCGGCGGCCGCGGCCCAGCGCAGCACGTCGGCGCGGTCCAGGGCGGGGTCGAGGACCACGACGTCGGTCAGCTGCGGGCGGCCCTCAGTGAGCGTGCCGGTCTTGTCCACCGCCACGGCGGTGATCTTCGCAGAGGTCTCCAGGAACTCCCCGCCCTTGATGAGGATGCCGTTCTTGGCGGCCCGGCCGATGCCGGCCACGATGGCGACCGGGATGGAGATGACCAGGGCACCGGGGCAGCCGATGACCAGCAGGGTCAGCGCGAGCACCACGTCGCCGGTGACCAGTCCGGCCACCAGGGCCAGGACCATGATCGCGGGGGTGTACCAGGCGGAGAACCGGTCGATGAAGGCCTGGGTCCTCGCCTTGGCGTCCTGGGCCTCCTCGACCCGGTGGATGATGCGGGCCAGGGTGGTGTCCGCGCCGATGCCGGTGGCCAGCACCTGCAGGAACCCGCCGCGGGAGACGGTGCCGGCGAAGACCTGGTCGCCCTTGGCCTTCTCCACCGGGATGGACTCGCCGGTGATGGAGGCCTCGTCCACGGCACCGGTGCCGGCCACGACCTGGCCGTCGACGGGAACCTTGGCCCCGTTCTTGACCAGCACGATCTCGCCCATGGCCACGCCCGTGGCCGTGACCTCGACCTGTTCCCCGTCACGGAGTACGACGGCGGTGTCCGGGGCGACCGCGACGAGCTCGGCCAGTGCCGAGCGGGTCTTGTTCAGGGTCGCCGACTCCAGGGCGTGACCGACCGCGAAGAGGAAGGTCACCGCGGCGGCCTCCCAGTAGTTGCCGATGATGACCGCCCCGATCGCGGCGACCGCCACCAGCAGGTCGATCCCGACCATGCGGGCGGCCAACGCCCGCACGGCCTTGACCACGATCTGGTAGCCGGCGACGACGGCGGCGGCGAGCATGAGCACATCCGCCCACAGGACCGAGCCAGCAACCTCGGACGCTGCGAACGAGGCAAGGATCAGCACCCCCGCAACCGCGGGGATCGCCCACCGGCCGTAAATCCACCTCTGCACCCTGTTCATGATGTCCGTCCTTCCTGGTAACCGTTCTCGCCCCTGATGGGAGCTTGTTCACGACGCTACGCACAGCCCACGGACCCGAACATGTCGGGGATCAATCAACCGCACGATCGCAGGAAGGGCCAATGAGCGCCGGCTCGGCGGGCAACGAAGAGCGCCGCTGCCGTGACCTCCTGGGGAGGTCCCGGCAGCGGCGCGGGCTGTGGGTGCGGCGGGTCAGAAGGCGGCGGGGCGGGCGGTGTAGCCGGCCTTGGCAACAGCGGCGACGATGTCCTCCACACTCACGTGGGCAGGGTCGTGGTCGACCTCGATGCGGGCCGAAGCGAAGTGGACCTTCACCGCGTCGACGCCCTTCAGACGCCCGACGCGCTTCTCGATCTTGGCCACGCAGGAGGGGCAGGAGAAGCCCTCGGCGCGCAGGACCGTGTGAGTGGTGGTGGCTGTGGTGGTGGTCATGGTGATGGTTCCTCTCCCTGTTGTGGAGTACTCACCTCATCGGGTGTGTCTCCAACCTACGAAGGACCGGGTCCTCGGACCATGACGGGCGTCAATCAACCGCGAAGCTCGGGGGTCAGGCCTCCGCTCCGGCGATCTCCGCCAGCCAGCGCGGGTCACGCACGGCAGTCCAGCGGCGGCCGGCGTCGATGACACCGTCCTTGCGCCACCGGCTCATCACCCGGGAGACGGACTCCGGGGTCGACCCGGTCATCCCCGCCAGATCCGCCCGCGACAGCGGCAGCTCGATCAAGGTCCCGCCCTCGCGGGCGGGCTCCCCGAACTTCTCCGCCAGGCGCAGCAGGACCGCCGCCAGTCGCTCGGCCACGGTGCCCGTGGACTGCCGGGTGACGTCGGCGCGGGCCTGGGCGAGCAGCGCTGTGGTGTCCTCGAGCACCCGCAGCCCCACCTCTGGGTGCTCGCCGAGGATCTGGCGGAACGCATCGTCGCCGATCCGCAGGGCGCACACGGTGGTCAAAGCCTCGACAGTCTCGGCGTAGGCTTCCTGGCCGAGGGTGCGCAGCCCGCCGAACAGGTCTCCCGGCCCCAGTAGCTCCACCACGACCTCTTGCCCATTCGGGGCGGTCCGGTAAGCCTTGGCCCGTCCCGCGGCTACGAGGTAGAGGTGCTCAGCCGGTGCGCCCTCGACGTGGAGCGCGTCCCCCTCAGCCCAGGACAGGGAGGTCATCCTCCGGTCGATGTCGGCCAGCTGCTCCTCGACCAGCCCGGCGAACATCGGTGTCCGGGACAGCACCCGCATCCGCACCGGCGCCGGACAGGCGTGGGGCTGCGCGCAGGTCGACCGCAACGGGATCCGCCGCCGAGCAGACACCGGGGTAGCATCCGGGGACATCCGCGCCGGCGACCCCTGCAGGTCCTCGCCGTGGGAGGGGGTGCTCATGCCGTTCCCTTCTAGCCAAGTGGGCGCGACGGTACCAGGGATGGGTCGCTCACCTGATCACCGGATCACGTCGTTCTGATTCCACCGTACGCCCACAGCATTCGGCGCCCCACCGGCTTCCCGGCTTCATGAACCCCGGCACGCGTCAACAACATGGCTTTTTCCCTAGATGTAAGAGGGCATGACGTTATTGACACGGGCCGGGACGCGTGAGGCCGGGGGCTTCTCGCCGCAGGCAGTGTGCGGGCGGTGGTAATTATAGTGATTGACCCAGGTCCCGATCGCGGTCCGGCGGTCGTGCTCGGTGGCGTAGGTCCGGGTGTAGAGGACCTCGTCGACGAGCAACCGGTTGTACCGCTCCACCTTGCCGTTGTACCTCGGGATGTAGGGGCGGATCCGCTGGTGCTTCGAGGCCAGGGCCTCAACGGTGCGGGTGAAGTCCTTGGCTCGGTAGTTGGCGCCGTTGTCGGTGACCACCCGGTGGACCCGCTCGATCCCGTGAGCGGCGAAGAACGCCCTCGCCCGGGCGAAGAACCCGATCGTGGTGGTGGCCTTCTCGTCGTCGAGGGCCTCGGTGTAGGCCAGGCGCGAGAACCCGTCGATGGCGGTGTGCAGGTAGGTGTAGCCGATCCTGGCCCCGGGACCGCGTTTGGCTGCCAGGGCCTTGGTCGTGCCGCGGCCGTGGGCACGCCACCCGCCGCCGTAGGGAATCCTGCCGACCTTCTTCACATCCAGGTGGACCATGTGCCCGGGCCAGTGCGCGGTGATTCGCCGCGGGACCCGGCGGGAGTCCTCTCCGTCCGGGGTGAGGTCGCGCAACCGGGAGATCCCCAGCCGGGCCAGCCACCGGCCCACGGTGCGCAGCGCGATGGTCACGGGGGCGTGGAAGGGCCCGGGGCCCTTCTCGTCCTGGGGGTCGTTGTCGTAGCCGCCGGCGCTCAGGTGGTGCCAGATGCGCCGGGCCGACCACTTCCGGCCCCGGCGCAGGGCGTCGATGCGCTCCACCACCTCCGGGGCCGTGCGGAACGGACTCCCGACAGGGGTGCAGGGCCGGTCGGCCAGGCCATCCTCGCCGTCTTCGAGGTAGCGGGCCACCCAGGTGGACACCGTCGGACGGCTGACGTGGAATTCGGCGGCGACGTGGGCCTTGGGGATCCCGTCCTCGAGGTGACGGGCCACCATGCGCAGCCGGCCGGTCGGGGTCAGGGGTGCATTACGGTGGGTCATGAACGGGCTCTCTCGTACGGACGGACGGTGTAGGAACTTCCATCCTGTGGCGAGGAGCCCGTTCCTCATCTCATCGGCGCACCCGCGACAAGAACCTCATGACCCACAACAACTAGAAGCACGCCACCTACCGGCGAACTCCACACGCAACCCACCAACGCCACAACCGTGCCCTTTTGTCTCATTTGCCTGTCTCATTCGCTATCGTCTCAACAAACCGAAAACAGTCGAGTTATTGAGACGAGGACCGGATGGCAAGCCTGGGATACGCGCGCGTGAGCACTGTCGAGCAGAACGCGGACCTACAGACCCGCGCCCTGAAGGACGCGGGATGCCAGAAGGTCTACACCGACCATGGGGTCAGTGGGACCAAGGCCAAGCGCCCCCAGCTCGACAAGCTGCTCGAGCACGCCCGCGCCGGGGACGAGGTCGTGGTGTGGAAACTCGACCGGCTGGGACGCAACACCCGTCAGCTGCTTGAGCTGATTGACCGGCTCGAGTCCCAGGGCATCAACTTCCGGTCCCTTACCGAGGGGATCGCAACCACCGGGCCGATGGGCAAGGCAATGCTCACAGTGATGTCCGCTTTCGCGCAGCTCGAACGCGACCAACTTGCCGAACGCACCAAGGCCGGGTTGGCCGCGGCCGCGGCCCGCGGCCGTAGAGGTGGTCGGCCGGCAGTCACCCCAGAGACGGAAAGGGTTCGCCAGGCTGGCCAGTACCGGCATGCGGGACTCACGCCGCCGGAGATCGCCAAGCTGCTCGGGGTCAGCCGGGCTACTGTATACCGCTACCTCGCTTTGGCATCCGGTGAGGCCAGCGGGTAAGTCCATCTGGTGGACGCCGTTGCCCCTTGTCCTGCCCCCTGGGGCGTTCACGACGTCGTCGCGGAACTCCTGGGGATGGGGCTTGGGCGCGGTGTTCATTCTTCTAGCGATGCCTCACAGCGTCACAGATCAGATGTCACCTATTCGTGCAGCAGTCCCAAGGGCTGTATAGAACGTCTGGCGGCCTTGAACCGCGCAGCCACTTCGGTTTTGGGGATCCCCATGTCGACCATGGCCCGCGCCTGCTCTACGTCGTCTGCCGACAGCTTGGGAGTCTGCGCATACTTCCCGCTAGCCTTCGCGATCGCTATCCCCTCAGCCTGTCGCTCTTTGATCCTGCGCCGCTCAAACTCCGCGAAGGCCGCAAGGATTCCCAGCATCAACGAATCTAGTGGAGACGCGCCGTGGCAGTCCACGGTGATCCGCTCCGAAACGAACCCGACCGCTGCACCCTTCTGGGCGATCTCCTCCACCAGGTTGTAGAGATCCCGCGTATCGCGGCCGTCCAAGCCACGGACGGATCGGCGGTCTGCGCGGCATCCAGCTCCGCGCGGAGGGTTTTGGCACCCTTCTCCGTGGTGGCGTAGATGTAGGCGGTGCGGCACTGGTAGGAGGCGCCCCGCTCGGGGCGCTCATGAAGTGTCTCCGTGATCTCGGGAACGAATCATCTCTTCTCCGGCCTGCGACACGAGGAGCCCGGGACCGACCGGCCCCGGGCTCTTCCTGCGCTAGTGACTTAGGGAGTCACTTCTTCATGGTCAAAGACTTCTGCTCTTCCAGCCGCAGGGCGATCCCGACAGCCAGGAAGGTCGGTGCCCACTGGCCGACGAAGATGCCCCAGCGGTCGGACTGTGCCCGTGAGTCATCGGGCTTGCCGCGCGAGGCGAGCCAGGACGCGAACGTCATCCCGATGGAGCCGAAACCGGCCGCGTAGGCGTACTCGGACTTGATTCCCATGCTGTGAAGCCACTTGATCATTGCAGCCTTCAGAGGTTGTAGATGTGTTGATACATGCGGGGTGGGTGAACGCGAGGGTATCAGCCGGATGCGACCGGGGACACCGTCGAAGGTCGCCCGCGGGCCTATTCCTTGTTGAGTTTGTCCTGAATGGTTCCAGCGGCCTTCTCGACGATGTTCGGCAGCTCCGTGGTGCCGTAGAACCGGGCATCGGGATGGGTGGGAGGCGGCATCGGCACTCCCGGCATCGGCTCGGGCTGATAGGAGAACTCGGCCTTGCCGTCCGGGGTCGGGCCCGAGGCCCACGATCCCTGCTCCATCGCCTCCCCGTCCGAGAAGTTGTAGGCGGTGTAGGCGTGCTCGCTGGCCTCCTTGGACTGTGGGAAGTTGCTCGGCACCGGCATCTCCTCCAGACCGTCCGCCTGCAACTCACGCACCGCCGCGACCCACTGGTTCTGGTGCATGGTGTCCCGGGCCAGCAGGAAGGACAACAGGTCCCGGATCCCCGGATCGTCGGTCATGTGATACAGCCGCGCCACCTGGGTCCGGCCCTGCATCTCCGCATTCACGTTCGAGGTCATGTCCGCCAGCAGGTTGCCGCTGGCGGTGACATACCCGGCAGTCCACGGATTGCCCATGCTGTCCACCGGCCGCGCCCCGGCACCGGAGACGATCGCCTGCTGCATATCCGTCCCGCCGATCACCGCGGCCACGGCCGGATCATCCTGGACGGCATCCTCGGTGATACCCAACGGCGCCTTCTCCAGCAGCTGGGCCACCATGGTGGCCAGCATCTCCACGTGGCCGAACTCCTCCGCCGCCGTGCTGAACAACAGGTCACGGTACTTGCCGGGAATGTGCGCGTTCCACGCCTGGAAGCTGTACTGCATCGCCACCGTGATCTCCCCATACTGGCCCCCGATCACCTCCTGAAGCTTGCGCGCATACACCGCATCAGGCTTCTCCGGTCTGGAGTTGTACTGGAGCTTCTGCTGATGAATGAACATACTGCGTCTCCTTCTCTAGGCGGGCAGGGTGTTCCCTCCCCGCGTATCGGCCTGACTCGACTCACGGTAACTGCCGCACTGCCTCACCCCAAGGGCTAACCAACTGCAGTATTTCCCCGTCTGAGCCGACTCTGTGTCGGAGTCGACTCCAACAGTGGGGCGAGCCGGGCGACTCCGAATCCATCGACGGACCCGACGTCTGGTCGACATAACTGGCCGGCGGGGTAGAGATGTTCGTATCCACCATCGTCCTGGGCAGCTAATCCATACCCTGGTGCAGAACGGTGGTGCCGAGGATCTCGAGCGTCCAGTCAGGACTCAACTCTTCTGCTGGTATCGGAGCGGGTCTGAGCAAACTGAGTACCCCGGCGGCCAGCCGGGTCTACTGTTGCTTCATGTCATCAACCTCTACCAGCGCCCAAGGGCGGGGTCTGCGCCGTACGGTCACCACTGCGGGCCTGTTCCTGTTCATCCTCGGTGACGTGCTCGGTGCCGGCGTGTACGTATTGGCCGGTGAGATCGCCAGGATCGCGGGAGGCGCCGTCTGGGTGCCGCTCGTGGTGGCCCTCGTTCTCGCGTTGCTCACCGCCGGTTCCTATGCCGAACTCGCCACCAAGTATCCGAGGGCCGGCGGGTCATCCCATTACGCCACCCGGGCCTTCGGTCCGTTCGTCGGCTTCCTGGTGGGGTTCTGCATGCTCTCGGCGGGCATCATCTCAGTGGGGGCGCTGGCCCTGGGCTTCGCAGGTGACTACCTGACAGAGTTCATCACCCTCCCCACAACCTTGGTCGTGGTCGTTTTCCTGGGTCTGCTCGCAGCACTGAACGCGCGGGGCATCTCGGAGTCGATGGGCGCCAACCGGGTGGCCACGATCATCGAGGTCTCCGGCCTGCTCCTGGTCATTGTCCTCGGCGCGATCGTGGTGGCCCGGGGTGACGGCGACCTTAGTCGGTTGACCGAGCTGGGGACATCTGAGAACGGCCCACTCGCCGCCGTCTTCGCCGGTTCCGTGCTGGCCTTCTATTCCTATGTGGGCTTCGAGACCAGTGTGAACATCGCCGAGGAGACCAAGGATCCGGCCCGGTCCTACCCCCGGGCGCTTTTCGGCGCTCTCATCGTCGCCGGCGTTGTCTACGCACTGGTGGGGGTCGCGGCCTCGGCGGTCGTCCCGACGGCTGACCTGGCCGAGAGCAGCGCTCCTCTGCTGCAGGTCGTCACCGCCGCGGGCATCATCCCTCCGGTGGTCTTCAGCCTCATAGCCCTGGTGGCAGTGGCCAACGGCGCCCTGCTGACCGGCATCATGTCCTCCCGCCTGGCCTACGGCATGGCCCGCGACGGACTTCTGCCAGCAGGGCTGGCCCGGCTACTGCCCCGCCGTCGGACACCGTGGGTGGCCATCATCGTCACCACCGGCCTCTCCCTGGTTCTCTCCCTCACTGGGACGCTCGAGATTCTCGCCAGCACCATGGTCCTGCTGCTGCTCGTGGTGTTTGCCGCGGTCAACACCGCCGTCCTGGTGCTGCGCCGCGATGCCGTTCAGCACCGCCATTTCCGCGTCCCGTCCTTCTTGCCGGTCGCCGGTCTCGTCTCCTGCATCGGCCTGGCCACGCAGGTCGAGGGAGAGGTCTGGCGGCTCGGCCTGCCCTTCCTCGCCGTCGCTGCCGTCCTGGCCGGCATCGCAGCCTGGCGTCATCGCCGCCGCGCCACCTGACAGGGCAAAATGAAAGGGGCTAGGGTCACAATCACCCAAGTCGCCCGCAGAAGTCGGCGCCAGTAGACGGCAGTATCGTCCCCACCTTGGCACCTGTCTTCCAGTCTTCTGGCATGGCACCGATGTATGGCATAAGTCTGGATGCCCCCCATGTTGCCGCTTGCAGACGAGGGGCTGTGTCAAGAGCGCTACGTTGCAGCGGGTAGGTCGCGGATGCGTCGGTAGAGGGTGGCTCGGGACATGCCCAGATCGCGGGCGACCTGTGTGGCGGGCTGGCCGGACTCGACCAGGTGGGCGGCACTGCGGATCTGCGACTCGGTAAAGGTCGGGCGCCGGCCGCCGAGGTCCTGACCGGCGGCCCGTCGTTTGGCGACGGAGTCGGTGATGCGTTCGCGCTTGATCTCCAGCTCCATCTGGGCCAAGGCGGCCATCACCGTGAACACCATCGAGCCCATCGGCGTGTGAGTGTCCACGTCTCCCCCACCCAGGTTCAGCACCCGCAGCCCTGCACCTCGTTCTCTGAGGGTCTCGGCGAAGGCGAGCATGTTCTGGGTGGACCGGCCCAGCCGGTCCAGGGTGGTGATCACCAGGGTGTCCCCCTCATGCAGCGCGGCGATCACTTTGTCGAACTTCGGCCGGGAGGCCCGGGCCCCGGACACCCCCTGATCGACGTAGAGGTCATCCCGCCGGACCCCGGCCGCTAGCAGGTCCTCGACCTGCCGGTCGGCATCCTGCCGCCGGGTCGAGACCCGCGCATAACCGATGAGCTTTCCCATGACGACCCCGAGTGTCTCGCAACCAACGATGAGTACACAACTCTAGTCACTGGGTTACGATACATAGTTGCGAGAATCGCCGAGGGTAGAAGAAACCCGGAAATTCGCGCTTTCGTCATGCCCTCACGTAGGCGCTCACGAGACGTCTCGCATCCCATGGGTTTCGAGGAGCACCCGTGGGTGATGGTCCGCCACGCTGATGACTATGTGCATGTGGTGGTGTGCCGGGTCAGTGACGAGGGGACGGTGTGGCACGGGCGCAACGACCGGCGTGCGGCCCAGAGCGCGTGCACCCGGCTGGCGTTGGAGCACGGTTTGCAGACGGCGCCGCGGCGCCGTGAGGCGGGGCGGGGTAAACGCTCGGTGGTCACAGTGCGTCAGCAGCAGGAGCAAAAGACCGAGGTGGTAGCGGTCCGCCGCGCGGAGTGGGAGCAGATCCGCAAGGTCGTGGAACGAGACACCCCAGCACCTCGGAGGCAGTCCCCGAAGCCCGAGCAGCAACAGCGGGTGGTCCCGGCCCATCCCCTGGAACAGGTGCAGCACCTTCCTCGTCCCGGCTCCGACCGAGAGGACCACGGGCGGGGCCTGTAGCTGGGCTTAGGCCGAGAAGATGCGGGAGAAGAACCCGCGGCGCGGCTCGGGCGGTGCCACAGGGGCTGCGGGTTCTGGTGACGTTTCCGGCTCTGCCGTCGGGGTGGGACGAACAGGTTCTGGAGTAGCAGGAGCCTGCGTGATGTGGGAGCTCTGCCCGGTGAGCGTGCGCAGCGCCATGCGCTCGGTTTCATTCGCGATCTGGAGGGCGTCGAGAGCTCGGCGGCGCTCTTCGGCTCGTGCTTCAGCAACTTCGGCGCGCCGGCGCCATTCCTGGACCTCGGTTTCCAGCTCGCGGACGCGTTCGAGCAGCCGACCGGTGCTCTCCGATGCCTCAGGGGTTTGAGCGGAAGGTGCCAAGGGACTGGTCTGGGGGCGGTATGGAAACCTTCGCCGCGGATGAGGCCCACAGCGATGAGTGCGGTCATGGGCACCCGCCGCCCGGCGGAGGTGATGGTGGCCCCCGCTTCCTCCAGCTCGACGCGCCGTCAACGGAGGGTGCTGTGGAACCCCTGGCACCGGGTTCACGGCCAGCTGTTTTCCTGACCGGCCATAGGAGAGAACGAAAAGGCGCCCTCAGCTTGGGGCGCGTCCTGGAGGTAGTGAGGCCCTGGCAAATTGCCAGGGCATCACCACCGGGTGAGCAAGATCAGGAGGCGATCATGCCGTGGGGGTCGATGATGTACTTCTCCTGCGAGCTGTTGTCGAAGTCCGCGTAGGCCTGAGGAGCATCGTCAAGGCTGATGACCTTGGTCTGCAGCATGTCCGACAGGTACGGCATGCGGTCCCACAGGATCGCCTGCATCAACTCGTAGTTGTAATGCATGATCGGCGCCTGGCCAGCGGTGATCTTCGGGGACTTGATCCAGGCGTTGCCGAATTCAATCGGGTAGATGCCGTTCTGCTCGTCCTTGGAATCCGCCAGGGGGTCAGGCCCGTAGATGCCGATGATGCCGGTGGCGCCTCCCGCGCGGGTAACGTCGATCACCTGGTTGATCGCATAGGCCGGATCCTCTTTGTCCGCGTCCTTGCCGATGCCGTGAGCTTCGGTGCCGACGTAGTCCACGGCGCAGTCGACCATCGGCTCGCCAAGGATCTTTTCGATCTGGTCCTGCAGCGGGACATCCTCGTTGAGGTCAATGGTTTCGCAACCGTTGCGCTTCATCAGGGCCAAGCGATCCTTGTCATGGTCGCCGACGATGATGCAGGATGCCCCCAGCAGGCGCGCAGCTGCGGCGCCGCAACGGCCCACGGGGCCGGCCCCCGCGATGTAGACAGTGGACCCGGGCTTGGCGCCAGCCTCCATGAGGCCGTGGAAGGCAGTCGGGAGGATGTCAGAGAGAAGCGCCAGATCGCGGATCTTCTCCATGGCCTGGTCACGGTCCGGGAACTTCAGCAGCTGGAAGTCCGCATAGGGAACAAAAAGATACTCGGCCTGTCCGCCGTCCCAGCCGCCCAGGTTGAAGCCGTAGGCAGCGGAATCGGCGTCCGGGTTGCAGGTCTGACAGACCTCGGTGCGACCGTTGCGGCAGTTGCGGCAGCGGCCGCAAGCCACGTTGAAGGGAACCGAGACCAGGTCGCCTTCCTTCAGGAACTCGACGTCAGAGCCGATTTCCACGACTTCCCCGGTCATCTCATGCCCCATGACCATGCCTTCCGGGGCGGGGAAGGACCCGCGGTAGATGTGGAGGTCACTACCGCAGATGTTGGAAGCCACGATCTTCAGGACAACACCGTGGGGTGCCTTCTTGCCGTTGGGCATCTGGAGCTTCGGAAAGTCCAGATCCTCAACCTGCATGTTCTTCACGCCGCGGAAGACGACGGAACGGTTGCCTGCCATGTTCTTCACTCCTTCTTGAGTTCTCACACCGGGGCCCGGGGAGACTCGGTCCAGCCCCAGTCCTGAGGCTTCTCTCAGTTAACCATAGGTCTCGCACAACCTAAATCGACCCCCAGGGGCCTCGTGGGGAGGGAGGCGTCCTGGACGAATCCACGTTCTGCATGGCGCAAAATGTCGATATTGACGATGCCTTGGCTTGGTGGGAGATTCCGATTATTTCGGGCGAATGACTCAATGCGCGCTTTTGACATACATGTCAAACACCCCGGTGGGTGTACTTTTCACGCATTTCTCACCCAAAATGTTCATGTTACGAACCCCGCGGATTCAGGCCCTGCGGACTCACGCACACACCACCCCCGAGTGTGCTCCACCCTCCCCGGCCCGTAGCCTGACGGGGTGACGCCAGCTTCCCCACCACCGGCCATGGACCGCCTGCGGATCACCCGAGCGCGCATCGCGGTGTCCCTGCTGTTCCTCACCAACGGCGCGATCTTCTCCAACCTGTTGCCTCGCTTGCCCGAGATCAAGGACATGTACGACCTGTCCAACGCCCTGTACGGGTTCGCGCTAATCGCCTTCCCCATCGGAGGTGTGGTGGCGGGCCCCCTGCCGGCCCCCATCCTGCGGAGGTTCGGAACGGCGCGCGTCGCCGTGGTGGGTTCGATCCTGCTCGCCACCGCGGTGTTCGTGGCCGGATCCGTTCCCCTCGTGGCCGTGTTCTGGATCGGATTGTTCGTCGCGGGCATGCTGGACGCCCTCGTGGACACAGCGCAGAACGCGCAAGGACTGCGAGTACAACGCCTCGCCGGAACCTCCATCATCAACTCCATGCACGCCCTGTGGAGCGTGGGTGCCGTGATCGGCGGCCTCATGGGCACCGCCGCCGCAGCCATGAACCTACCCCTGCCCTGGCACTTCCTGATCAGCGGTGTCATCTTCGCGGCCGTGGCGGCCTTCGCCATGCGCTGGGCCGTCCCCGACGACCACGCGGAACATGCCGCCACCCAGGCCGAGAACGCCCCCCTGGACACCGCCGGGATGCCCAAGCTCCCGCGTAGCGCGGGAGTGGCCGCGCTCGCGCTGCTGCCGATCGCCGTCGTCGCCATGTCCGGGGTGCTCGTGGAAGACGTGGGCTCCAACTGGTCCGCCGTCTACCTGCGGGACGCCCTGGGCGCACCCGTGGGCATGGTGGGGCTCGGCTACGTCAGCCTGGTGGGCGCGCAGTTCGTGGGTCGCCTTTTGGGGGACAGGCTGATCGACGCGTTGGGCGCTGTGCTGGTCACGCGCATCGGGGGCGTACTGATCTTCGTGGGCCTGGGCGCCGTGGCGCTCGCGCCGACACCGTGGGTGGCCCTGGCTGGGTTCGCCCTCGCGGGCTTCGGCTGCGCGACCATGGTCCCCAACGCCTATGCCGCCGCGGACCGCGCCCCCGGCCTGAGACCCGGCACGGGCCTCACCCTGGTGAGCTGGTGCATGCGCATCGTGTTCGTGCTCTCGCCCCCGCTGATCGGCCTCTTCGCCGATGCCGCCGGGTTGCGGACCGCGCTGTTCGTCTTCCCGCTTATGGGCCTGTTCGCGTTCTTCTTCGCGGGCGCCCTGCGGGTGCGTGCCCGGCGTTGAAACCTCCCAGTCGGCGAAAGGTCAGTACCCGTACGATCGGAGCATGACTTCCACCGCGGGACGCACCCGCCCCGACCAAGTCCTCTCCTTCCTGCGCTCGGGCTACCTCTTCGCCTCGCGCGTACGACGTCGCACGGGCGTCTCCCCGGGGTCCGCCGCCCCGGTGAGCATGAACCTGCTGGGCAAGCGCTCGGTCCTGGTGCGCGGGGAAGAAGGGGTGGACCTCTTCTACGACACCTCCCGCATGAAGCGCGACGGCGCCATGCCCCTGTTCGTCCGCGGCCCGCTCTTCGGGTCGGGTGCCGTCCACGCCCTGGACGGGGACGCCCACGCCGCACGTAAGAACCAGATGGCGGACATGGCCTACGAGGACGAGCGGGTGGCCCAGTACAAGCCGTTCGTGGCCGAGGAACTCGAGATGCTCATCCGTGAATGGACCTCCCCCGGCAACGTCTACGACGGCACGGCCCTGGCCTTCGGCCGTGCGTCCTTCCGCTGGGCCGGGATCCCGTGGAGCCGCCAGGAGATGGACCGGCAGGCCCGCCGTATGAGCCGTCTGCTGGACACCTTTGGGCGCCCCGCCACGCACCCGATCTCATGGTTCGAGCGCTTTCGCCTGGATCGCACGTTCACGCAGCTGATCCACGGGGTGCGTTCGGGCACCGTGGCCGCCGACCCGGATTCGGTGCTCGCCCACATGGCGCGTCTCGTGGACGAGAACGGTGGCCTCGTGGACGAGAAGACCGCCGCGGTGGAGTTGCAGAACCTCACCCGCCCCAACGTGGCGGTGGCTCGCTTCGCGGCCTTCGCCGGGGCAGCACTCGTGGAGCACCCGGAATGGGCCGCCCGTATCCACGAGGCGTCCCAGGCACGGGGTGGTTCTCTGCTCGACATCCCGGAGGCCGTGGCCTTCGCCCAGGAGGTCCGCCGCGTCTACCCGTTCGTCCCGATGCTCCCCGCCGAGGCCACCGCGGACACTGAAATCAAGGGCTGCCCCATCCACAAGGGTCAGCGCGTGCTGATCGACATCCTGGGTACCAACAACGATCCCGCCTCGTGGGAGCGCGCCGGCACCTTCGACCCCGAACGCTTCATGGGGGTCGACGACGCCGAGGCCATCCGCACGTTCATCCCCCAGGGCGGTGCCGAGGTCCGTACGGGCCACCGCTGCCCCGGTGAGAAGATCGCGGTGACATCCCTGTCCGCGGCCGTGGTGGCACTGGCCCGCCCGAACGTGGAACTGGGCACCGACCCGGACGACCTCACGTTCTCGTGGACCCACATGCTGACCCGCCCCGCTACGGGCATGCGGGTGCGTGCCGCCCACTGATCCACCCGAGCGAACCGAAGGGCCACCCCGCGTGCGAGCGGGGTGGCCCTTCGGGTAAGCACCTCTATGTCCGGAACACCGGGGTGTCGCCCGCCGCTGTGGGCGGGATCGCCGGCCCACGGGTACCCACCGCCGCCGTTACGGGCGGGAGGTGGAACCCCGATCCTCACCCGTCCTTGGCAGAGGGAGCCGGGGGCTGATACGGCGGGGCATCGGCCACCAGCTTCTGCAGCGTGGTCAGCTCGGCCGTGGCCGCCGCGGTGAGTTTCTTGTCCGCCGGTTTCGCCGACGCCGCCGCCACCGCGTGCTGGGTCTTGTTCAGCTGCGCGGTGAACGACGGATCCGCGGCGGCCAGCTTGGAACCCGTGAGCCGCTGGGACAGCAAGGTCAACTCGGTGTTCAGTGGCGTGGCGGGTCCGAACTGCTGAGCCGGGGTCAGCACCAACTGCGTGGCCAGCAGGTGCTGCGTGCGCTGCTGCACCTGCTCCAGCGTGGTCAGCTGATCCACGGGCGCGGTGCGCCCCGGTGGCTTGGGACGCCCGGACGTCGACGGATTCGGGGTGGGCAGGGTCTCCCCCGGATCACTCGGGGTGCCCGTGGCGCCACCGGACTTCGACGGGGTCGGCGTAGGACTCTGAGTCGGGGAGCCGCTCGGGTCGACCTTCTGCTTGTCCGGATCGCTCGGCTCACCCGTGAGGCCACCGGACTTCGACGGGATCGGCGTAGCACTCCGAGTCGGGGAGCCGCTCGGGTCGAGCTTCTGCGTGCCCGGATCGCTCGGCTTACCCGCGGAACCACCGGACTTCGACGGGATCGGCGTGGAAGTCTTGTCCCCCGACTTCTTAGCGCCGGAGTCGTGTCCTCCCGGTGTCGCCCGGCCCGGGGTCTGCTCGGGCCTGCCCGGCGTGGATGCTCCGGACGGGGTCGTGTTCGGGCGCGGCGTCGTCGTCGACCCTGACTCGTGAGCGGGCCCCTTCTTGGCAGGTGCCTTCGTGGCCGACGCAGCCTGGGGCGCGGACTTCTTGGCGTCGTTCCCGGCCTTCTCGCCGGACGCCTGCTTCGCGGCGGCCGGTTTTCCGGAGTTCGACGACGCCGCTGCCGGCTGCGGGGTCTTCCGGCCGAGTGCCATCACGCGTTCGTGATCTGCGTCGGGAACGTCGGCCGGTGCGGGACCGGAATCGGTACCGGGTTCCGCGTGCGGATCCACGGGAGGCTGCATCGCGGCCTGGTCCTCCGCGGAATACGGCGCGCGCGACGCGGGGATGACACCCTTGCCGGTCTCCCAGTCGAAGGACTCCGGATCCGCGACCTTGCCGTGAACCCAGATCTCGAAGTGCAGGTGGGGGCCGGTGACACGCAGACCCGTCTGCCCCACGGTGCCCAGTTGTTCGGAGGCGCGCAGGGTGTCCCCCACGCGCACCATGACGTCCTTGAGGTGGTTGTACGTGGTCTTGATGCCGTCCGCGTGCGTGACCTCCACCCGGTTGCCACCCCACACGTCCCAGAAGACCGCTGTGACGGTGCCGTCCAGGGCGGCTACCACGGGTGTGCCCTCCGGCACGGAGATGTCCGTGCCGTTGTGGAAGTCCTTCTGCTTGGTGTCCGGGGCGATCCGCCATCCGAAGCGGCCACCGTCCAGCACGACCACCGGTTGGGCCGGGGCGATGATGGTGTTGACGGGCAGCTCACCCTCGAAGGTCGCCGGAGCGCGCGTGCTCGGTGCCACGGGGGACGTGTCACCCGCGCCGCTCCCGGAGCCGCTCGAGCCCGAACCGCTTCCGGATCCGGCAGCGCCCGCGCCTCCGGCTCCGGAGGCGCGGGGACCGGAACCCCCGGGAGCGATCTCCACCGCATTGCGGACGAACGTGCCCGGGGCGGTCACCGGAACGTCGTGGGACGCGGCGATCGCCGCCTGGTCCGGCACCACGGCGAACAGGGAGGCCTGAGCCGGCCGCGCGGCGTCGTCGTCGGGAGCGGGAACGCCCGGGCGCTGGGGGCCTTGCGCGTCGTGAGCCATGGCTGGCTGCCAGGGGGCGGTTTCGGTGCCATTGCTGAGCGCGACGCTCACGGCCACGAGCATGGAGAAGGACGTGAAGGCGGTCAGCGCCATGGACGGCTTCCTGGCCGCCGCGGCGCGTGAGCGTGAACGAGTCATGAGGCGATCGTGTCTCCCGGGATGGACTTCGGCACCGTTAGCCCGCGGCCCGATAGTCAGTACAGCCAGTGTAGGTGAACCGGGGGTGTCCATGTAGTTGCATGAAGACTAAGATCCCCGCGTGTTCAGTACTTCCCGGACCAGCCGTGCTCGACCAGCCCGCGGACGTAGGCGGCCTGCCCCACGTGCTGGGCGGCGTCGTCGATCGCGGACACGATCCGCACACCCCGCGTGACGGGCGGATCCCAGGAATCGTCGATGACCTCGTCCAGCTCGGCCTCCGAGAGGGAACGGACGTACTCGGCCGTGGTATTCGTGACGGCTTCGAGGTAGCCCAGCGGCAACTCGGGATCGTCCACGCGCACGCTCGCCACGGCCTGCGGATCGTCCCCGAAGCCGAAGTCCTCACACGGGCGGTCCAGCCCGAACCTCTCGCACCACCCGCCGGAACGCCACACCTGCTCCGCTCCGCGCAGCTCGGCAACCTGGGCGTCCTGCTGCCGCGCCGCATGCCACACGAGCCAGGACATGGAGTTCAGTTCACCGCGGGGCATCTCGTTGAGGGTGTCCGCGGAGGCCCCCTCCACGGCGGCCCGCGCCGCCTCCAGGGGCCGCTGCGCGGCGTCCGTGATCAGTTCCAGTGCGCTCATGCCCGCGCCTCACTTCCTCGTGCCGACGATCTACGTCGCCCGCCCGGTCCGGTGACTTCCGATCCGACGACGCCGCTCCCTGTCACTCTACGGGTGCCCCGTCGGATCCGGGAGGGGTTCGTCGAGCAGCAGGACGGTCCAGACAAGGGTCAGGAGCGGTTGCATCAGCTGCAGTTGACTCGTCCTGGCGATGCCCATCAGCGCCATGCCGCGATACCAGACCACGAATCCCAGGAACTGGGAGGCCGCCGCGATGTAGAGAAGCCCCGCGACGCCGCGCGCGGAGTGGTGAACGGGCTCCATGGGCAGGGCGGCGATCGTCACGACCAGGTTCACGGGAGCGGCCAGGAGCACCCCCCATGCGATCACTTGCCAGCCGGGGATGCGGGAGGACAATCTCCCGCCCTCCGCGTAGCCCGCGGCGCACACCACGAGGGCGGCCACGAGATAGAGATCCCCGATGCCGGGTACCCCATTGCTCTGCAACAGGGCGAATCCCACGACCACCGCCCCTCCCGCGGCGGCCGCACACCAGAACGCCCACGACGGCCGGTTCCCGGTGCGCAGCGTGGAGATGACGGCGGTGGCCATGGGCAGGGCACCGATGACCACCGCGGAGTGCGAAGCGGACGTGGTCTGCAGCGCCAAAGTGGTCAGAAGGGGGAAGCCCAGGGCGCAGCCGAGTGCCACCGCGGTGATCCCCACCCATTCGTGACGGGCGGGCACGGGCGGGCCCACAGGAGGGCGGTCCCGGCCAGTGCCGCCGCGATGGCGCCTCGTAGTCCGGTGGCCGTCCAGGGTTTGAACCGGCCCAGGGCGAAGACCGTGCCCGGGAAGCTCAGAGAGAAGGCGACGACGCCCAGGGACGCGAGGAAGGGGCCACTGCCCCATACGCCGTCGACCCGTCCCGGGCCCCGAACCGATACTGCTGTGGGAACAGTAGCGCTATGACAAGCTTTCATGATCGAAGTAGCAGTTCCGAGGACATCGCCCGGGAACTGACGCGGGACATCACATCACGTGCCACGGGAACGCGGCTACCGTCCCACCGGGCTCTCGTGACCCGCTTCGGCGCGAGCGCCTCCCCCGTGTCCCGGGCACGCGCGCTACTCGCACAGCGCGGCCTGGTGATCTCCCGCCCCGGGGCGGGGCTGGGGCGCGAGGACGTGCTGGTCGTGGGTCGGCGGACAGGCCGTCCTGTCCACCGCGATGCGGGCAGTGGCCGGTCCCTGGCACGATTGCAGACGGCGCTCACGCAGCGCAGGCGGTTGGCGGTCCGCACGGTCGTCGAGACCCTGGGAGCAGACGTCCTCCCCGATCACCCCCGCGGGGGTTATCACCTGTGGCTGCGCCTTCCCCGGGGCACCGACGAGAGCGAGTTCCTCTCGGCAGCCCTCGCGCGCGGCACCGCGCTGGCCCCCGGCACCTACTTCCACGCCGACCAGCCCGACGTCCCGCGCGTTCGCCTGAGCTACGCAGCAGCGCCCACGACAGCGGACCTGGTCACGGGCATCCATCGACTCGAAGGACTCGTGTGAGGAGGACCGCTACAGCACCGCGGTCCGGTCAGTGGGTGCGGGGCATGCGGCGGTCCGCGCGGAGCACGCGCACTAGGACCACGGCCACGGCCAGCACCATGAGACCGCCCACGAGCGAGCTCCACTGCATGCCGGAGGAGAAGGCGGCCGTGGCGGCGTCGACGATCGAAGCCTGCAACGGCGACTGAGCGGCCACGTCCAGGGCGCCACCCAGCGTCTCGTGCGCGGCCTGCGCGCTCGCGGGATCCAGGGCCGCGGGCAGGTCCAAGTGGGCCTGGTAGAAAGCGGTGGTCACACCACCCAGCACGGCGGTGCCGAGCACGGCGCCCACCTCGTACCCGGTTTCGGACACGGCCGACGCCGCTCCGGCCTTGCGTTCCGGCACGGACGAGACCACGAGGTCGGTGGACAGTGTGGTCGCGATACCCACACCCGCGCTCATCACGGTGAACCCGCCCAGGACCGGCAGCGCCGAGGCCTGTTGATCGGTGAAGAACACCAGGAGGAAGCCCAGGGCAACGAGCAACAGACCCAGCACCACGGCGTTGCGCAATCCGATCGTGTAGGCCAGCTTCGCGGCGGTGAGCCCGGCGACGATCGCCAGCAGCAGCCCGGGGACCATCAACAGACCGGAGGTCATGGGGTCCATGCCACTGACCAGCTGCAGATGCTGGGTGAGGAAGAACAGGAACCCGAACATCGCCACGTTGGACACCACGTTCACGGACAACCCACCCGAGAACCGGGGGCTGCGGAAGAAGCGCAGGTCCAGCATGGGGTAGTCCTTGACCACCTGGCGGCGCGCGAACAACAACCCGGACAGCGCACCCACGGCGATGAACAGCACACCGTGCAGCGCGGAGCCACCCGTGGCCATGGTCTTGATGCCGTACACGATCGGGGCCATGGTCAGGATCGCGAGCACGATGGACGCGGGGTCCACCGGTCCCGGGTGGGGGTTACGGGACTCGGGCAGCAGCAACGGGGCCGCGATCAGGAACGCGATCAGCACCGGGACAGCCAGCAAGAATACCGAGCCCCACCAGAAGTGGTTGAGCAGGAAGCCCCCGGCGATGGGACCCAGGGCGGCGCCGGCGCTGAACCCGGCCGTCCAGATCGCGATGGCAAGGCTGCGCTGGCGATCGTCCTGGAACACGGTGCGCAACAGGGACAGCGTGGTGGGCAAGAGCATGGAACCGAACACGGCGATCCCCACGCGGGCGGCCAACAGCCATTCGGCGCTCGGGGCGAAGGCCGCGCCCAGGGAGACCAGGCCGAAGCCCGAGGAACCGATGATGAGCATCTTCCGCCGCCCGATCCGGTCCCCCAGGCTCCCCATGGGGATCAGCAGGGCGGCCAGGACCAGGGGGTAGATGTCCACGATCCACAGCAGCTGCGCTGCGGTGGGACGCAGCCCCGCGGAGATCGCGGGCAGGGCGAAGCTCAGGGCGGTGTTGTTCACGGAGACCAGGAGCACCGGGAACATGAGGGCGCCCAGGGCGGCCCAGCCACGGGCATCGGCCTTGCGGTGTTGATCGACCATCACGGACACGTGGAACCTCCTGGGAGAAGAGCTGCGGATTCGGGTGTGCGAGCCGTACACGGTTGTACCGAGCTCCTCCACAGGAGCCTCTCGCCAAGTTTTTACCGTCTAGACGGTACAGTTAACATGGTTAGGCTGGCAATGATTCCCACCCCGTGAGGTTCACTACACCCATGCCCCGCAAACCCGTGGCCCGCGAGAAACTACTCACCGCGTTCGAACACCTCGTGCTGTCGGAGGGCGAACGTGCCGCGACCCTGGACGCCGTCGCCGCCCGGGCGGGGGTGTCCAAGGGCGGGTTGCTCTACCACTTCCCCCACCGGCAAGCGCTCGTGGACGCCGCCCTGGCCCGGTGCGAGGAGATGGCCCGCGAGGACCTGACCCGCCTCACGCAATCCCCCCGGGGTGCCGCACGGGAGTTCCTGGCCACCTCCCTCTACGAGGACAGCCCCCTGGACCGCAGCCTCATGGTGGCCTTCCGCATGGTGCAGTCCGGCGAGCCCGGCGCCCGCGAGACGTGCGAGCGCGTGACCCGGGAGTGGTACCGCGTGGTCCTCGAGGACGTGGGGGACCCGATGATCGCCACGGCCGTGCAGTGCATGGGGGACGGGCTCTACCAACGGGCGTCCATGGGCCTGCTGCCGGAGGATCCGGAGGAGAAGCAGCAGATCCTGCAGCGCCTGTTGGACACCGCGGATCGGTTGACGCGGGGCTCGTGACGAAGCCCCGGCCGAGCACCTCGCGGTACTCAGCCGGGGCTTTGTGGCGGGGCCGTTCAGGGCGCCGCCGTGCCGGAACGAACGGGTCAGTCGACCCGCGCCAGCCCCTCCACCGGGTTGAGCTTCGTGGCCCGCCGCACCGGCAGCGCGGAGGCGATGACCGCCACCACCACCGCACCGGCCAGGATGAGCAGAAAACCACCCCACGGCACCACGGGCCGGACGGTCATCCCCTCCACGACCAGGGACATCACCCCCAGCATCCCGAAGAGCCAGCCCACCACCAGGCCCACCACGGTGGCCACGAGTGAGATCACGAGGGCTTCCCGCCGGATGACCGCCCCGAGTTGCCGTGTGGACAACCCCAGCGCCCGCAGCAGAGAGCTCTCCCGGGAGCGTTCCAGCACCGACAGGGACGTGGTGGACGCAATCCCCAGGACGGAGACCACCACGGTCACCGCGAGCAGTGCCAGCATCACCGCAAGCAGGATGTCCAGGAGGTTCACGTAGCCGGCCTTCTCGAGTAAGGCTCCACCCAGCTCATCCGTGCCCACGTGCAGGATCTTCGCGACGGACTCCTCCAGCTTGGTGGCTTCCTGCACGTCGAGGCGCTGCGCGGCGTCGGAATGCCGTCGGCGGAGCGGGAGCCGCGCAGACCGTCGAGTGCCGCCGCGCCGGGCCCAGGAGGCCACGAGGGTCAGGAGCACGCCGGTGACCAGTCCCGCGATCACGTCCCACAGGACCTGCGGTGTGCATCATGCGAGGGGATGAGCGGGCCACCGTGGGGCTCCCCTCAGGAGAACCACTCGGTGGGCGGGCCCGCGGTGAGCAGCACCGAGAACAGCGCCACCACGAACACCAGCAGGGCCAGGGCGGAGAGCACGGGCCACCGCAGGATGACCGCGAGCAGCCGCTCCGCGGGAGTGCGGGCGGGCTCACGCAGCCCGCTCGGGACCCCGCCGGGGGTGGCGGAGGTGGCGCGGGCGTCGTCGCCCCCCGCAACCCGTCCGTCCGACGTGGTGCCGGCCCCGGTGCGCGCGTGACCCGCGGGGGCCACGCGCCACTCGTCCGCGAGCAGGCCCTTGCGCTCCACGTGCCGTTCGAACGGCACCGTGGCGAACGGAACCACGGAGAGCACGAGGCCCAACACGCCCGTGGCGGCCGGCCAGCGCCGGTCCGTCCAGACCACCACGGTGGAGACGCAGTAGCTCAGGAACACAAACCCGTGGATCCCCCCGGCCAGGCGCACGGGGAGGTCACCGGCACCGAATCCGTACTTGGCGATCATGCCCAGGATCAGCAGCGCCCACGTGACGGCCTCGGCGGTCGCGGCGATCCGGTACAGCTTCCGCGGGCTCATGCGGCGGAGTCCTGATCGGCCTTGGAGGTGGCGTCGCGGACCTCGCCTACGAGCTCCTCCAGCACGTCCTCGAGCGCCACGATGTACACGGACTCGTCCGTGGTGCGCGAGTCCCGGGCCACCTGGCCCAGCAGCGCGAAGTGCGCGCCGTTGGCCTGCATGGTGCGGGTGACCTTGCGCAGCTTGTCCTCCGGGGCCACGCGCGCGAAGCGGCGGATGATGGCGGCGGGGATCGGTTGCTCCCGGGCGGTCTCCGGCAACCCCAGCACGTCCTTCGTGTGGACGTAGCCCATGAGCCGCTCGTTCACGTCCCGCACGGGGAAGCGCGAGAAGCCCGTCTCCGCGCACAACTGCTCGACCCCGGCCACGGTGATGTCGGACGGGACGGTGCGCATGCCCGCGAGGGGCAGGGCGACGTCGCCGGCCGTCTTGTTCTCGAAGTTCAGCGCGCCCGTGAGCAATCGGATCTCGTCGGTGTCGAGCAGGCCCTCACGGCCGGACTCGGCCACGAAACCGCGGACGTCATCGGACGTAAAGGCCGAGGCGACCTCGTCCTTGGGCTCCACCTTGAACAGCCAGCGCACCAGGTGGTTGGCCGTCTCGTTCATGACCCAGATGGTGGGGCGGAAGACCACCACGAAGCCGTGCAGCACGGGGCCGAGCACCTGGGCTACGCGGCTGGGGATCGCGATGGCGATGTTCTTGGGCACCATCTCGCCCAGGACCATGTGCAGGAAGGTCACGATCAGCAGCGCGATCGCCAGGGCGATCGGGTGCAGCAGAGCGGACGGCACGCCCGCGGCCTCGAGGGGCACCTCAATAAGGTGTGCGATCGCGGGTTCACCCACGGCACCGATCAGCAGGGAGCACGCGGTGATCCCCAGCTGGGTGGCGGCCAGGGACACGGACACGTTCTCAATGCCCTTGAGGGCGTACTTCGCGGACTTGGATCCGTCCGAGGCGCGGGGTTCGAGCTGGTCGCGGCGGGCCGATACCATCGCGAACTCGCTGGCCACGAAGAAGGCGTTGCCCGCCAGAAGCAGGACCAGGACGATGATGGCGGTACTCGTGGTCATCGCTGCTGCTCCTCACGCGGGTCCTCCACGGACACGTCCTCGTCCCGGTGGAAACCGGCGGCGCCCACACGGTCGCCGTGCGAGACCCGGAATTCCTCCGCGGTCTCGGGGTCGCGGTTCTCACCGCCCAGCGGGTCCGGCCGCCCGGGTGGGCGCCAGGACGTGGACGACGTCGAACCGCCCCGTTCGTCCGGATTGCCGCCTTCGCGGTGCACCATGATGCGGTCCACGCGGTGCTGGTCCATGCGCACCACGGCCAGGTGGATCTGCGCTTTGGTGGGCAGGTCGTCGTCGTCGCGGTGGATGTGGTCGATCGCTTCCAGGGTGAGCTTGTCGCCCACGCTGGGCAGCCGGTCCAGTTCCTCGGCGATGAGACCGCCCAGGGTGTCGGACTCCTCGCCCTCGGGCATGTCCACGCGCAGCACGTCGCCCAGTTCGTCCGGGCGCAGCAGTCCGGAGACCACCAGGCCACCGTCGCGGGTGCGGCGGAAGCGCTGCACCCGGGTGTCCTGCTCGTCGTCGATCTCCCCCACGATCTCCTCGATGAGATCCTCCAGGGTCACGATGCCCGCGGTGCCGCCGTACTCGTCCACGACCACGGCCAGTTGCAGACCCTTGTTGCGCAGTTGACGCATGAGCGGGTCCAGGGTCATGGATTCGGAGACCACGTCCGCGGGGACGCACACGTCCGCGACGCGCACCACCGCGCGTTCCTCGAACGGAACGGCGAGCGCGTGGGTGTAGTGCACCACGCCCACGATGTCGTCCACCGATTCCCCTGTGACGGGGAACCGGGAGTGACCGGACTCGGACGCGGTGAGCAGCATGTGCTCCACGGTGTCGTCCGCGTCCAGGAAGGTGACCCGGGGGCGGGGACGCATCACGTCCGCGGCCGTGCGGTCACCGAACTCGATGGACCGGGCCACGAGTTCCGCGGTGCCCGCATCCAACGTGCCCTCACGCCCGGAGCGGCTCACCACGGACGCGAGTTCCTCCGCGGTGCGCGCGTTGGCCACTTCCTCCGTGGGCGTGAAACCGAGCATGCGCAGCACCGCGTTCGCTGAGCTGTTGAGCATGGTCACGAGCCAGCCGAAGACCACCATGAAGATCTTCTGCGGCAGCACAACCACGTGGGTGACCCGCAGGGGGTCCGCAATGGCCCAGTTCTTGGGGACGAGTTCACCGAACACCATCTGCGTGAAGGTCGCGACGATGAACGCGGCGGTGGTCGCGATACCCACCGCAGCGGCGTCGGGCACGCCGGTCCACCCGAGGCCCTCGGTGAGCAGGGTGCCCAGACTGGGACCGGTGAGGAAGCCCGCCATCAGGCTCGTGACGGTGATGCCCAATTGGGCACCGGAAAGGTTGGTGGAGGTCTTCTTGAGGCTCTGCTCGATGGTCTTGGCGCGCTTGTCGCCTTCGGCCTCCGCGCGTTGGACCGCTTGGCGGTCCACGGTGAGGAACGAGAACTCGACCGCCACGAACAGGGCGTTGGCGAGGACCAGCAGGAGAAAGACGAGGAGGAGCAGCCAGGCCGTCAGCACCAGCTCACCTCACTGCACACCGCATTGGCACGGGAAGGGAACGGGGAACCGAACGAGCGGATGTCAGGGGAGCAGCGGCGCTGCCCGGGACTGTCCGACTCCTTGTCATCGGCCGAGGGGAGCGCACCGAAGTACGCTGCGGGCCGGTTGTGTTGAGATGTCACGGGAAAAGGATACCGAATCCGCTCCCGGGGAGGAGAGGGACACCGCCCGACCGGTGGAGCTCTGCCCCCGCGGTGTTCCGCGTTCACACCTGAGCGGCGGGCTCAGCGTCAGCGGGTGCGCCCCAGGATGTGCTCGGCGCAGCTGCGCAGGTCCTCGTTGCGGAACCGGTACCCGCTGGCCAGGAGCTTGCCGACGTCCACCCGGTGGCTCGCCGCCACGAGTTCCTCGGTGGCCTGCGCCCCCAGAACGGCCTTGGGACCGGCCAGGGGTGTGGGGACCACCGCGGGGCGGTGCAACACACCGGCCACGGTCTTGGCGAACTCCTTCTGCCGCACGGGTTCGGGGGCGGCCACGTTGAACGGGCCCTCGGCGTCGTCGCTCAGCGCAAGGTGGGCCACGGCGCCGGCCATGTCGTCCAGGCCGATCCAGCTCTGCCACTGCTTCCCGCCGCCCATGGGCCCGGACAGACCGGCCTCCATGAGGGGCAGTTGCGGTTTCAGCAGGCCACCCGTGGGTGAGAGCACCAGACCGGTGCGGACGTTGACCACACGCATGCCGTACACGGCGGCCCCGTGCGCGGCACGTTCCCACTCCCGGCACACCTCCGCGAGGAAACCGTCCCCGGACGCGGAGTCCTCCGTGAGGATCTCGTCCCCCCGCCCGGTGCCGTAGTAACCGATCGCGGAGGCGACCACCAGCGCGCGCGGGCGCTTCTCGGCCGACACCTGGCCCAGCGCGCGCACGAGCAGGTTGGTGCTGTCCACGCGCGAGCGCATGATCTCGTGCTTCTTCGCGGGCGTAAAACGCGTAGCGATACTTTCGCCGCCCAGGTGGACGACGACGTCGACCCCCTCCAGATCGTGCGGGTTCAGCACCCCTTCGTCCGGGTCCCAGCCGATGACACCCTCACCGGTGGCGCCGCCGCGCTTGAGGCGGAGCACCGTGTGCCCGCCCGTTTCGAGTAGCGCGCACACCTGGGTGCCCACGAGCCCGGAGGAACCGGCCACCGCGATGGTGAGCCGGGGCCCGTCGTGCTGGTCGTGGAAGTCCAGGTCGGCACGCAGTTGACGTTCCCGGTAGGCGAAGATCCGCTCGAGCTGCGGCGTCATCACGCGCTCACCCAGGTCGTTGAGCTTGCCCGCCCACTCCGGCAGTGGGCGCACCGTGACCTGGTCCCGGACCAGGGTCCCGCCGTTCTCCGTCTCCTCGAAGACGTGCCGGTGCTCCCACTCCCCCAACGGCCCGCTGACCATGCGATCCGTGAAGTACCGCGGCGGATCCCACTCACCGTGTTCGGCTGTCCAGGGCAGGTGCACCATGCCGAACGTCCCGGGCACGGAGATCCCCAGCTTGGCTTCCGAGCCCGGTTCGATCCCGTCCGACGGTGCTTGGCGCACCTGGTCGGGGCCCCCACCGAACGGCGGGGTCAGGCGAGGCAGGGCGCCGGGGCGCTCGTGCCACGCGAAGACCTGCTCCCGGGGTTGGGACAACCGTGTCTCATGGATGTACTGGTGTGTCATGGCAGTGCTGTCCGTTCGTCAAGGGGCCCGGGATGCGGGAGATCAGCCGTTCTGGGGAACCTGGTCCACGAGCTCGTCGTCCTCCGGCTCGTCCGCGGGGGTGACGCGGCGGACCTGCTCGGAGGTCACCGTCCGTTCCCGCTGATAGGGCTCGAGCGTGACGGGGCGGCCGGTCTCGAGCGATTCGAGGACGGCCTCGTTCACGCGCACGTCCAGCATGCCCTCCTCGCCGTCCGGTTCCGGGGCCTCGCCCCGGCGCAGGCAGTCCACGAAGTACTGCGTCTGGCCACCGAACTGTTCCACGGGGTCGTGGGCGAAGCTCTCGGAGGAGCCCTCCTGGGTGAGCGTGTACTCGATGCCCACGCCCGGACCGAAACCGAAGCACGGCTGCGCGCTGATCTCGCCCTTGGTCCCGGCCACGGTGAACTGCTCGGCGGACTCGGAGGCGTAGCTGATGGTGAACTGCGCCACCCGTTCACCCGGGAAGGTGAGGGTCACGGCCACGGTGTCGTCGAAGTTGAACTCGCGGCCCGGGGTGCGGACTCCCTTGGCGTAGACCTCCACGGGTTCGTCGTGGAAGAGGTTGCGGACCATGTTCTGCGGGTAGGTGCCCATGTCGGGGATGGGCCCACCCCAGAAGCCCGAGTGACCGCGGTGGTTCTCCTCCGTGATGTCCTGGGAGAAGGTCGCGGTGAAGAATCGCGGGTCACCGATGACCTGCTGGTCACGGACCTTCTCGATCATCTCCACGGTCGCGGGTTCCTGGTGCAGGCGGTAGGCGACCATGAGGGTGGCCCCGCTCTGCTTCGCGGCATCGGTGATGGCCTGGCAGTCCTCCACGGAGGTGGCCATGGGCTTCTCGAGCAGGGTGTGGATCCCGGCCTTCAGCGCGGGTTCCGCGAACTCGCGGTGGCGGAAGACGGGAGTGGCCACGTACACGGCGTCGATGTCACCGGACTCCAGCAGCGCGGGGTACTCCTCGTAGGAGTAGGTGGCCACACCGAATTCCTGACCCAGCACCTCCGCTTTCTCCGGGCTCGAGGTCACCAGGGCCGCGAGCTCCGCGTCCTCGATCCGGGAGAGCCCGGGGATGAACGCCTGCTGGGAGATCTGTCCCACGCCCACCACGGCGAAGCGGACGGGGTGGTTGTTCTGAATGGCATCAGCCATGATTCTGACCTCCGGACTGCTCGAGTATGACGGTCCACGCCCACAAGTCAGGGGCTTATGACGTGCTACTACCCACTGTAGGCACGGGCCGCGAGTTCTGTCAGCGCTCGTTCACCCACCGCGCACAGCTTCCCGGGTCTCAGAGTTCGCGCGCGTTGCGCAGCACCGGGATGGCCTTGCGCGTCCGCTCCACGAGCTCCGGGTCCAGGTCCACGACCGTGTAGTCCGGGGCGTCTCCCAGCCGCGCCACCACGGAACCGTCCGGCGCGGCCACCAGGCTGTGCCCCACACCGCGCGGCGCCTTGTCCGGGTTCTCCTCCCCCACCGACTCGGGGTTCGCCTGTCCCACGGCCACCACGTACGACGTCGTGTCCAGGGCTCGCGCGCGTGCCAGCAGTTCCCACTGCGCGACCTTGCCCGGCCCGTCCCCCCAGGACGCGCCGAGAACGGTGACCACGGCGCCGTCGTGCGCCAATCGCGTGAACAGACGCGGGAAGCGGATGTCGTAGCACGTGGCGACCCCCACCGTGAGGCCGCCCGCGGAGAAGGTGACCGGTTCGTCGCCGGGGTCCACGGTGTCCGACTCCAGGAAGCCGAAGGCGTCGTACAAGTGGATCTTGGCGTAGCCGCGCACGGTGCCGTCCGGGAGGGCGATCACCGCGGTGTTGCGCACGCGATCACCGTCGCCGGGAGTGAACATGCCGGCGACGATCGCGACCGAGTGCTCACGCGCGAGCTCGGAGACCGCCGTGGCCCATGGCCCATCGAGAGGTTCGGCGACGTCCTTGAGGCTGCGACCGAACGCAAACATCGTGGCCTCGGGCAGCACGAGGAGATCCGCGCGGTCCTCCCCCGCGCGGCGCGCGAGCTCGCGGACGCGCTCGAGGTTGTGTTGCGAGTCGTGGGTGCTAAGCAACTGGCCGAGTGCGATACGCATATCAGTCACGGTAGCCGGGCGGCGCAGGGGTCCGGAAGTGCTGCCGGGGCGCAGGGGCCGTCTCCGTGCGGATGTCGACGGCGCGTCTCACGCGGAACCACCCGGCCGCCCGCGGGTGCGGGGCGGACCCGGGACCTATGCGTTCTTGGCGATCTTGACCGCGCTCATGATCATGGGGATCTGCAGCGGGAGGCGGCCGAGGGAGATCGCCTGCTTCGCGGCGGACGCGTGGCGCCAGTCCCACGCCATCTTGAAGTTGCCGGGCCACACACCCACGAACAGGGCGGCCGCGGCCACCCCGCCGGCCTTGCGTGTGGCGGGGATGAGCAGCAGCGCGGCGGTCCCGAGTTCCGCGAATCCTGAGCCGATGGACCACTGCCGGGCGGTGCCGGGCAGCTGTTCGGGGATCAGGTGGTCGAACGGTTCCGGTTTCACGAGGTGCAGGGTCCCCATCCCCGTGAGTGCCAATCCGGTGAACAGCGCGGCGCGGTGGGCCCTGCGGCGGGCGGTCATCAGTTTTTTGGTCATGCTCCACGGTACCCGGGAGTGGACTCCCCGCAGCGGCGGTAGGACGGGCCCCACTCCTCACCGCAGTCGATGAGGTACTGCGAACCGTTCACGGTGAGCAGCGTGGAGATGCCCACCCGGTCGGAGCCGTCCCACCACGGCGGCCCACCGGAGGTCCCCAGCAGGGTCACGCGCGTGGCGTAACGGGAGGCGTCCTCCCGACTCAGTGGCCGCGGTGCGACGTTCATGCCCGGGCCCCCTGCTGAGAAGCGTCCCGCGTTCCCTGCTCGGAAGCGCCCCCGGAGTCCTGCTCGGAAGCGTCGCGAGCACTCACGGAGCTCCGGCCGCCCTGAAGCGCACCCTCCCCGCTGCCCAACACCGCGCGCAGCGTCTCGGTCAGCATGGCCGCAGGATCCTCGACCATCCCGTGCGAACGGTAGGCCACGCGGTTGTGGGGGCGCACGAGCACCATGCCGTCGTCCGCGACCTCGCGCAGTCCGGCCCAGTCACCGTAAAGGTCCTCGTTTTCCTGCTCCGGCCCGATCACGTGGGCCGTGAGCGGGATGCCGAGCTCCTCGGCCACCCGTTCGGCGGCGTCCGCCCACTTGGCGCCGTTGATCCCGGTGAGCACCGTGAACCGGCCGTGCCCGCAGATGTCGTGCGTGGACACGCTGGGTTCCCGCGGGTCGGCGAGCCCGAGCCACGCGTGGGGCAGCGGCGAGCCGGGGCGCGTCGTCGGACGGTAGTACAGCTCGGCGTCCCGCTCGTCCACGGGCAGCTCGGTGCCGTCCGCGACCACGGCGGAGGACGATCCGGCGGCGCCGTGACGGCACGGCGCTCGCGGTGGAGGGGAAAGGGGTGGGCTCAGACGTCCTCGGGGGCGAGCACCACGTCGAAGCGGGTGCTGGCCCAGCTCTCGTCCAGGCGGCGACCGTCCGGGGTGGGTTCGTTCGCGTCATGCGTCTCGAACGTCTTGATCAGGGAGTCCTTGACGCCGAACACCGAGTCGCCGGCCTCGAGTTGCGGATCCCCCTCCACGAAGATGTGGGTCACGAGCGTGCGCCGCCCCGGGGCCGAGACCATGAAGTGCAGGTGGGCGGCGCGGTACGGCGAGCGCCCGGTGCTCTGCAGCATCTTGCCCACGGTCCCGTCGTGCGGGATGGGGTACGGGGTGGGTGTGAGGCCCCAGAAGCGGAACGTCCCATCGTTGTCGGATTCGAGCCATGCGCGGCCGTAGACCCGGCCGTCGGTGTGCTGGACGTCGTACAGACCCTCGTCGTCCGCCTCCCACACCTCGATGCGCGCACCCGCCACGGGGTTGCCGTCCGTGTCCTTGACGGTTCCCTCGACCCAGCACGGCTGGCCCGGGGCACCCCCGGCGATGTCTTCGCCCTGGTCGATACGCGGGGCGTCCTGGGCGAAGAACGGGCCGAACACGGTGGCTTCCGTGGCGTCCTCGTAGGCCCGGTTGTTCACGGCGATGGTCTGCATGGAGATGCCCAGCACGTCCGAGAGCAGCACGAATTCCTGACGGGTGTCCGTGGTGATGTTCCCCGCGTCCGTGAGGAACTTGATCGCGGCGTTCCACTCGTCCTCGGTCAGCCGGGTCTCGCGCACGACGGCGTGGGCATGGGTCACGACGCTGCGCAGCACCTCCGCGAGGCGCTGGTCGGGGGACTCGTCGAAGGACGCCAGGACCTGTTCGGTGAGTTGCGCTTCGCGCTGGCACTGCTCCTCACTCTCGGTGCTGTCGGACGCGTCACCGGTCGCGGCCGTGACCACCGAGGGGTTCTCCCCCTGCAGGGCCGCGCGCAACAGCACGGTGAGGTTCTCGGTCGTGGGCGTGACCGGGTTGGACTCCGGGATGGCCTTGAGCGAGCGCTCCACGGCCTCGGTAACGTCCTCCTCGGTGAAGCCCACGTCGGACAGCGCCCGGGGTGCGTCCAGGTCCTTCCGCAGTGCGGCCAGTGCGTCGTTGGCGGCCCGGGCCTCCCCACCGGCCACGGTGCCCTCGTACCCGAGCGCGGCGGCGAGACGGCCGGCGAGTTCCGGGACGGCCGGGGCGTTGAACGCCAGGACGTACGGCAGCACGGTCGCGTGGGTCTCGGCGTGGGGCAGGTTGAACGTCCCCCCGAGCACGTGCGCGATCTTGTGGTGGATCCCCGAGCCCGCGGACGCGAACGACAGTGCGGAGAGGTAGCAGCCGTAGAGCGCCTGCTCACGGGCGTGCATGTCCTCGGGGTCCTTGACGATCCCCCGCAGGGCGATCGCCAGTGCCCGCGCACCCTCGAGCGCATGCGCTTGGTTGATGGGATCGACCTTGGGCGCCCACAGCGAGTCCACACAGTGCGCGAGTCCGTTGAGCCCGGACGCGACCGACAGACCCACGGGCAGGGAACGCGAGAGTTCGGCGTCGTAGATCACAGCCTCGGGCAGCACCTTGGGGTCCAGGCCGGTGGACTTGGTGCGGTCCTCCGTCATACCCCACATGCTCGTGGCCTCGGAGCCCGCGTAGGTCGTGGGCACGGCCAGGAGGGGCAGCCCGGACGTCAGTGCGATGGCCTTGCCCAGCCCCGTGGTGGAGCCGCCGCCCACGGTGACGAGCGCGTCCACGTCCGCCTCGCGTGCGGCGTCCCGCGCGCGCTCGGCGAGTTCCACGGGGACGTGCTGGACGACGTCGTTCCACGTCAGGGCGGGCTGCGCACGCTCGGCGACCTGCCGGACCAGCTCGGCTCCGTGCTCCCCCGCGATGATCATGGGGCGCGTGGCGCCGAGGCGGTCGAGTTCGGCCGCGAGGTGTTCGGCGGCCTTGCCCGAGCCGAACAGGACACGTTGTCCCAGGGTCGTGTGCTCGAAGACCGTCGGCCGGGGCGCTGAGTCGGAACGCTGGATGGACATGGGAAACCTGCCTTGACTGGACGATCCTGATGTCCTCCCAGTGTGGTGCACACCATATCCATAGATCCAAGACAATTTTTTCTAGTCAGACATAAGGAAACATTATGGATACCCGCCAGCTCACGTACTTCCTTGCGGTCGTGGACCACCAGGGCTTCACTGCCGCGTCCGCGGCCCTGCGGATCACGCAACCGGCTCTGAGCAACACCGTGAAGCAACTCGAGAAGGAATGCGGGGTGCCGCTGCTGCACCGCGGCGCACGCGGCACCCGGCCCACCGAGGCCGGCAAACAACTCGCCACGGACGCCCGGCGCATCCTACACGACCTCGCGTCCACCACAGCGCGCATGCGGTCGATCGCCCAGGGTCGGCGGGGTCAGGTCACGCTGTCCGTGGCACCCGCGTTCGAGTGGTGGCACCTGCCGCACGCGCTGAACATCATGGAGAGCGCGGCCCCGGACATCGACATCGACCTGCGGGACCCCTCCCCGGACATCACACTGCGCACGTTGCACGAGGGCGTGATCGATCTGGGGGTCGTCCTGACCTCGGACGTCTCCGCCCTGCGGCGGATCCACGGCGCGGACCTCTCCCTGGAACCCCTGCTGACCATGCCGCTCGTGGTGCTGTTGCCGCGCAGCATGGACACCCTGCCGCCTTATGTCTCCTTGGCGGACCTGGCGTCCGAGACGTGGCTCGTGCCCGCCCGCTACCCGGGACTGTCCGGGCTGCCGGAGTTACTGGCCAACGTGTGGCGCGAACGCCCCACGACCCGCCCGGAGACCGTCACGGAGGTGTCCACGCTGCAAACATGTGTCCCGCTCGTGGCGGCCGGGCGCGGGGTGGCGCTCGTGCCCGAGCAGGTGCGGGAGATCATGGGCGCCACATGCGTGATCCGGAAGGTGCGGGAGAGCGTGGCGCACCAGACCGCCGTCGTCGGCTGGCGCACGCAGCAACCGCTGTCCCCCGCCGCCCTGCGCGTCAAGGACGTCCTGTTGGACCCCGCCACGTGGGCGCGACCCGGGGACGCCGTGGGTCCGGATCCCGCGCTCGAGCAGGAACAGAGCTGGTGACCACCTCCTGCCATAATCGGCGCTTATCGGTCATCCCGCGTTCCTCGTGAAGGGACGCACGTACCGGGCCTAGGCTGGGAGACAGCACGCGGCGTCGTCGTCGGAGGACGTCGTCGCAGGAAGTGGGGGAGACTGTCATGGACCCGTTCGTATCACCCGATTGGCTTGCCGAGCACCGCGAGGACGTGGTGCTCGCGGACGCCCGCATGTACCTGGACGGACGCAGCGCGGAGGCCGCCTACCTGCAGGGACACCTGCCCGGCGCGGTATTCGTGGACGTGGCCACCGCGCTCGCGGCCCCGGCCTCCCCGGAGAAGGGTCGGCACCCGTTGCCCACCCCCGAGGATTTCGCCGCGGCGATGTCCCGGGCGGGCATCGGCGACGACACCACGGTGGTCGCGTACGACGACGCCGGCAACGTCATGGCCGCGCGCCTCATCTGGATGCTGCGCACCACGGGCCACCGCGCCGCGCTGCTCGACGGCGGCCTGTCTGCCGCAGGCTCCGGCGAGCTGGAACGACGCCGCACGGTCCTCCCCGAGGCACGTTTCACCCCGGTGCCGTGGCCGCGCGACGCGCTCGCGAGCATCGACGAGGCGGTCCACGGCCCGCTGGTCGTGGACGCGCGCGACCGCACACGGTTCGCGGGCAACACCCCCGATCCCGTGGATCCGCGCTCCGGCCACATCCCGGGCGCCGTGAACGTCCCGTGCCGTGAGCACCTGACCGAGCGACAGACCCTGCAACCGGTGGAGCAGTTGCGGGAGCGATTCGAGCGCGCGGGGGTCACGGACGCGCACCACATGATCTCCTATTGCGGCTCCGGTGTGACGGCGTGCCACAACCTCCTCGTGGCCGAGCACGCGGGACTCGGCACGGGACGGCTGTTCCCCGGGAGCTGGTCCCAGTACTCCCACACGGACCGCCCCGTGGAGACGTCCCCTCAGGGCTGAACCATCCATCACGGTACTTACGGTTTCCCCACCTCGGTGCCAAGATGGGAAGCACCACAGTGGTTAGCGCCACGGACAGTACAGGAGGCACGTCATGACTCAGCAACCCGAGAACCCGGATCCCATCGCGTCCGCCGGTCAGATCGACGATCCCGACCAGCCCACCACCGTGCAGGGCCACGACGACTCCCGCGCCGGCCGCGACACCCAACCGGATGAGAGCTCCGCGGAAGGGGACCCCGACCAACCCGGCGCGGTCCGTCGCACCAGCGTCCCCCCGGCGGGCGCCACCGATCCGGGCACCGTCGACGGCGCGGCGAACGCGACCGATCGCGGCGTCGTCGAGGAGCGCACCGTCCGTGACATCGTGCGTGATGACCACGCCGCGGACCACGGCAAGCCGCCCAAGGCGTTGAAGGAGACCGGCTTCCCCAACGTGGGCGAGAGCACCGTGGACGAGCAGAGCGCACGCGTCGTCGATTCGGAGGCGCTGGCCGGAACGCGGAAGTTCCAGCCCAGGCCCGGGGATCCCAACCCGAACATCTCCGCGAACCCCGCCGACCGCCCGGACGTGGACGGCGAGGTCGACGACGAGGGCAACGCCCAGTACGAGCGCGCCGAGGAGATGCCGGACATCGAACCCGTGCGGCACTCGCACATGGTCGAGGACCGTGTCCAGGAGCAGGAACGCGACTACGACCTCGAGACCACCGAGGACGGCGAGCGCTACCTCACACCCAAGGACCTGCCGAACAACTGACGGCGGTCCCCCAAGCGCGCCCGGTCGGACACCCGTTCGACCGGGCGCTCGTGTTTGCGTGGCCTTGATAGTCTCGGGCTTTCCGGGCACCGCAGGTGCCGCGTCCCCGACCACGAAAGAACCGGGCCATGACCGACCCTTCGTTCACCGTGCATGCCGCGGCCGGCAGCTCGCCCGCCCTCGGCCCGGGGCGGGACCCCGCGCCCGGCGGCCGACCGCCCTCGGGAACGTCCGGGCGCGACGGCGCACTGCTGCGGTTCCTGAACGGCGTCGAGTGGGTGGGCAACAAGTTGCCGCACCCGTTCTGGCTCTTCGTGATTCTCGCCGGTCTCGTGGCGGTGCTGTCCGCCGTACTCGCGACGGCCGGTGTCACCGCGCAGAACCCCGCGACCGGGGACGTGGAGACCGTTCACAACCTGCTGACGTCCGAGGGGCTGCAGGCCATGGTGGGCGACGCCGTGGAGAACTTCGCCTCCTTCCCGCCCCTGGGCGTGGTGATCACGGTTTTGCTGGGCGTGGCCGTCGCCGAACGCAGCGGGCTCATCAACACCGCGGTGAAACTCGTGGTCTCCCGCGTCTCGGCGGGATGGCTCACGTTCGTGCTCGCGCTCACGGGTGTCACCGGTTCCGTGGCCTCGGACGCGATCGTGGTGGTGCTGATCCCCCTGGGCGCGGCGGCGTTCAAGGCGGCCGGCCGCTCCGCCGTGCTGGGCGCGGTGATCGCGTTCGTCTCGTCCTCGGCCGGCTTCAACGCCTCGCTGGTGGTCAACCTGACCGATCCGCTGGTGGGCGGGATCACCCAGTCCGCGGCGCAGCTCGTGGATCCCGAGTACACGGTCTCCCCCATCGCCAACTACTTCTTCTCCGCGGCCTCCGCCGTGGTGCTGGCGCTCGTGATCACCCTGGTCTCGGAGACCGTCCTGACCCGGATGACCAAGAAGTACCACGCGGCGGAACGCTCCGAGGCGGAGGCCGCACGGGCGGCCGAGGCCGGCGACGGCGAGCACGCCGAGACCTTCACGGCCCAGACCCTGACGGTCACGTCCCGGCGGGAGACCACCGCCCTGTGGGCCGCCGTGGGAACGCTCGTCGCGGGCCTGGGCATCTACTTCACCCTGTTGTTCATCCCCGGCACACCGTTCCCCGGGGAGGACGGCACCCCCCTGACCTCGGTGCTGATCAGCAGTGTCGCGGTGCCCATCGGGCTGCTGTTCTTTGTGTGCGGTATCGCCTACGGGATCGTGGCCGGGACCATCGACAAGGCCTCGGACGTGCCGCCCATGATGGCCTCCGCGATCACCCAGGTGGCACCCCTAATCGTGCTGTTCTTCGCGGCCGCCCAGTTCATCGCGTGGTTCGACTGGTCCAACATGGGCACCGTACTGGCCATCAAGACCGCCGGGGTGCTCGGCTCCGCCGGGGTCCCGCCCGTGGTGCTCTTCGCGGGCATGGTGGTGCTGATCTCCGTGATCAACCTGTTCATCACGTCCGGCTCCGCGCAGTGGACCCTCACCGCGCCCGTGCTGGTGCCCATGTTCATGTACTTGTCCATCCCCCCGGAGACCACGCAGATGCTGTTCCGCATCGGGGATTCCCCGTCCAACGTGCTCTCGCCGCTGAACCCGTTCTTCGCCATGACCCTGGGCTTCATCCAGCGCTGGTACCCCAAGGCCGGGATCGGCACTCTCATGTCCATGGTGCTACCCCTGTCCCTGGCCATGATCGTGGTGTGGTTCCTGTTCTTCCTGGCCTGGTGGGGCCTGGGCATCCCGCTCGGACCCGGCTCCCCCACACGCTGACGCCGCAATGTTCACGGACACTTCGCTCGTTGTCCCCCAAAAGGGACAGTGTTGTCCCCTTAAGAGTTCGACGTCGCCGTGAACCGCGTTCTCCCAGGTCATCGTGGGATTACGCGGGGACGGAACTGCGTTCTATGAAAATGAAAAATCACGGGTTGATTACAACGCGGATGTGGCATTGCAGCGACCCGGACAAGTTGTCAGCCTGTTTGCTATGGCGAAGACGACATCACCTCGAACATGGATGACCACCCTTGCCCTGGTCGGGGCGTTCGCAGTGACCGGATGCGGGTCCAGCAACGATTCCGGCCCGGGCAACGACGCCGCCGGGGCCACCCAGGGGAGCACGCCGCAGGGTGGGGAGCAGACGAGCACCGACGCGAGCGGCACACAGCCCCAGACCGGTGACTCACCATCCGGTGAGGCGCAGTCCGGGGCGAGTGCCACTCCGGATGCCGACCACAGCGCGGACGTCTACGAGCTCACGGAGACCTACACGGATCCGGCGAAACTGTTCACGGTGAAGTACCCCAAGTCCTGGAAGGTCCAGAAGGACAACGGGTACCTGGAGTTGACCAGCCCGGACGGGAAGGTCCAGGGCAAGGTGGCCTCCACCAAGGTCCGACCCCCCAAGGGCGATTGGTTCACCCGCCCCGCCCACCCCCTGATCGGGGAGGAAACCGGGTTGAGCAAGCAGGTGGGCACCCAGGTGTTCACGTACTCCACCTACGTCCCGGCCCCGCCGCACAGCGAGCGCAGCGATTCGATCCTGTGGGGGCTCACGGAGTCCGGCAGCCAGGGCATCGTGTCCCTCCCAGGCGGGGACAAGCGGGACGAACTGTGGGCGGAGTTCTATTACGCCCCCGTGAACAAGGGGAACCGACCGCTGTCCCAGAGCCAAGGGGTCAAGCTGGTCAATCAGATCAACGAGACGGACGAGGCCGGCACGGTGGACGCGATCCTCAAGTCCATCCGGGCCGTCGACTAGAGACGACCTGCCGGCCGTTCGTCGGGGCGGGGCAAAGAGCGCGGGGAGAGTGGCCGGTGCGGTCATTCCGGTGGGTTGCCGGGATGACCGCACTGATGTTTTTCGGCGGGTGATCCGAGTGGGCACGCCGATCCGATCACTCGAGAACACCCCTGCGACATGGGCAACCACTGAGGTGCCCTACATCACAGGTACGTCACATTTAATCGTTCACTATTGCAAACCATATGGCGCGGATCCACGCTGGTGCCATGACACACAACACAGCCCGCAGCTGGGCCATCACCCTCGGTATCACGTCCGCCCTCGCCCTGACGGGGTGCACCGCGTCGAACGGCGCGGCCTCCCCCACGAGCTCCGACACCACCACGCACAGCACCGCACCGCCGCAATCGGGCGGGACGGCGACGTCGACTGCGGGCTCCACCGCGCCGTCGGCGACACAGCCCGGGGACTCCGGAACGACCGCACCATCCACGCCCTCGGCGTCGGATGCGAGTTCCGAACCGGTTGGGGCGCCCGGCGCCACCACTGAACCGACCGAGCCCGCACCGGGCGACCAGACAGGTGACACGATCGCCCTGTCCGAGACCTACACCGCGCCGGACGGGGCCTTCAGCATGAAGTACCCCGCCTCGTGGACCGCGAAGACGGATCAGGGGTACTTGGAGCTCACGAGCCCCACGGGTCAGGCGATGGGTCGGATCGCCACCACGGACGTACGACCGCTGCGCGAGGACTGGTTCACGTCCCCCCGCTACACGGTGCCCGGTGAGACCACACAGTTGTCCGAGGACATCGGGGCGCAGGTGAGCACGTACTCCGCGTACCTCCGCAGCGCCAAGGGTCCGGACGAGGACTCCGTGCTCTTCGGCCTCTCGCAGGTCAACTCCTCCGGCCTGGTGAGCCTGGCGGGAGGCGAGACGGGTCGCGAGTTGTGGGTCGAGTTCTCCACCGGCCCGGTCAACACGACCGGGAGGTTCGTCACCGATGAGGAACTGGTCGACATCCTGAACACCACGGTCGCCACTCACCCGGACGTCCCCGCCATCCAAGCGATGCTGCACAGCATTTCCATGGACTGACACGCGACGCTCTGAGCCACAAGATTTCAGGCAGTGCCGCGTGCATTCTGGGACGTACGGAAGCCAGTATCGAAATTCTGGGCACCCTGGAGCCAGTATCCGGCGAGCGAGTGGTTTTGGAGTGCCCAGGAAATCGTGCCTGGCTTTAGCTGCCCCAGAAATCGCCGGTGGCTTCGGAGTGCCTCGAAGTGCGCGGATGGCCTGCCGGGCCCGAGAGCTGCGGCGCGACGCCGGCCCTCGGCGGCTACTTCCGGAACGCCTCCAGCAGGGCCTTGCTGCCGGCGGCGAGCAGAGCGACGTCGGCGCCCACGTTCACGAAGTCCGCGCCCGAAGCGAGGTAGTCCCGCGCCTGGTCCTGGGCGAACGCGTTGACGCCCACGAACTTGCCGGCGGCCTTCACCTCCGGGATCACGTGCTTCACGGCGGCCACGACGTCCGGGTGGGTCTGCTGACCGAGCAGCCCCATGGACGCGGCGAGGTCCGACGGGCCGATGAACACACCGTCCACGCCGTCCACGGCGGCGATCGCGGCGGCGTTCTCCATGGCAGCGGCGGATTCCGCCTGAACGATCAGCGTGATGGTCTCGCGTGCCCGGGTCAGGTACCCGGGGATCCGGTTCCACCGGCCGGAGCGGGCCAGGGCGGAGCCGACGCCGCGCACACCCCCGGGCGGATAGGCCACCGCCCGAGCGGCGGCCTGCGCCTCTTCGACCGAGTCGACCATGGGCACTACGAGCGACTGGGCGCCGAGGTCCAGGTACTGCTTGATGAGCACCTCACTGTTCTCGGCGACCCGCACGACCCCGAGCGTGGGGTAGGCGGCGATCGCGCGCAGCACGGACTGGATGGTCTCGAGCGACAGCGGCGAGTGCTCGCCGTCGATCAGCAGGTAGTCGAAACCGGCCCCGGCCAGGATCTCCGCGGCGGCGGGATCCCCGGAGGAGTGGAACATCCCGATCACCGGCTGATCGTCAGAGGCCAGCGGGAAGAGGTCCTTGAGGCTCGGCAGCACACCGGGCAGGTTGGGAGCGTCCTCCGCGCGGAACGCGTGGATCAGATCGTTCACTCGAACCGACATGTGATGGCCCCCAGATCTCCGTAATCGGCGTGCACGGTGTCCCCGGGGTGGACCCACATGGGCTTGGTGAAGGAACCGGCCAGCACGATGCTTCCGGCGGGCAGGGTGTCGTCGTGCGCGGCGAGCTTGTTGGCCAGCCACGCCACACCGTTCGCGGGGTGGTTGAGCACGGCCGCGGCCACGCCGGTGTCCTCGAGACTCTCGTTGCGGTACAGCAGCGCGGAGACCCAGCGCAGGTCCACGGAGTCCGGAGCTACGGGGTTACCGCCGTAGACCATCCCACCCAGTGCCGCGTTGTCCGAGATGGTGTCCACGATCGTGCGACCCTCCATCTCGAGGCGCGAACTGAGGATCTCCAGCGCCGGGACCACGTACTCGGTCGCGCGCAGGACGTCGAAGATGGTCACGTTCGGCCCGGTCAGCTCGTCCCGGAGCACGAACGCGAGTTCCACCTCGATGCGCACGTTGGAGTACTGGTCGTGGCGGATCACGGAGCCGTTCTCGTACACCTGGTCCGCGAAGATCGCCCCGTAGTCCGGTTCGGTGATGCCCGTGGCCTCCTGCATGACCTTGGACGTCAGCCCGATCTTGCGCCCCACCAGCCGACGTCCGGAGGCCTCGCTGCGGCGGCGCCACTCGTTCTGCACCGCGTAGGAATCCTCCACGGTCATCTCCGGGTACTGCTGCGTGAGCCGCGGAATCATGGTGCGCTCGCGCTCGGCCGCGGCCAGATCGTCCGCGATCTTCGTGATGCGTTCCTTCTCCAGCATGGTGTCTCCCTCGCGTTGGTCGTGGAAGCCGAACGATCAGAGCTGGTGACCCAGCTTGTACTCGCCCTTCTTCCACTCGGGCATGGACTCCTCGCCCTCGGAGGGGCGGGTGTAGGAGAAGCCGTCCGCGCCGATGGTCGCCGCGAGCTCGGACTCCTCGGTGCGGGCCACGACCTCCTGCGGGTTGCCGTCCAGGTCCAGCACGAGGGAGGCGTCCGTGTACCAGGACGGGACCACGGGGGTGCCCCACCAGTCGCGACGCTGGTTGTCGTGGACATCCCACGTGACCACGGGGTTGTCCGGGTCACCCGTGTAGTAGTCCTGCGTGTAGATCTCCACGCGGTGACCGTCCGGGTCGCGCAAGTACAGGTAGAAGGCGTTGGACACGCCGTGGCGGCCGGGGCCGCGCTCGATCATGTCCGAGCGGCGCAGCGCACCGAGCTTGTCGCAGATCGCCAGGATGTTGTGCTTCTCGTGGGTGGAGAAGGCCACGTGGTGCATCCGGGGACCGTCGCCGCCGGTCATGGCGGTGTCGTGCACGGTGGGCTTGCGGCGCATCCACGCGGCGTACACCGTGCCCTGCTCGTCCTGGATGTCCTCGGTCACGCGGAAGCCCAGGTCCTGCATGAACTTGGTCGCGCGGGGGACGTCCGGGGTGACCTGGTTGAAGTGGTCCAGGCGCACCAGGGCACCCGGGGTGTAGAGGTCGTAGCGCCAGGCCAGGCGCTCCACGTGCTCCACGTCGTGGAAGAACTCGTACGGGAAGCCCAGGGGGTCCTCCACGCGCACCGACTCGCCGATGCCCTTGGTGAAGCCCTCCGCGCGGCGTTCCACGCGGCAGCCGAGCTCCTCGTAGAAGGCCACGGCCTTGCCTAGGTCCTCGGGGGTGCGCACACGGTAGGAGAACGCGGCCACGGCGGCCACGGGGCCCTGGCGCAGCACCAGGTTGTGGTGGATGAACTCCTCGATCGAACGCAGGTAGATGGTGTTCTCGTCCTCCTCCGTGACCGTGAGCCCCAGCACGTCCACGTAGAACTCGCGGGACTTCACGAGGTCCGTGACCACGAGTTCCATGTACGCGCAGCGCAGGATGTCCGGCGCGGGCACGGACGGGGTCGTGATGGGGTTGTCGGCGGTAATCGGGGCTTCCTGCGAAACGTAGAAGCCCGAGGACGTCATTGTCCGATCAGCGGGATTCGTCATGGTGTGTCCTTCTCGTGGGTGGCACCGGGTTGGTAGAGGAGGGGGACGCTCAGGCGTCCATTTCTTCGGCGGCGTCTTCCTGCTTGCCGAACACGGGGTTGTGCACCTCGCCCAGGTTGATGTGCACGGCCTGCTGGTCCGTGTAGAAATCGATCGAGCGGTAGCCACCCTCGTGGCCCAGCCCGGACGCCTTCACGCCGCCGAACGGGGTACGCAGGTCACGCACGTTGTTGGAGTTGAGCCACACCATGCCCGCCTCCACGTTCTGCGCGAAGTTGTGGGCACGCTTGAGGTCGCTCGTCCAGATGTAGGCGGCCAGGCCGTACCTGGTGTTGTTGGCCAGCTCCAGGGCTTCTTCCTCGGTGTCGAACGGCGTGATCGCCACGACCGGGCCGAAGATCTCCTCCTGAAAGATCCGGGCGTCCGGCTTGACGTCCACGAACACCGTGGGGGCCACGTAGTTACCGGTCTCGAAGCCCTCGGGGCGACCGCCACCGGCCACCAGACGGGCCTCCTGCTTGCCGATCTCCACGTAGGACATGACCTTCTCGTAGTGCTCGGGGTGCACGAGCGCGCCCACCTCGGTGGACGGGTCCGAGGGCAGACCCACCTTCACGCGCTTGGCTTGGGCCGCGTAGCGTTCCACGAACTCGTCGTAGATCCCGCGCTGGACCAGGATGCGCGAACCCGCGGTGCAGCGTTCGCCGTTGAGGGAGAACACACCGAAGATCGTGGCGTTGATCGCGCCCTCCAGATCGGCGTCGTCGAACACCACGGCCGGGGACTTGCCGCCCAGCTCCATGGACAGACCCTTGAGGAAGGGCGCGGCGTTGCCGAAGATGATCTGCCCGGTGCGGGACTCGCCCGTGAACGAGATCAGCGGGACGTCCGGGTGCTTGACCAACGAGTCGCCGGCGTAGCCTTCCTCGCCGAAGCCGTTGACCAGGTTGAACACACCGGCCGGGACACCGGCCTCCTCGAAGATGCCGGGCCACAGGGACGCGGACAGGGGCGTGAACTCGGCCGGCTTGAGCACCACGGTGTTGCCCGTGGCCAGGGCCGGACCCAGCTTCCAGGACTCGAGCATGAACGGGGTGTTCCACGGGGTGATCAACCCGGCCACACCGATCGGCTTGCGGTTGACGTAGTTCACCTGGCGGCCGGGGACCTTGTAGGCGTCGTCGATCTGGGCGACGATCAGGTCCGCGAAGAAGCGGAAGTTCTCCGCGGCGCGGCGCGCCTGACCCAGGGCCTGGGTAATGGGCAGACCGGAATCGTAGGACTCCATGGCGGCGAGCTGGTCACCGCGGGACTCCACGATGTCCGCGATCTTGTGCAGCACCCGGGAGCGCTCGCGGGGCAGCATCTTGGGCCACGGGCCCTCGTCGAACGCCTTCTTGGCCGCGGCCACGGCGGCCTCGATGTCCGCCTTCTTACCGGAGGCGGCCTTGATATAGGGCTTGTTGGTCACAGGGTTGAGCACGTCGAACGTGTCCCCGTCCACGGAATCCACCCATTCGCCGTTGATGTAGTGGCGGATGGAATCGGGAAGGTTCTCGGGCTTGGTCTCCTGCAGGGCTGCCATGGGATGACTCCTCCAGTCGGTGACTTGTGACGGGTTGCTTCTGATTGCGTGTTCTTGATGGACCGGGTGCGCCCGGCCGGCGGCCCGATCGGTACGGGTGGGTCGGTGGTTCACGAGCTCCGGCGCTGCGGCTCCTCGTGGGTGTCGGCGCGGCTGCTGAGGTAGCTGCGCAGGGTCGCGGAGCGGTGCTGGCGCACGGCGCGCTCCACGGCATCGGCCGGGGCGCGGGTCTCGATGAGGTGCAGGATGTGGTAGTGCTCGTTGACCGAGGCGCGCGCACGTTCGGGGATGAACGAGAACGTGGAGGTGCGCAGGTGGTTGAGCCGTTCCCACTCGACCATCACGAGGTCGTTGAGGCGTTCGTTGGGGCACCGGCACGCGAGCACCCGGTGGAACTCGTGGTTGGTCTCGGTGAACGCCTGCGGGTCGAAGTTCTTCAGGGACGCCTCCAGAGAGACGTTGAGCTGGCGGGCGTGCGCGAGGTCCGCCGCGGTCATGTGTTCCGCGGACAGCGCGGTGGCCGCACCCTCCAACAGACCGAGGGTCTCCATGCTGTAGCGGTACTGCTCACCGTTGACCATGGACACGCGCGCACCCACGTTGCGCTCGAAGGTCACGAGGCCCTCCGCCTCGAGCCGCCGGATGGCCTCGCGCACGGGCACCACGGACATCTCCAGGGCCTCCGCGATGCTTGCGAGCACCAGGCGGTAGCCGGGCGAGAACGCCTGGGTCATGATCTGGCTCTTGATCCAGTCGTAGGCACGCTGGGCCTTGCTGGGGGCCCCGGTGGCCGTGGTCGTGGTCATGGTTTCCTCGGTTCGATGGGGGTGTCGGTCAGTCGTCGGAGGCGGGGTGTTCCGCCAACCACTGCTGGAATTCTTCCTTCCACTGCCCCGTGGGCGGGAAGAGTCCCTTGACGGGGTTGCCCTCGGCGACGCGCTCGGCCACCCAGGCGTCCTCGCGCTCCTTGGCCAGGGCGGCGTCCACGACGTCCTCGGCGAGCTCGCGCGGGATCACGATGACGCCGTCGTCGTCACCCACGATCACGTCACCGGGCAGCACGGTCGCGTTGCCGCACGCCACGGCGACGTCCTGGTCCCACGGGACGTGTCGGCGGCCCAGCACCGCGGGGTGCGCGGTCTGCGCGAAGACGGGCAATCCGATCTCGGCGACGGCCGCGTAATCGCGCACACCGCCGTCGCTGACCACTCCCGCCGCGCCGTTGAACTTGGCGCGCAGCGCGAGGATGTCACCGAGCGTGCCGGAACCTGCCGCCCCGCGGGCCTCGATCACGATCACCTCACCCGGGCCCACGGCGTCGAAGACCTGCTTCTGCACGTTGTACCCGCCGCCGTGGGACGTGAAGAGATCCTCGCGGTTGGGCACGAAGCGCAGGGTCCTGGCCGTGCCGACCATCGTGGTGCCGGGCGTCTGCGGGTACACGCCCTCGATCACCACGTTGTTGAGTCCGCGCTTGCGCAGCTCCGCGGACAGCCCGGCCGTGGGCGCCTTCTCGAGCTTGGCGCGCAACGCCTCGGGCAGTGCCGCGGCGTCGGAGTCCGGCAGACCCGCGGCCTCGCGGGAACCCCACGCCTCCTCGCGCTGCTTGTCGTCCACGGCGGGCATGGCGCCCAGCCCCTCGTCGAAGCTCTCGTCACCCTCGGTCACGTGGCTGATCAGGCGGCCCGACGACGGCGCTCCCGCCACCTCCGGCGCGTCCACCTCGATCTCCACGACGTCCCCGGGCTGCGCGACCGAGGAACCGGCGGGGGTGCCCGTGAGGATCACGTCCCCCTCCTCGAGGGTCAGGTGCTGGGAGAGGTCCGCCACCAACTGGGCGAGCGGGAAGATCATGTTTTCCGCCGCAGTGGTGTCCTCCTGGACCAGCTCACCGTTGCGCCACGTGCGCACGCGCAACTGCTCCGGGGAGATCTCGCGGGCGTCGATCAGGGAGGGGCCCAGCGACGTGTAGCCGTCACGTCCCTTGTTGCGCAGGTTCGAGCCCTTGTCCGCGGCGCGCAGGTCGTAGAGACCCCAGTCGTTGGCGGCGGTCACGGAGGCCACATGGGACCACGCGTCCTCGAGGGAGACGTTCTTCGTGGGCGTCCCGATCACCAGGGCGATCTCGCCCTCGAACGCGAGCAGCTCGGTGCCGGCGGGGCGTTCCACCGCGGCGCCCGAACCACCCAGCGAGCTCGCGGGCTTGAGGAAGTAGGACGGGACGGCGGGCTTGCGACCGCGCTGCGCCGCACGGGACTCGTAGGCCACGTGCACCGCGATGATCTTGCCCGGATGCACGGGAACCGGCTGCCCAGGGGCTCCGGATGAAGCCTGCTGAGCGTTCTGGGGGTTCTCGGTCACGGCCACTGCCTCCTCGTCAGAATGTTATTTGAAATCGTATATTATCTATATATTCTGGGCAAGTGGCGCGGATCACATCATCTCCCCCTGGGACACCCGGGCGGCGTACCCACCCCAGAGAATCAGACTCGCCGGACGAAGGAGTCACACATGGCGACCCACGATCCCATCGCCCACGAAACAACGGTCAGAAGTGCCACGCGGCGTCGTGAGCAGCGCAAGGTCGTGACCGGAACCATCATCGGTACCCGTATCGAGTGGTACGACTTCTTCCTCTTAGCCTCCGCCGCGGGACTCGAGTCCAACCACTTATCCTTCGAGCCCATAGACCCCCAGGCGGCCACTCTTGTGGCCTTCGCCACAGTGGGCCTGAGCTTCCTCTTCCGCCCCTCGGGGCATTCCTCGCACGGCCCCTCGTTTCCGTATTCCCGTGCACCCGGGAGGACCATGGGGCTGGAATTGTTACCCAGAACACAGATCGTATATGATCCGTGACACACTCTTTCGACGCCACCGAACCACCCCGGGGCGGGCAACGTGGCCCGCACCCGCCGTACGGATCTCACCGGTGGAACCGCACAGCACGGACGCCGCCCCGCGGCACGTCCGCGACTCGGACCCGGATCCCGGACCCTGCGGGAACACCCTGCGAGATCACCGCACAAGCCAGGAGAAGGCATGTTATTTCACCAGAACGGATACGCCTCCGAGGATCCCCGGATCGAGGAGCCCCGCGGCTGCGGCGTGGACCGTCCCGAGGACCTGACCGACACCATGGACGTGCTGATCGTGGGCACGGGACCGGCGGGTGTGATCGCGGCGGCACAGCTGTCCCAGTACCCGGACGTCAACACGCGCATGATCGAGCGCCGTCCGGACCGGTTGGAGATCGGCCAGGCGGACGGTATTCAGGCCCGCAGCGTGGAGACCTTCCAGGCCTTCGGTTTCGCGGAGGAGATCACGCAGGAGGCGTACCACCTGCGCGAGATGTGCTTCTGGAACCCGGATCCCACCAACCCCCAGAACATCGTGCGCACCGGCCGCCCCGCGGATGACCCCCACGGCGTGTCCGAGTTCCCGCACCTGATCGTGAACCAGGCCCGCGTGCTGGACTACTTCCTGCGCTCGGCCGAACGCGGCCCGGCCCGGATCACCCCCAACTACGGCATCGAGTTCGTGAACCTGGAGATCGACCAGGACCAGGAGTACCCCGTGGCCGTGACCGTGCGCTACGCCACCGGTAAGCGCGAGGGCGAGGAGCGCACGGTGCGCGCCAAGTACGTCTTCGGGTGCGACGGCGCGTCCTCCCGCGTGCGCAAGGCGATCGGTCGCACGCTCAGCGGCCAGGGCGCCCACCACGCGTGGGGCGTCATGGACGTGCTCGCCAACACCGATTTCCCGGACATCCGCACCAAGTGCGCGATCAACTCCGTGAACGGCTCCATCCTGCTGATCCCGCGCGAAGGCGGGCTGCTGTTCCGCATGTACGTGGATCTGGGCGAGGTCCCCGAGGACGACAACCACGAGATCCGCAAGACCCCGGTGGAGGAGATCATCCGCCGCGCGAACAAGATCCTCAACCCCTACAGCGTGGACGTGAAGTCCGTGGCCTGGTCCTCCGTGTACGAGGTGGGCCACCGCCTCACGGACCACTTCGACGACGTCGACACCGAGGACCGCGGCACCCGCGTGCCCCGCGTGTTCATTGCCGGGGATGCATGCCACACCCACTCCGCCAAGGCCGGCCAGGGCATGAACGTGTCCATGCAGGACGGCTGGAACCTGGGCTGGAAGCTCGGGGCCGTGCTCTCCGGGCGCGCGGACGAGTCGCTGCTGGACACCTACTCCGAGGAACGCCAGGTGATCACCAAGAACCTGATCGACTTCGACCGTGAGTGGTCCACCCTCATGGCCACCCCGCAGGACAAGTTGCCGGACCCCAAGTACCTCGAGGACTTCTACGTGAAGACCGCGGAGTTCCCGGCCGGGTTCATGACCGAGTACCAGCCGTCCCTGATCACGGCGGGTACCGACCACCAGGACTTCGCCGAGGGCTACCCGGTGGGTAAGCGCTTCAAGTCCGCCCGCGTCCAGCGCGTGTGCGATTCCATGGTCGTGCACCAGGGTCACGAGGCCACCGCGGACGGGCGCTGGCGCATCCACGTCTTCGCGGACAACTCCGTGGCCGGGGCGGATTCCCCCACCACCGCGTTCGCCGAGTGGTGGCAGAACGATCCTTCATCCCCGCTCGTGGCGCTGCGCCGTGATGACGACGGCGATGCCACCCTCTTCGACGTGGACGTCACCTACCAGCAGCCCTACACGGACGTCGACATCACCAAGGTGCCGCGCGCGTTCAAGCCGCAGGTGGGCCCGTTCGAGCTGAACTACTGGGAGCGCGTCTACGCCGCGATCCCCGGCGAGGACGTCTTCGACGTGCGCACGATCAGCCGCGACGGCGCCGTCGTGGTGGTCCGCCCGGATCACTACGTGGCCGCAGTCCTGCCGCTCGACGCGACCGACGAACTCACCGAGTTCTTCGGGAAGTTCCTGCGCAAGAACTGACCCTGCCCCCCGGGGGTTACTCCCGGGGGCCGTGACGAGGCCCGGGCCGGGCTCAGCGGGTGATGACCACGCTCGCCTCGGACGTGTTGACCCGGAACGTGAGGGTCTCCCGGAAGTAGAGGTCCACGGTCTCCGCGGTGTGGGACGAGTAGCCGATCGCGGCGTCCTGGCCCAGGTGCAGTACGGTCTTGGCGCGGGCCACGGCGTCCACGTCCGTGCGCCGGACCGTGAACGGAGCGCGCAGTTCCACCACGCGCACCACGCGGCGCTGCAGGGCCTGGATGCAGGGGGTGTCCGCGGCCAGGTCGCTCACGTGTCCTGTTCCCAGTGCCGAGAACTCGGCGCCCGCGGGGTCCGCGTCCGGGGCGCCGTCGCGCGGGGCACCGTGGTCGGGTCCTCCAGGAACGAGCGCGGCGGCGCGAAGAACAGGGACCCGTGACCGCGGTGGAGAAGTCCAGGATGCGGTCGTACGTGCCCGGGGGGATCGCCCAGGAACATGTTCTCGAGCATGGTCTCCGTGACGCCCGGATCCGCGGCGTAGCTGATGAAGTACGTGCCGAACTTCTCGGTGCCCACGCGACCGAACGGCATGTTGTCGCGCATGATCTCGCGGGCCCGCCCGTCCACGTCGTCGAGGTCGTTGAGGGCCACATGCGAGTTGGCGGGCTAGTCCTCGTCCGAGAGCTCGATGTCCTCCAGTTTGGTCCGCCCGATCACCAGCTCCTGCTCCGTGACGGACAGTGCCTCCCACGCGCCCATGTCGTGGAGGTACTTCTGCACGTGCACGTAGCTGCCGCCACAGCAGGTGGGGTCCTGGTCGCCCACGACCGCGACCGTGAACGCGTCCTCGTTCTTCGGGTTCGCGGTGCCGTCCACGAAACCCAGCAGATCGCGTTCCTGGAAGAATGTGAAGCCCTGCACCTCGTCCACCACGTCCATGTGCGGGCCCAGGCGCTTCATGAGGTGCTTGGCCAGCTCGAAGCACATGTCCTGGGAGACCGCGCGCAAGTGGATCAGCAGGTCCCCCGGGGTGGACACGGCCGCGTGCACAGGACCCACGATCTCCGGGAACGGGTGCAGGTCCTTGGGGCGGGGCGCATCGTAGAGCCGGTCCCACGCATCGGAGCCGATACCGACCGCGCACAACAGGTCACTCGTGGGGACGCGGAACGAGACCGCCTTGGTGAGGTCCGAGACGTCCGTGAGGATGTCCGCGACCTCCGCCTCCGATCCCTCCTTGATGGTCAGGACCAGGAACATCGCGGACTTGGCCGGGGCGGCCACGATCTTCTGAGTGGGCATGGGCTCTCGGTGGGTGGGCGGTGCGCCACCCGGATGCTCACGCGTCCTGGGCGTACCGAGCACGGTCGATCCGGGGTGGGCGGGTGTGCTGTCCTTCCCACGCTAGCCTTCAGGTACCGCCCCGCGGCAGTGGGTCACAGCCCCCGGAAGAGTTCCACGATCTCCGCCGCGCTCGTGTGCCGGCACGCGCCGAAACCGGTGCCCGCCCACAGGTTCAGCCCCTCGGCGTCGCCCGCGGACGCGGCCCGCAGCGGCGCCGTCATGTAATGCACCTGCGGGTAGCCACTCACCTGCGCAGATCCGAGTCGGTCGGTGAACCCATTACGCAGGGCGCGGGCCCAGCGGCCCGAGAACGCCCGCGTGACCACGGTGTCCCTGCCCCCGCCGTTCAGCAGGGCCTCCCGGTGGGCGGGTTTGGTCCCCGCTTCCCGCGCGGTGAGGAACAGGGTGCCCACTTGCACCGCCACGGCTCCGCGGCCGAGCAGGTCCGCGGCGTCCTCGCGACTCGCGATCCCGCCCGCGGCGATCAACGGGATCTCGCTCAACTCACGCGCCTGGTCGAGCAGTTCCGCGGTGCTGATGTCCTCCGGGGTCGTGGCCTGGCCGTGTGTGGCCCGGTGTCCGCCCGCTTCGCGGCCCTGCACCACGATCGCGTCCGGTGCGAGTTCCACCGCGGCCTCGACTTCCCGCGCGTCCGTGGCATTGAGGACGACGACGCTGCCCGCCTCACGCAACCGCGCGACGTCGGCCGCTCCCGGCAGTCCGAACGTGAGCGAGACGAGGGGCACGGGGTTGGCCACGAGGTGATCCAGCTTGGCCGGGTAGTCGTCATCCGTGAACGGGCCCGGCTGCGGTGCGGGGACGTCCAGGTCGGCGGCCACGGGGGCGAGGGCTCGCGCGTACGCCTCGAGCTGCTCCGGATCGGAGGGGTCCCGTTCGGGGACGAAGAGGTTGACCCCGAAGTGGTCCGTGCGTGCGGCGACCTCACGGATCTCCTCCGCCATGGCACTCGCGGATTTGTAACCCGCGGCCAGCATCCCCAGTCCGCCCGCTTCCGCCACGGCCACGGCGAGCGCGGGGGTCGAGGGGCCACCCGCCATGGGCGCCTGCACCACGGGTACGGACAGATCGTGCAGAGGGTTCGTCATCGTGGCTCCTTATAGTGGGGGCGTGCCGAATTCCCATGATGCCAGTCCCCTCACCAGCGCCGACAGGTCCCCCTCACGTCCCGTGATCAAGGTGACCGGTGTGGTGCTGCGGCGCGCCTCGGACGGGGCGGTCCTGACCGTGCGCAAGCGTTCGACCGGGATGTTCATGTTCCCCGGGGGCAAGCCGGAGGGGGACGAGACACCGCTGGAGACCGGGATCCGCGAGGTCCGGGAGGAACTGGGGATCTCGCTGACCCCGGAGCAGTTGCGCCCCGTGGGGGAATGGCACTCGGATGCCGCGAACGAACCCGGTCACGCGCTGCACAGTCACGTGTTCGTGAGCACCGTGCCGCTCACCGACACCCCCGTGCCTGCAGCGGAGATCGTGGAACTGCGGTGGCAGCCCCTCGCGGGTGCGGAGGACGTCACGGACCTCGCTCCCCTGGCCCGGTTGCATGCTCTCCCGGCGCTGCGTGCCGCGTCCAGCGGGGCATGTGTCTCCGGCTGCGAGTCGTGAGGCGCGCGGAGGCCACCGGCAAAGTTTGAGGCACGTAGAGGCCCACCGCGGATTTTCAGGCACTCCAAAGCCACTTAACCGCCCGAATACTGGCTTCCGCGTGCCCAAGGGTTTGCGAGGGTCACATGGGCGGGCATTCCCGGGGCGGGTCACTGGGGTATCGCCGTTTCACTATGTTCCACGCCGCGACAACAGGGGCGCCGGGTCACGTGCGGCGCATGACCGTGGCGGCGTCCACGGTGACGTCCCCCGTGCCCGGGACCGCGGCGTCGTCGTCCGTGAGGCCCGGAAGGGTGACGTCCCAGAAGGGCGTGGGGGCCGTGATCCCCAGGTCCTCGCGGGGGACGGCGTGGGTGTCCTGGGAGCGGTCGTCCACGGGGGCGCGCAGCAGCGTGGCCGTGGCCCAGCCGTGGGTGAGGAGGTAGTGGTCGCTGTCTGGCTCCTCCGGGCCGGTCTCCGCGCTGTAGGTGACCGCGATGTGCTTCTCGTCCCCGCGGCCGATCTGCGCCTGCACCGCCCCGAAGCTCGCCAGGTGGGCGGGCTTGAGACCGCGCAATCGCCCGGGGGCCACGTCGGGAACGTTGAGGTTGAGGATCCACTCGTCGAAAGGCCGGTCCTCCCAGTGCTCCAGCGCGAATCGGGTGACCAGCAGGGCCGTGTCCCAGTGCTGCGGCGCGCCGGACGTGATGGACACCGCGATGCCGGGGATCCCGTGGGACGCGGCCGTCAGCACCGCACCCACCGTCCCCGAGTGCAACGTGGCCTTGCCCGTGTTCGCGCCCAGGTTGACCCCCGAGAGCACGAGATCGGGCCGCTGGCCGAACGCACCATAGGACGCCAGGAACGCGATCAATGCGGGGGCGGCCTTCACACCCACGCACTCCACACCGTCGGGCATGTTCGGCGGCGCGGCCTCCACCAGAGCGATGCGGCCATCGACCTCCTCGCCGGACAGCGAGGCGCTGGCACCCGAGTACTCCTCGGCCGGAGCGGCCACCGTGACGCTGTGCCCGCGGTCCAGGGCTGCCTGCGCGAGAACCGCAAGTCCCGCGGAGGAGATGCCGTCGTCATTGGTGACCAGGATGTGCATGTGCACCATGGTGACACGCGCCCGTCACGCGGACCAGAGCCCGGTACTCGGGCCAGGCCACCCAGGAGGACCAACCCGGTCACGCTTCACACGGGCCGAACTGCCCGCGACCACGTCCGGTCAGGGTGCACTGGGCGTCAGCCCGAACTGCTCGGCGCGTCGAGCCGGAGCCGGGTCGTGGCACCGAATCGGAGACCACAGGTCAAGCACCCGGAACGTCAGGACAGCGTGCGCACCGTGATCTCGCGGGCGAACTTCTCGATGGTCGTGCGGTTGCCGGTCCCCAGGCCGCGGCGCGCCACGTTCAGCGCTCCCGCTGATGCACCGAGGGCCACGGCCTCCACGAGATCGAGACCGCGCGCCAGACCCACTGAGATCCCCGCGGTCATCGAGTCCCCCGCCCCTCGGTGGTCCAGCGGTGTGATGGACGGCGCGGAGACCTCCCGCACGGAATCCTTCTCCACGAGCAGCGCGGGGTCCTTGGCGCGTGAGATCACCACGGCGCCCGCACCGCGTTCGAGCAGCATGTGTCCGGCGCTCACCAGGGCATCCGCGGTGTCCTCCGCGACGAGCTCGAGATCGAGCACCTCTTCGTGGCTGATCTTGAGCACGTCCACGTTAGCCGCCACGGCCGCCAGTGCGGGCTTGCCGCTGAGGTCCGCGACCACGGTGGTCCCGGCATCCCGCGTGTCCCGGATAAGGCGGCCGAAGAACGACGCCGGCACCACGTCCCCGGGTTCGGCCCCGGTGACCGTGAGGACGTCCGAGGCGAGCGCGTCCACGAACGCCGTGCCGTAGAGATCGTCCAGTTCATGGCGGGAGAGCTCCGGGGGCGGCATATGGGCCACGGTCTCCCGGTCCTCACCGCGCAGGTCGTAGACGTATCCGCCGTTGCCGTACCCGTAGCGCACAGCATTGACCTGCATGACCAACCCGTCCAGCATGGTGCGGATCAGCGAGCCCAGTTCCCCGCCGAACGGCCCGCTCACGGACACGTCCGCCCCCAGCGACCCGGCCATCCGGGCGACCCACAGCCCTTGCCCGCCGGGGTGCATGTGCACGTCCGACTCGTGGGAACTACGGTTACGATGCGCAGCCGGTTCCGTGATTTCCGTGATCAGCAGCGGAGTGGGAACCAGGATGGAGATACGCGGCTTGGGGCCGGGGCGGGTCTCGGTCACGAACGAAAGCTACCTGACACGGGCGCTGGTGAACAGCACACCAAGGTGTCACCATGGTGGGATGAACGTCACCGCACCGGTTCGTATCGTGGAAGGTCAGGCCGCCAGTGAGCACACGCTGCGCGCCCTGAGCGCGTACTTCAGCGAGTTGAACAACCGGATCGACGGCGGTTTCGATCCCGAACTCACCGAGGTCACCGCCCCGGAGGACGTCACTCCGCCGCACGGGGATTTCTTCCTCATGACGGATTTGGTCACGGGCTCGGTCATCGCGTGCGGCGCGGTGCGCAAACTCGACGATGACCGCGTGGAACTGCGCCGGATCTGGGTCACCCCGGAACACCGCGGACAGGGCCACGCGCGCACCCTGGTGCGGGCACTCGAGAACAAGGTGCGCGCTTTCGGCGCCACCACGGCCGTGGTCTCCCTCAACGAGGAGATGACCGAGGGGATCGCGATGTTCCGCAAGCGCGGCTACGAGCCCGTGGATTCCTTCCACGACGCCACCACGGCCTCGGTCTTCCTGGCCCGCCAGTTGTAGACCCACCGATCGCAGGCCAGCAGTCACAAACCCGCAGGGTATGAGCCCGCCGAGCGGTGAACCTCAGTCGCGGGCCTCGCGCGTCTTCTTCCGGTTGGCCTTGTCGATCGCCTCGACCAATTCGTCCTTGGCCATGTCCGAGCGTCCCGTGATGTCCAGTTCCTGGGCGAGTTCGTACAGGTGCTCCTTGCCGGCATTAGCGTCCACCCCGCCGGCGGTGTCCTCCGCGTTCAGACCGCCCTTCTCGGCGCTGTCGTCCGAGGGCCCGTTGTGCTCCTTGGGCTCCCAGTGGTCCCCGACCTTCTCGTGGGTGTGCTTGACGGCCGACCACGCGGTGCGCGCCGCCCGAGCGTCGTCGTGGTATTCCTCCTGCGCCGAGTCGTAGGTCTGCGCGAACGTGTCCTGTGCGTTCTCGTCCGAGCGTTGCAGCGTGGACGGGATCTCGTCCTGACGCGCGTGGCCGTTCTTCTTCGCCTTGGGCACGGGGGCCTCCTCAAAGCGTTCGGGTGTCACTGGTGACTCGATCCTACGCGCCGCCGACGCCGCTGCGACAGGCCCGCCCGCTGCTTGAGTCAGTGCCACTCAACTTTCGTGCGTCAATGGCTAGCACTTCCGCCGAGAGCCTGCTACATTAGATGTTGTTGAGTCACAGAGACTCAAGAAACGTGATGGCTCCACGCGGGTAATCGACCGGATCGCGGGGCACAGCACGTGAGTGCCGCAGAGTGAAGGAGTAATCGTCATGGCTACATTCGACCCGTTCTCCGAGGTCCAGAACTTTGCCAACCAGGTCCTCTCTGGCCGCAACGGCCTGGAGCAGATGCCCATGGACCTCTACCGTCAGGACGCCAACTATTACCTTGCCGCGGACCTGCCGGGCATCGATCCCACGAGTGTGGACGTGGACGTGGACGGTCAGCTGCTGACCATCCGTGCGCAGCGTCGTCTGCCCTCCGCTGAGAAGGACACCAAGTGGATCGTGCGCGAGCGCCGCAGCCACTCGTTCGTCCGCCAGCTCAACCTGGGCCAGGGCATCGACACGGAGAACATCACCGCCGCGTACGACAACGGCGTGCTGACCGTGACCATCCCCGTGTCCCCCAAGTCCCAGCCGCGCAAGATCCAGGTGGCCACCGGCCAGGAACACCACGACAACGTGGTCCTGGAACACGACAAGGGCTCGGACGAGGACCGCTCGCAGAACGTGCAGAAGGACTCCGAGGGGTCGCAGGACTGACCAGAACCGAACAGGGCCGATCAGGACCGACCCTTCACCGGCGCTGACCGGCGAATCCACCCGGTCGGAACAGGCCTGCTGAATCGGGGGCTCACCGCCCCATGACATGACTGTGCCCCGCAGGTCACCCTGCGGGGCACAGTCATGTTCACGGCGGGGTCAGCGGTTCATCCACCGCACCACGTGGTCGAGGTCCTCGGACGCGCGGGAGGACCAGACCATGAGCGCGTACACGTGCGGTCCGCCCTCGCACACCACCGCGGTGGTGTCCACGTTCGCGCGCACCAGCTCGGCCACGAACTCCATGGTGTCCGGGTAGAGCATGTCCCGGTCACCCTGCAGCACGAACGTGCGGGGCAGTCCGCGCACGTCGCCGAACGCGGGGCTCACCATGGGGTCGGTGACGTCCCGGGTGCCGGCCCACCAGCGCGCGGCGGCCCGGGCGCCGTCGGTACCGAGCATGTGGTCCGCGTCCCGGTACGCCTCGATCTGGGGGTTCGTCACCGTGGTGTCCACCCACGGGGCCATGAGGATCAGACCCGCCACGCCGAAATCGTCCGCGTCCCGCAGTCGCATGGCCTGGGCCAGCGCCAGACCACCGCCGGCGGAATCGCCCGACAGGAAGACCCGCGGGCCGAACGAACGGGCCAGGTCCCACACGCCATCGGCGAGTTCGAGCGCCTCGTCCACCGTGTGATCGGGGGCGAGTCCGTAGCCCGGCACCACCACGGTGGCCCCGGTGCGCTGCATCAGGGCGTCGATCCAGCGCCAGTGCACCGTGGTCATGGGGTTCACGTATGCGCCACCGTACCAGTGCACGACCACCGGGGCGTCCGCCCGGGTGAGGGCCGCCTTGGGCCGCGCGACGATGACCGGGTACCCGGCCACCATGACCTTCTCGAAGCTCGCGCGCTTGTGCATCGCCTTGTGCGGTGCCGCTTCCTCGCCACGCACGGCCAGGGACTCGAGCAGCTTCTCCTCGGAATCCAGTACGTCCGGGAGCACCCGCAGCGCCTGGTTCGTGGCGCGCAGCACCGGGTCCGCGGCACGCACGATCACGTCCGCAGCCGGCTTCGCGGCCCGGTCCTCGGCGATGCACGTGCTCGTGGAGGCCGCCGCGTGCCGACCACGACGCCGCTGGGCCCCGGTGGTCCCGGGCGTTGCGGCGTCCTCGCGGGAGCCGCCGTTCTCGGCAGCGCCCGCGGTCTCGCCGCGGTGCTGATCGTCGTCGGCCATGGGACCGACGGGGGCCCCGGCGGTACGGTGCTGCCCGGTCGAGCGGTGCGCAGTTCCCCGGTGGTCGGTGGCACGGTGATCGGCCGCGGTGCGGTGGTTCCCGACGTGACCGTGGGTCCGCTCGCCGGCCCCGGCACGGTGACCGTGCGACGTCGTCCGACCGGAAACACCGGCCGCACCCGCTGCGCCGGCCGCACCCGCGGTGGCCACGGCGGCGGCGGTCCCGACGTGCTGCCCGTGACCGGAATCCCCCCGGCGCTTCCCGGACACCGCGCGATGGCGACCGGTGACGGGGGCGGACCCGGCGGCGTCGCCCTCGAAGACCGTGCCGGACTGCCCGGCACCCTGCACGGCGAGGGACTCACCTTCGACGTCCACGTGCGGGAGGATCTTGTCCAGCCAGCGCGGGAGCCACCAGGCCTTCTCGCCCAGCAAACGCATGACCGCGGGGATCAGGAGCATGCGCACCACGAACGCGTCCAGGAGAACGCCGATCGCGAGTGCGAAGCCGATGGGCCGGACCATGGCCATGTCCGCGAAGATGAAGCCCGCGAACACGGAGATCATGATGATCGCCGCGGCGGTGACCACGGAGCGGCCCGCCTTGAAGCCGTAGACCACGGCCTGGCGCGCGGGGTGCCCATGGGCGTAGGCCTCGCGCATCCCGGAGACCAGGAACAACTGATAGTCCATGGCCAGGCCGAACAAGATGCCGATCATCAGCGTGGGCAGGAAGCTGAGGATGGGCCCGGGATCGTGCACGCCGAACACGGCGCCACCCCAACCCCACTGGTACACGGCCACCACGGCACCGAAGGCCGCGAGCACGGAGAGCAGGAAGCCCAGCGTGGCGATCACCGGGACCAGGATGGAGCGGAAGACCATGAGCAGCAACAACAGCGAGATGATCAGCACGACGCCCAGGTAGAGGGGCAGTTTCTCCCCCAGCAAATGGGAGACGTCGATGTTCGCCGCGGTGGTGCCGGCCACGCCCACGTGGACGTCCTCGCTGGCCTGGAGGTCGCCGTTGAGGTCACGGATGTTGTTGACGAGTTCCTCGGTCGCGGCGTCCGCGGGGCCCGAGGAGGGGATCACCTGGATCACGCCGGTGGTGTTGTCGTCCGTGGTCACGCCCGGGAGGACGTTGGCGACGTCGTCCTTCTGCGCCAGCCGGTCCGCCACGGTGTTCATCTTGTCCGTGGCCTCGGCGTCACTGAGACCCTCGGGAAGGTCCACGACCACCGCGAGCGGTCCGTTCTCACCCGCGCCGAAGTCGTCCGCGATGCGCTGGTAGGCCTGGTACTGGGTGCTGTCCTGGGGTTCGGTGGACGCGTCCGGTAGACCCAGACGCATGGTCTGGGCCGGCAGTGCGAGCACGATGAGCACGGCCGCGCACGCCAGGGTGGTGATCCAGGGGTGGCGCAGGTGCAGGGGGACGTCGTGCTCGTCGATGTTCTCCTGGCGGGGCGCGGCGTCGCGCACCTTCTTGGGCAGCACACGCCGTCCGGCGAGTGAGAGCAGGGCAGGGGTGAGTGTCAGGGTCAACAGCAGGGCGACCGCCACGGCCACACCGGCCACGGTGCCCATGAGTCCCAGGAACGGGATCGCCGTGACGTTCAGAGCCACTAGGGCCACGATCACGGTCAGCGCCGCGAAGAACACGGCGGTTCCGGAGGTGCCCACGGCCATCCCGATGGATTCCCGCATGGGCATACCTCGTCGCAACTGCTGCCGGTGCCGGTTGAGCACGAACAGGGAGTAGTCGATGCCCACGGCCAGGCCCAGCATGACGCCGAGCATGGGCGTCACGGACATCATGTCGATCACGCCGGAGAACGCGAGGGTGGCACTCGTGGCGATGGCCACGCCCAACAGCGCGGTCAGCACGGGCAGCGCCGCGGGGACCACGGCGCGCAACATGATCAGCAGCACCAGGGCCGCGATGATCACGCCCACGATCTCCGCCGGACCCACCAGGGAAGAGATGTCCTGCGCGAGCTCCTGGGAGAACTCGGCGTCCACGCCGTCCACGGGGTGGTCCTTGATGGCGTCCATCACTGCGCTCTTGGTGTCCGATTCCACGGAGGTCTGGTCCACCGAGAAGCTCACCACGCTGATCGCGGAGTTGCCGTCCCGGGAGACCACGCGGTAGTCACCCATGCGTTCCATGGCCCGTTCACCCTCTTCGAGCTGGGCCTTCTGCTGGGCGATCTGCTGCGGGTCGATCCCGCGTTGCTGCAGGATGCGCTGTTCGCTCACGCCCGGCGGCAGGTTCTGGCGCAGCTGTGCGAGTGCTTGCTCGCCCTGCTCGAGCTGCTGGCGGCCGTCCCGCAACTGCTGCCGACCGTCGTCCAGCTGTTGCTGCGTCTGGAACGGGTTGCTCGTGGAGGCCACCTGGTCCACGTCCTCGGTGGCCTTCAGAGCCTCGGCGATGCCGTCCTTCTGGGCCTGCGTGAACTCGGAGCCGTCCTCCGTGAAGAACACGACGCGCCCGGTACCCTGGTTCGCCTCCGGGAGTTCGTCCTTGAGCCGGTCCGCGAGGTTCTGGGTCTCGGTGCCCGGGATCGTGATGGCGTTGCTCAGGTTCACACCCGACATGGCGACCCCGCCCACGGCCAACGCAAGCACCGCGAGCCATACCAAGATCACCGCCCACGCGTGGGAGGCTGCGCTCTTGCCCAGCCTGTACAGAAGTCGTGCCACGGGATTCTCCTACTGAATCGGAAGTTCTCTGGTGGGTGCGTCGCGCGGGGCGGCGGCTGATCGGTCCATGGGTGCTGTGCGGTTGTCGACGACGCCGCGGCGCCGGTCTGCGGTCTCGGGCCCCGGCGTCGGGGGCTCGCCGGTGGTGCTGGTCAGGGTTTCGGATCGGTGCGCGGCATCAGGAATCGAAGCCCCGCCCCAGGACGCCGAGTGCGGTGGTCAACAGTTCGTCCCAGATCCGGCGGCCCCGCTCGTCCAGCTCGCCCCCGGTGCGCGCAACCCATTCGTCGAGGCACTCAGCGAACGAGTTGATGAGCGTGGTGGCCACCAAGTGCGTCTCGAAGGACGAGTGCTGCGGCAGTCGTTCGCGCAGCACCTCGTTCAAGCGGTCCACGGCGGTGCGGGTCACCCTGAATCCCCACAGCGAGGCCGCGGGGGTGTCCTGCAGGTCCATGGAGAACACCGGTTGGAGTTCCTCGATCAGGGTGTGGGTGCGCAGCGATCCGATCAACTGCCGGTAGACGTCCCCCAGGGAAACGTCCGAGGTCGCCGCTGTCGTGCCCTTCGGCGTCATCGGCTCCGGGAGATCCCGCAGCACCCCGTCGATCAGCCCTGCCACGAGTTCCGAGAGGTACTCGAACACCGCGTCCTGGGCCGAGGGGAAGTGGTTGAAGATGGTCCGGCGGGAGACCCCCGCCCGCGCGGCCAACTCGTTGACGGTCACGCGGTCGGTGCCCAGCTCGGTGGCCAGTTCACCCGCGGCCGCGATGATGGCCCGCCGATTGCGCAGCCGGATGGCTTCGCGCTTGTCCTTGGGCTCCCCTGATCGAGGCTTACCCGAACGGTCGTCGGCGCATCCGGACAGCAACGTGGTCAACACGTGATCCATCGTACGGCAGTAATTGCACTGTGTGCATCTTCTGATGAGGAGGCTCTCATCACCTCCCTGCCAGGTCTGCGTACGTCAGTCCTTGAGGGATCGATAGTGGGGGCGTCGGTCCCTAGAACGTCGGTTGTCGGAGCGTCCTGCGAGGTATCCCGCCCGCACGTGATCCGGGAGCATGCCACCACCGGTGAGCCAGGCCAGATGGGTGGCCCCGTCGGAGATCTTGATCGGGCTCTCCCCCGCTCCCTCGCGGGCGACGCGCCGCAGGGCGTGCAGGGCCGCGGCGGCCGAGGGTTCCACCACCATGCCCTCTGCGCCATACAGGCTTCTGACCTGCGACAACATGGCCTCGTCCGTGCACGTGACGTAACCGGCGAGCAGTCCTTCCATGGCACGGCCCACGAAGCCGGAGGCCCGCCCCACCGCGAGCCCGTCCGCCACCGTGCGGGTGTCCAATCCCAGCTCGGCGACCGAGATCCCGTCATGACGACCCGTGTACACGCCCAACAGCATGCACGGCGCCCGGGTGGGTTCCACGAACACACAGTGCACTGCATCCCCGAATTCCCGTTTCAATCCGTACGCCACGCCGCCCGGGGCTCCCCCGATGCCGCACGGGAGGTACACGAACAGGGGATGCTCAGTGTCCACCGCGATACCCAGGTCATGTAATTGCCGGGCCACCCGCGCCCCCGCCACGGCGTACCCCGCGAACAGGCTCAGCGAGTGTTCGTCGTCCACGAAGTGCACCGACTCGTCCGCCTCGGCGGCCACACGCCCCGCCGCGACGGCTTCCGTGTAGTCGGTGCTGTGTTCCACGACCTCCACTCCCCGCGAGCGCAGCAGATCCTTCTTCCACTGTTGCGCGTGTACGGACATGTGCACCGTGGCCCGCAGCTCGAGCGCCGCGGCGATGATCCCGATGGACAGCCCCAGGTTTCCCGTGGAACCCACGACCACGCGGTGCTCCCGCATGAGCCGGCGGAAGGGCTCGGCCCCGAACACGGTGTAGTCCGGTCCGGGCCGCGGTGGTTCCGGCAGCAGGCCGTGGCGCACCGCGAGCGTCTCGGCGTACTGCAGGACCTCGTGCACCCCGCCACGGGCCTTGATGGAACCGCTCACGGGGAGGATGTCGTCACGTTTGAGCAGGACCCGCCCCGTCCGGATACCGCTCACGCGCTGCCACTCGCCGGCCTCGTCCAATGGCGACTCGATGAGCCCCCGCGCGGGCGCGGTCTCGGGGAAGGTCGCCGCAATCCAGGGCCGGAACCGCTCGAGGCGCGCCGCGGCGTCGTCGACCAAGGCCGGGTCCACCCCGGAAGCCGCCAGCCCCCGGGCGCTGTCCACCGCGGGATTCCACCATGTCAGGGGTTCCTCCCGGGCCAGCCGGGACAGCACGGGATCCGACGCACCCCTTGACCCGTGCTGCCTCGGCGGCTCCGCGGTGGGTTCCATCTCCGGCGTATCCATGGCCCCATCATGGCGCGGCATGCTCTCACAGGCCACCGACCGGGCTCAGCCCCCGAACTCCCGGTACTGCGCGGCCAACCGGACGGGAGCATTGGGGGCGCCGAAGCCCTCGTAGCCGCCGCGGCGTTCCACGACCTCCACGAACACCTCGCCCAGCGTGGCCGTGTAGAAGTGCAGGAACTCCCCGTGCTCGTCCCGGTCGTAGAGCAGCCCGTGGGATTCGAGCTCGGCCACGAACTCAGGATCCAGATCGAAGCGGGCCACGAGGTCCTCGTAGTAGTTGCGCGGCACGGGCAGGAAGGCGAGCCCGCTGCGTCGTGCCCGGCGTGCCACCGCGACGACGTCCGAGCACGCGAGCGCCACGTGCTCCGGGTAGGCCGCGCCCGTGAAGGCGCCCTGCTCCGCGGCCATGGGCGCCACGTTGAGGGGGATCCGCACGGTGTTGCCCTCCGAGCGCATGACCTGCGAGCGCACGAGTCCGGACGGCCCCGCGACCTCTTGCGAGGACGTGGGATGCAGGTTCAGCAGGGACGTCAGGAACAGCACCGCCTCGTCGTAGTGCTGCCACGGCTGGGCCAGGTTCACGTGGTCCACGCCCGTGATCAGGGCGCCCGACGCCGCGTCGTCCTGGTCCGCGCCGAACTCCCCGAGCCACGGGGGCACCCCATGGTTGCCGTGCGGGCCGAAGAATAACTCCGTCCCGTCCGGCGCGAGCACGCCGTGCAGCACGGTCTCGTCCGGCTGCTGGGCGCGATCCACGGCCCGGGCGAGCAGGCGTTCCGCGCGGTACGCGGCGAGGTCGGGATCCGCGACCTGGAAGCCGAGAGCCGCGAGCCGCGTGGGCTGCACGGTGGCCCCCGGGTCCTCCGAGACCACGATCCGCACCGGCCCCTGCGTCCACGCCTGGACCGAGTCCTTGGAGCGGTGGTGCCCGGCCAGGGAGAACCCCAGCTGATGTAGCAACCGGGTCACGCGCCCGAGCTCCCGGGTGCGCAGCTCCACGAAGTCCCAGTCGTCGGGGGTCTGCGGAGCGGGCAGATCGGTGAGCACGAGCGGCTCGCGCTCGGGTTCCCCGCCGGCGTCGCGCACGGCGTCCGCGGTCTGGTCCTCGAGCCAGCGCAGGGACCGCAACCCGTCCACGGCCGTGCGGTAGACGTCCGCCTGCCGGAACGAGTCGTTGAAGATCTCCAGGGACACGGGCCCGGCGTACCCGCACTCGTGCAGGCGGCCCAGCAGGTCCACCAGGTCGAAGTCCCCCTCACCCGGGAAGACCCGGTGGTGGCGCGACCACGAGAGCACGTCCTGTTGGAGCAGGGGCGCGTCCGCGAGCTGCACGAAGAAGATCTTGTCCGGGTCGCACTTTTCCACCCCGGCCACGGTGTCCCCGCGGGAGAAGATGTGGAAGCTGTCCAGGCACGTCCCGACCCGGGGGTGGTCCGCGAGTTCCACGATCCGGTGTGCGTGGCGCCAGTCGTTGACGTGCGCGCCCCACGCGAGAGCCTCGTAGGCCAGGTCGATCCCGTATTCGTCGGCGACGTCGCCCGCGGTCCGCAGCTGCTCAGCGATCGCCTGGTCGTCGTCCAGAACACCGGTAGCCACGTTCGAGCACACGAGCAGCACCGTGGTGCCCAGCCGGTTCATGAGTTCGCACTTGGCGCGCAGTTGGCGCAGGGAATCCGGGAACGCCTCCGGGGCCACCTCCACGCCGTCGCGGAACGGCTGGTACATGTCCAGGGAGAGCCCCAGCTCCGCTGCGAGCTCTCGGAGTTGTTCGGGCGACGACGGCGAGACCACCAGGTCCGGCTCGAAGACCTCGATCCCGTCGAACCCGGCGGAGGCCGCCGCCCGCATCTTCTCCTCGAGGGTTCCGGACAAGCACACCGTGGCGATACTGGTCCTCACAGGACACCCTCCTGTTTCTCGTGGTTGCGCTCACCCTCGGGAGCGGACGCGGGGATGGTAACGGCGTCGTCGCCCTGGCCGGTGAGCTCCAGGAAGTGCCGGCGCATGCGGGCACTGTCCGGGGCAACCCCCGTGATCAATGCAAACGCATCTACTGCTTGCCCCACGGCCATGTGTCCACCGTCCAGCACCGAGCACCCGAGAGCCCGCGCCGCCCGTACCAGGGGCGTCTCGAGCGGAAGGTAGATCACGTCCGCGACCCAGTGCTCCGGTCGCAACAGACCCACGTCGAAAGGCGTCCCGGGGTGGTGGTGCATCCCCACCGGGGTCGCGTTGACCACGCCGTCGGCCGCCGCGATGTGCTCCGTGGCCCGTTCGGCCGTGACGGCTTCCACCACCGCGTCCGGGTAGCGGGCGGCGAGTTCGCTCGCTCGCTCGGCGGCGCGGGCCACGTCCACGTCCACGAGACACAGCCGCTGCGCACCCAGGGACAGCAGGGCCTCGGCCACCGCGGACCCCGCCCCGCCGGAACCGAACTGCACCACGGACCCCACGGTCACGCCGGGCAGACCGTGCCCGAATCCGGTGGTGAACCCCGAGCAGTCCGTGTTGTACCCGATGAACTTTCCTTCCCGGATGAGCACCGTGTTCACGGCCTGGATGGCCTCGGCGCGCGGATCGATCTCGTCCAGGTGCTCGAGCACGAGCTGCTTGCACGGGTGCGTGATGTTGAAGGCGTTGAACCCCAGATCACGCCCGGCCCGCAAGAGGTCCCCCACACTCGTGCCGGGGCGTCCGATCACCCCCAGGTCCACGGGGCGGTAGAGGTAGCGCAGACCGTGCCGGTCCGCTTCGACCTCGTGCATGGGCGGGGTGAGGCTCTGGGTGATGCCGTCGCCGATCAAACCCACCAGGTAGGACTCGTTGCGAGTGGACATGGGACTCCTTCCGGGGAGTGTGTGCCGTGGTCAAGAGGTGCGAATTCAGGGCCCAGGGAGCCCGGACCCGAACATCAGCTGCGCTGCGGAAGCACCACCGCGAGTCGGTCCGCGGCCTCCCGCAACAGGGGGACGTTCTGGATGAGCTCAGTGGGATCGCACCGGTGTACGGGCGCGGCGAGCGCGAGCGCCGCCTGGAGGGGAGCACCTGGGGACATGACGGGCACGGCCAGGGCGGCCATGCCGTCGTCGTGCTCCTGGTCCTGCAGGGCCCACCCCTGCTCCCGGACCTGCGTGAGGATCGCGCGCAAGCGCTCGCGGTCGGTGCGCGAGCGCTCCGTGCGCGCGCTGAGGTCGAGGGACGCCACGAGGTCCTCGCGGACGTCCGGTGCGGTGAAAGCCAGCAGCACCCGGCCGAGTGCGGAGGTGTGCAGCTCCCCCCGGTCCCCCGGGTCCGTGGTGATGCGGTGGTGCGGGCCGTCCACGGTGTGCACGGTGAGGAAACGGTCCCCGTCCAGCACGGCCAGCAGACAGCTCTCACCGGTCGCCTCCACGACCTCCCGCATGACGGGCAGCGCGGTGCCGGCGTAACCCCTGGCCGTGGCCGCCTTCTGTCCCATCGCGAAGAGCAGCAGACCCAACCGGTACTGCTTGGTCGCGGGCTCGTACTCCGCGTACCCGGCGTCCACGAGGGTGCTCAGCAAGCGGTAACACGTGCTGAACGCGTAGCCGGAGTCCGCCACGAGTTGCCCGGCGGTCGCCCCGTGGGGGTACTCGGCCAGCATCTCGAGCAGCGCGAGCCCCTTGCGCACGGTTCCCGAACGGTCAGCGGCCCGGGACCGGCCACCGGCCCCACCCTCCCCGGACTCCCGACCCGGTTCCCGGTCGCCTTCTCGCTCCGGTTCCCGGCCGGATTCCTGCTCCGGTTCCTGGGCCGGTTCCTGGGCCGCCGACGCCGCGACGCGCGGCTGCGATGCACTGGGGCTCACGCTCAACTCCTGATTCGCTAACGGACATTTTTCTCGATCACTTGACGAACAGTGTGACCCACACCATTCTTGGTTTCAAGTATTCGGAAGTGATTTTCATTATTTGGCAATTGCTCACGCGATGACGCCCCACGGAAGGACCCGCTCATGAGCACGACCCCAGGACCGGATCAGCCGATCCACCCGCCGGCCCCGGCGGCGTCGGCGTCGTCGTCGGGACAACTGACCGACGCACGCCCCGAGAACGTCAAGACCCCCAAGAAGGCGGCGCTGGCCAGCTGGATCGGCTCCGCGCTCGAGTACTACGACTTCGCGGTGTACGGCACCGCGGCGGCGCTCGTGCTCAACCACTTGTTCTTCCCCAAGGACGCGTCCCCGGGTGTGGCCATCCTGTTGGCCATGGGCACCGTGGGCGTGGCCTACGTAGTGCGGCCGCTGGGGGCGCTCATCATGGGCCCGCTCGGTGACCGGATGGGACGCAAGTTCGTCCTGATGCTGACCCTTTTCATGATGGGCGGCGCCACGTTCTTGGTCGGGTGCCTGCCCACGTACGACCAGGTGGGCCTGTTGGCACCCGCCCTGCTCGTGCTGTGCCGCGTGATCCAGGGCCTGTCCGCCTCGGGTGAGCAGGCCAGTGCCATCTCGGTGTCCCTGGAGCACGCCGACGACCGCCACCGTGCGTTCACCACCTCGTGGACCCTGCAGGGGACGCAGTTCGGCACCCTGCTGGCCACCGCCGTGTTCATCCCGTTCACCCTGCTGCTGAGCGAGGAGCAGCTGTTCAGCTGGGGCTGGCGCGTCCCGTTCTGGATCTCCGCCGTGGTGGTCCTGGTCGCCTACCTGATCCGCCGCCACCTGGAGGAGCCGCCCGCCTTCGAGGACGCCCAGGCCGAGACCCCCGGCGAGAAGCCCGCGACCCCGCTGGCCCTGATGCTCAAGTACCACAAGGCCGCCGTGATCCGGATCGCCGCCGCCGCGCTGATCAACACCGTCAACGTGGTGTTCCTGGTGTGGTCCCTGTCCTTCGCGACCTCGGTCGTGGGCCTGGAACGCTCCACCATGCTGTGGGTGTCCGTGCTTGCCAACTTCGTGGCCCTGTTCACCATCCCCGCGTGGGCGCTGCTCGCGGACCGGGTGGGCCGCAAGCCCATCTTCGTGATGGGTGTGATCGGTTCCTCGCTGCTCATGTTCCCCTATCTGGGCGCGGTGTCCTCCGGTAACTGGGTCCTGATCTTCCTCCTGGGTGCGGTGCTCTCCGGCGTGTTCTACTCCATGGCCAACGGCATCTGGCCGTCCTTCTACGCCGAGATGTTCCCCACCCGGGTGCGCGTCTCCGGGCTCGCGCTGGGCACGCAGATCGGCTTCGCGATCTCCGGCGGCGTGACCCCCTTCCTGGCCACCGCCGTGGCCGGCGCCGAGGGCGACGCCTGGCTCAACGTGGCGCTCGTGGTTTGCGCCGCCGGTCTGATCTCGGTGATCGCCGCACTCACGGCCAAGGAGACCAAGTCCCGTTCGCTGCGCAACATCGACGACCTGCACACCAGCCGCACGGAGGCTCTCGAGGTCGTGGCACTGGACAAGCGCAACGCCGCGGGCCGCTGATTCCGGGCTCTGGTCATCGCACTGCCATTCCGTGGAAGGCGCGGTCGGGAGCTCCCCGGTCGCGCCTTCCGTCTGCCCGCCGTCAGGTGCGGCGGGTCGCGAAGGCTGCGCAGCGTCGTCGTCCGAGCACGGGGACGACGACGCCGCGCGGCCCCGTCCTCAGACGTCCCGGCGGCGTCCGGGCGGGCGGGTCGCGTGGATGGCGACCGAGACCAGCAGGGCGGCCACCCCGGCCCCGAGGGTGAGCAGGAACCCGTGCCGCGGCACGACCGACAGGACCCCGCCCAGTGCCGAGCCGAAGGAGACCCCCAGGACCAGGCAGGTCGTGAGCATGGTCATGACGCTCGCGATCCGGTGGGACGGGGCCACGCGCTCACCGCGCGTGTAGGCGCTGGCCAGGATAGAGCCGACGCCCAGGCCGATCACCGTGAACAGCAACGCCAGACCCACCGAGCCGGGGACCGGCAGCAGCAGGACGGACACCAGCACCACGAGAAGTGCTCCGCCGGCCACGCGCCATGCGAGCGGCACGCGCTCCGGGAACCGGGACACCAGCACGCTCGCCACGGCGCTGCCCAGCCCCATGAAGCCGTAGATGATGCCCGTGTAGGCATCGGTCCCTCGGGCCGCGTTGATCGCGGTGAGTGCGGTCTGCGTGGAGCCGAAGACCGTGCCCACGCACAGGCACGCGAGCATGGGCGGGAGGACGGCCTTCAGGCGGATCCGTGGGGCGGTGCCGTCGGTGGGGGTGGGCGTCTGCGTGTCCACCCTCATGCCGCGGCGGCTCACCAGATAGGCGATGAAACACCCCTGACCCGCCACGACCCACGTCATGAGCACCAAGAGCGCCGGATTCGGGCCGAGTACACCCACCAGGATCCCGGCGATCACGGGCCCCAGGATGAAGCTGATCTCGTCGCACGCGGTCTCGTACCCCAGGGCCTTGCCCACCAGGCCGGGGGTGTCCCGGCGCCTGGCCAGGGCGGACCAGCGGGCCCTCGCGATGGCTCCCACCTGGGGGTTCGCGGCGCCGACCACCGCGGCGCACACCAGGATCAGTGACCGGGGCGCGTCGTGAAGGACCACGGCGAGCAACAATCCCATCCCGAGCAGTTGCACCACGGTGGCCGCGAGCACCACGGGCAGGGGTCCGAAGCGATCCACCAACCGCCCGATCACGGGCGCGCCCACGGCGGAACCCAGTCCCGCGGCGGCCACGGTGATCCCCGCGAGCCCCAGGCCCAAACCGGCCCCGCTCACATACAGCAACAGACCCAATTGCACCGTGGCGGCGGGGAGCCTGCCAACCAGCGCGGTGATGAGGAAGGGCCATCCGCCCGCAGCTGAGAGGGACGGTGAGTCCCGGGCGGGTTCGGGGACGGCGGGTGGGCGAGTGCTCACGGATTCTCCTGGGTACGACCGACGCCGCGCACCCGACCACACGCGCGGATAATCCCCTGACGACACCTCGATGCTACCCGGGGGCCATCGGGCCGCGGTCTCTACTGCACCCTCGTGGCCCAGCGCGCCAGGTCGGCCCAGGTCCGAGGCAAGCGCTTCGTCCACGTCGACTGCACGGAGTATTTCCGGCCCATCCTCGAACGCTCGGGTCTGACGCCGATCACTTCGGTCACCGCCGCGACGTGGCGCCGAGGCTGATGACAGGGCAATTCGTCGAGCCCGAGCGGTTGTTGGGGCCGATCAAGGGTCAGCTATTTTGTGCGGTTGACGTAGTCGAGGAATGCGAAGTGGAGCAAAAGCAGCATCACCCCCCGCGAATCGACATGTGCTCAGCTAAAGCAGGGGGTCAGCCGCTCGCCCGAGGGTCCCCGGGCTGAGGCGCCAGTCACGACCCAAGAAACGCAGGAGGGTGGCAGCCGTCCGTCCAGACGGCTGCCACCCTCCTGAAGGAACCCGTGCCTACCGGGCCGCCACATTCGCGAACGGGTAGTCCACGTACCCCTTGGGTCCGCCCACGTAAAAGGTCGTGGAGTCCGGGGTGTTCAGCTCCAGCCCGTCACGCCAGCGCTCCACCAGGTCCGGGTTGGCAATGAGCTCGCGGCCCACCACCACGCCGTCCGCGAGATCGGCGCTCATGATGTGCTCCGCCTCCTCGAGTTCGGTGACCACGCTGAAGCCGCTGTTGAGGTAGAACACACCCTCGAAGCCACGGCGCAGGTCCCGCACGAACTCCCCGTCCACGTCCTTGTGCAGCACGGACAGGTACGCGAGGTCGAGTCCGCGCAGACCGGTGAGCAACGCGTCATAGGTGGCCACGACGTCGTCGTGGTCGTCCTCGATCGCGCCCTGGACGTTGTGCTCGGGCGAGATCCGCAGCCCCACGCGCTGCCCGCCGATCTCCTCGGCGACGGCGCGCGCCACCTCGATCACGAACCGTGCCCGGTTCTGCGGGGAGCCGCCGTACTCGTCGGTGCGGTGGTTGGAGGACGGGGCGAGGAACTCGTGGAGGATGTAGCCGTTGGCGCCGTGGATCTCCACGCCGTCGATCCCGGCGTCCACCGCGCGGCGGGCCGCGGCGACGAACTCCTGCTTGATGCGGGGCAGCTCGTCGGTCTCCAGGGCACGGGGCGTGGGCATGGGCTGCTTGCCGCTGGGCACGTGCACCGCCTGGTCCACACCGATCGCGCTGGGGGCCTCGGGCAGGGGGCCGCCGGTGAGTTCGGGGTGGGAGACCCGCCCGGCGTTCATGATCTGCAGGAAGATCACGCCGCCCTTCTCGTGTACGGCGTCCGCCACCCGGGACCAGCCCTGGGCCTGCTCGGCGGTCTCGATGCCGGCCTGACCCCAGAACCCGCGGCTCGTCACGGCCGGGAACGTCCCCTCCGTGACCACGAGGCCCGCGGACGCCCGCTGCGAGTAGTACTCGACGTTCATGTCCTTGGGTACGCCGTCCGCGTCGGAACGCATCCGGGTCAGCGGCGCCATGGCCACACGATTCGCGAGCTCGAACTTTCCTACGGTGATCGGGTCGAACAGGGTGGGCATATGTTTCCCTTCGTCGAAAGCTGTTGATACTTAGTCAGTACCCACAACATCCTTCCCCCGCACACCATTCCCGAGGAAGGCTTTCAGAAGGGTCGCCGGAGGAGTTGCCGCAGCCCTTCTGCTCCTGGCCCACCAACGGGTTGCTGTACTGCAGCTTGTTCTGCAGCGGGCCCAGGACGTTCTGTTCCTCACGGCCATTGCCCATGGGCATCTGCTGCGCCACGCCGACGAGCGCCTCGTACACGGAGTCGTAAACGTCCTCGTGGACGTAGAGGCGCGTGAGCGCGGCACACGTCTGGCCCGTGTTGATGAACGCACCCCAGAACAGGTCCCCGGCAATGGCCTGCGGGTCCACGTCCGGCAGCACCACACCGGCATCGTTGCCCCCGAGCTCAAGGGTCAGTCGTGCGAGCCCGTCCGCGGCCGAGCGCATGATCGCCTGGCCGGTCTTGGTGGAGCCGGTGAACATGATCTTGTCCACACCGTCGTGTTCGGACAGCGCCTTGTCCACCTCGCCGCCGCCGGGCACCACGTGCAGGACGTCCGCCGGGAGCACCTGGTTGAGCACGTGGATCAGGCCCAGCACGGACAGCGGGGTGTACTCGGAGGGCTTGACCACTGCGGTGTTGCAGGGCGCTCCGGGCACCGGGGTGAATGGCTCCGACCTGGGGGTGCTCCCGCTCTAGGCCAGCCCCAGCATCGCCCGGGCGATCAGGAAGTAGACCACGAGCCCGGCGGCATCCACGAACGTGGAGATGAACGGGTTGGAGAACACGGCCGGGTCCGCCCCGATGGCGCGTGCGATCAATGGCATACATCCCCCCCCACGGTGGCGGCCAACGTGCACAGGGCCAGCAATGTCAGCCCGATCACCGCGCCGATGTCCCACCCGTAGATCAACCCCACGATCACGAATCCCAGTCCGCCCAACAACAGCCCCAGACACAGTCCCACGCGCATCTCGCGCAGCATGACCTTGACGACGTCCCGGGTGTGCACGTCCCCCAGGGCGAGCGCGCGGGTCAGGGATGTCGCCGCCTGGTTACCCGTGTTGCCGCCGGTGCCCGTAAGCAGCGGGATGAACACGGACAGCACCACGAGCTGTTCCAGGGTGGACTCGAACGCCTCCAACACCCGTACGGTGAGCACGGCGCTGACCGCGAGCACCAACAACCACACCACGCGCGAGCGCACGAGCCGGAACACGGGGGTGGACAGGTACGGCCTGCGTAACGGCTCGGAACCGCTGAGCCGCGCCTGGTCCTCGGACTCGGCGTCCTCGAGAATGTTCAGGGCGTCGTCCACGGTGAGCACGCCCACCAGGCGGTCCTCGTCGTCCACGACGGGCAGGCTGAGCACCCGCAGGGCCGCGCACTGGCGCGCCGCCCGCTCCCGGGGTTCCGTCGCGGATACCCGGTCCGCCTCCTCCATGACTTGTGAGACGAGGGTGTCCGGAGGGGCTGCCATGAGTCGCTGCAGGCTGGTCACGCCCATGAGCCGCCGCTGCGGGTCCGTGACCATAACCGTGTACACGTTGCGCGTGCGTTCCAACTCCCCGCGCACCCGCTCCAGACTTTCGGCGCACGTCAGATCCGGGTGGGTCGTGACGTACGAGGGGTTCATCCGCCGCCCGATCGAGTTCTCCGGGTAGCCGAGCACCGCCGCGGTGAGCTCGCGCTCGGAGAGCGGTAATCCCTTCAACAGCCGGGTGGCCAGGGCCGCAGGCAGTTCGTCCAGCAGACTCACGCGGTCGTCGGTGTCCAGGGACTCGACGACGCCCGCGACCTCCTCGTCCCGCAGTCCCGTCACGAGTTCGCGCTGCAGCGGCGCGTCGAGACGTTCGAACACGGTCACCGCGCGGTCCTTGGCCAGCATCCGGTAGGCGACGGCGCGCTGGCGCACTCCCAGCCGCTCCAACAGGTCCACGACCTCCCCCACCGTGAGCTCCGCGAGCAAGCGTGCCACCTCCGGCAGGTCCTGGCTCCCGATGGCCGATTCGACGGCGCGGAAGGGCCGTTGGACCTTGACTTCCTGGACACGGCTCACGTGCCACCCCTTCCTGGTCATTGGACGGCACCGACGGGACGCGGGAGCCGTTGCCAGCCTGTCGGAAATCGGACGCGCCCGCCCAGTGGTGGCCGCACTCTAGAGTGTTCTCGTATCGCCCCACCCCGTCCCCGGGAGTGGTCCTCCAGGCCCGGCCAGGCCCTGCACCGAAGGGTGACCGTGTACGCAGACCCCACCGACATGACCGCCATCCGTGAACTCCTGCACGAGATCCTGCGCAACGATCCCGCACCCCTGCACCTGGGCATGGACCTCGGTGAGATCGAACAGGGCCGAGTGACCATGTCCATGACCGTGTCCGACTTCATGGCCAACGGCCACGGTGTCTGCCACGGCGGATACCTGTTCACCCTGGCGGACACCACGCTCGCGTACTGTTGCGCGACCGCCGGCTCCCCCATCCTCACGCGCAACGCCGAGATCACGTTCACGGCTCCCGCGCACAGCGGCCAGGTGATCACCGCGATCGCCACGCGCCGGGTGAGCTTCGGCAGGAATCAGATCTGCGACGTCGTCCTGGAGGCCGACGGGCGCGTGATCGCCTACTTCACGGGGCAGGGCACCACCCCGCCGCAGCCCAAGGGTACGGTGAAGTGACGGGCCGGGCACTGTAACGCCCACCGCTGGTAGTTCTCAGGCACGCCGAGGCCATGTTCGACCCCGTGAGGTAACCTCGGCGTGCCTCAGGCTTTGGTGCGGGCTCGCGAATGACGTGCGGATGCGGCGTCGGCACTGGAACGCCACGCCGTCACCGCATGACAGACCGGAACGGCGCTACACCCGCCCCGGTGCACGATGCGACCGTCGCGGTTCATGCGCTCCTGGCCCAAATTATTGATGTGCGAATTCCCGAGCTCCTACACGAACGCAGTCGAGGACGCCGCGATGAGGTCCAAGACTTGCCTCACGGCGCGGTCCCCGATCCCGTGGATCGCCCCCCGCAGCCCACTGCTCAGGGCACGCCCAACCATGGGGGCCACGGCCGGAAGCGCGTGGTCAGCTCTTCTGCGGTGTGCAGCCGCTGGTAGGCGCCCACTTCCAGGGGGCCGCTGCTCATGCCGTGGACGGTGGTGATCCCCCACGCGGAGAAGTCGGCCAGGGCCACACGCTTCCCGGCCAGCAGGTCGTCCGGGCCCGTCCATCAGGTGCTCGTCGTAGCCCCACCCACGCACCCACTCCCACGCCTCGGCTTCCTGTGCGGCCTCGCGGATCGCTTTGACGACGTCGCTCGCTCGCGGTGTCACGGACGGCCTGCAGCCCGCCTTCATGGCCAGGCAGGCATACATCCCCGGGATGCCCGTGGGACTCGATAAGCCCCGGCATGAGGTAACGCCCACCCGCATCCACGACGGGTGCACCCTCCGGGGTGCGGGCGCGCGCGATGGCCGACTAGCGGACCTTGACCGGGAACAACTGGGTCAGGACGGTGCCCACGGGGGCGTACGGGATGGAGGCGAAGCCGAGTCCCAAGATCATGGCCACGGTAATCAGGGCGGTGTCCCGGGTGTCCACGAGCCAGAAGATGGGGAAAGCGACGAGCGCGGCGTTCGCGTAACCGACGGCCTCCACGATGGACGGGGAGGTCTTGTCCGCGAGGGCCACCACGGCGGCCACGGCGGCCACGATCATGGAGGACAGGATGGTGCCGGTGGGCGAACCCAGCTGCACCACCGCGCTGGAGAAACCGCGCTTGTGCTCAGGGGCGTTCTCCACGGCCAGCAGGGTGGCGCCGCCCCATTCGCCGCGGACCGCCATGCCCTGCAGGAACCGCAGGACGGCCAGCGCGGGGTCCTCGCCGCCGAAGAACAAGGGCGCGAAGACGATGGACGCGGTGGGGCCGAACAGGAAGAAGTCGTACCACTCGAGGGACGTGCCCACGTAGGCGCCGATCAGCGCTTTGCAGGCCTTGCGGGGGGTCGTGTTCTCGGGCCGCGGGATACTCCGTGGGACCTTCGGTCGTGCTGGACATGACAACCTCTGGATCAGGGAAGTGGTGCCGTTGCCCCGGGACCCGCTCATACGAGCACCCGGAACAGTGGCCGCGATTATTTATGTGACCAGGGTCCTACACCGGAGCTTTCCGGCGGGCTCAAGACTGGAAGGGGTCCGTCCGAAATTCGCTGCCGCGAGACGGTTGTCGCGTCCCGTGGCAAGTGGTCGAATAAACGCATGAGTGAAAACAGCATCTGGGATGCCCTGGAATCCGCACGCGACAAGGCCAAGGAACGGGAGCAGGAGGAGATGCAGCGCGTCGAGGACGCGGACAACCACGAGCAGCAACGCGCCGCCAGCTCCCGCGTGGCAGCGCGCCAAGCCGTGCGCGAGACGCTCGACGACATTCTCGCGCAGCGGGAGGGGTGAGGGGTTCACGGAGGGGGTGAGCCCCTCCGGCAACCTCGTGCGGCTCGGGGAACGGTTCCGTTCCCCGAGCCGCCGCGCCATCTGATATTGATGCTGGGGACGCACATCGACCGAGGAGTCCCCACGAGCACGCATCACTTCATCCGAGCACGGCTGCCGTGGGTGGTGGCCGGGATCATCCTCGTGGCGCTGAGCCTGCGCGGGCCCATCATCGCGCCCACGCCCGTGATCACGAACATCCAGGCGGACATCGGCCTCTCGTCGGTCGCGGCGGGGCTGCTCACGGGACTCCCGGTGTTCCTCTTCGCCGTGGTCACCCCGGCGGCCTCCGCGGTCATCCGACGTGCGGGCCCCGAGGCCGCCGTCCTGCTCTGCCTCATCGGTGTCCTAGTGGGCACCATCATCCGTTCCCTCGGCTCCACGCCCCTGCTGTTGGTGGGCACCGTGGTCATCGGGGCGTCGATCACGATCGGCAACATCGTGATCCCGGTCATCATCCGCCGCGACATCCCCTGGCGCCAGGTCTCCGTCGTCACCGCCGCCTACTCCGCGGCCCTCAACGTGGGGTCCATGATCACCGCGCTCGGGACCGCGCCGCTCGCCGCCGCCCTGGGATGGCGCTGGGCCCTCACGGCCTGGGGCGTCCTGGCGCTCGCCGGCATCGGCTACTGGCTCCTGCTTTCACGACGCCGCTCCGGCAGCCCCGGCGACGACGCCGCCTCAGCCGCCCACACGTCGTCGTCCCCCGACGCCCCCGGCCGCGGCGCGGCCCCCAACCCCCACACGCCGTCGGCCCCCGAAACTTCAGAGGCCCCCGCGGAGATGCTGCCGCCAGCGGAACCCGACACCGCTCACGCGACGGGACATGTGCGGCGCATCGGCTGGTTGCTCGCGCTGGCGTTCTGCGGGCAGGCCATGGCCTACTACTCGGTGACGGCGTGGCTACCCGCGCTGCTCGCGGACACGCGGGGGTTGAGCTTGGCGAGTTCCGGGGCCTCGGCGTCGCTGTTCCAGGTGGCCGCCGTCATCGGGGCGTTCGGCGTGCCCCTCCTGGCCGCACGGGCGCCCGCGTGGGTTCCGGTGGCACTGATCGGAGCGCTGTGGATCACCCTACCCATCGGCCTGATGCTCGCGCCGGGGTGGTTCATCGCGTGGTCGCTCATCGGCGGGGCGGCCCAGGGCGGCGGTTTCACGGCGATCTTCTCGATCGTCGCCCGCGTGGCCCGCTCCTCCGCCGAGGCGGCGAGGATGTCCGCGCGGGTGCAGGGCATCGGCTACCTCGCGGCCACGATCGGGCCACCCCTGGCCGGGGGTTTGAACACCGCGACCGGGGCGTGGACGGCGCCCCTGCTGTTGGTGCTCGCCGCGACCGTGGTGTTCACGGTGGGCGGGGTGTTGGCGGCGTTCAGGGCGCGGTCGTGAACACCACGACATGACAGCGCGCGTTCCACTGCAGTTGATGTTACGGATACAGGACTGGGGCCCACTCACGAATGAGTGGGCCCCAGCCATCAGGTCCTGGATCTAGAACCTACGGAACGAGGTCTCAGCGACCCGGGTGGGTGGTGCCGTCCACGTTGGTGGTCCCGGTGTCGCGCACGGTGCTGGTCCCGGTGTCGCGGCGACGATCCGTGGTGTGGTCGACGTGGCGATCGTTGTGGACGGTCTTGTTCTTCTTCAGCAGACCGGCCAGACCCAGGAGACCGAGCAGACCCCACAGGCCGGCGTTGCCGTTGTCGTCGTTGGTCTGCTGGCTCGTGGCGGGAGCCGGGCTCTCCTCGGCGGCGATGGCGGGGGCCGACACACCGGTGAGGATTGCGAGGGACAGGGCAGCGGTAGCAGCGGTCTTACGCATCATTTTGCACTCCTGGCTGGGAAAGGAAGTACCATCATTTAACGGCTTAATAAGCACCCCACCTTACTTGTATGTTTCCGGCGACCACCCGGTGAGGGATATATGCCGTGGCGGGCCGGGAATAACAGCATGGATATTCGATAAGGTGGCGCATTGATTTCGCACCCTTGGAAATATGGTCTTAACTGGCCTAACGTGCCCCCCATTATGACGTCGCCGCCTCTCGCGGGCAACAGTGTACTCTCTTTATATTCGGGAATAATCGGAGGCGAGTCCGAGAGCTTGATTCTCCTGGCCGGGGCCCGCCGGAACACCGGCGCGTACTGCATCACCCAGGTGAAGCGGCGATTTCCTTAAATTTTCCCGGATACACGCGGGCGAAGAGGATGAATCGGAAATAAATATACGACTTCGTCCTCGCGCCCCCAGCACCGATGATCGAGGAATGTAGAGGGCATTCCCCTACCCCCCTCCGTAACCTCACCCGCCCCGGACCAGCGCGCCCCCTTCCCCGGGTAGTTTCAAGATCAGTTACCCCGGGAGGAGCTCACATGTCCCAGCGCATCGCCATCATCGGCGCGGGAATCGGCGGTCTGACCCTTGCCATCGATCTGCAGCGCAAGGGGTTGCACGTCCGGATCTACGAACAGACCGCTGTCCTGCGGGAGGTCGACGCCGCCGTCCCCCACCACGGCCGGGGTGCGAACCAGTCCATCGAGGACGCGATCGTCCTATCCGACCTACTCTCCAGTACGACCGACTGGGACCATGCGCGTGCCGAGTACGAGCGGCGTCGCCGTTTCCGTACCCGCAAGATCGTGGACGCGTCCGTCACCGTGGGTGAAATGCTCCACCTGCCCGACGGCGCTCGCGCCCGGGAACGCAACACTCGCCTGGCCTCGCCGGACGCCTTCGACCGGGACCTGGACTGGATCCATTCGTTCCGTGCCGATGAGCAGGTCCCGGAAGCCCCCGCCGTGGGTGGGTGATCAGGAGGGGCGTCGTGCCCAGCGCGGCGCCCGCTCCGGCCGCGGTCCTACGCCCACCGCCAACGCCGGGAGCGCACTGAGCCACGGGACCCGCCGCACGACCTTCACGACCCACGACGGCGGCCGCAGGTCCCTGCCCCGGATCGCCGGCATGATCAGTGCCGGGTGCAGGATTCGCTGCATGCCCTGGATGACCACCGTGGGCACCATGCGGCGTCGCTGGATCCGCGCCAACGCACGCGCCTCCGCCCGCCCGGATGCACCGTCAGAACGCAGCAGCGGAGCCAGAATGCGGGCCGCAGCCACCGCGTCCTGCACCGCCAGATTGATCCCGACGCCGCCCACCGGCGACATCGCGTGTGCAGCGTCCCCGATGCACAGGACCCCCGGGGCGTGCCAGCGGCGCAGCCGGTCCAGGCGCACGTCGAGGTGCTTCACGTCCGCCGTGGACCCGATCCCGGTCACCCCGGCGGCCGCCTCCGGGAAGAGCTGCGCGGCGTCGGCCCGGAAGGCGTCGAGACCGCGGGCGCGCACGGCGTCGTCGGCACCCTTGGGGCCCAGCTGCGCGACCTGGATGTAGCCGTCGCGCGGGATGCCGATGGCCACCCGCCCCCGGTTCGAGCGCGGCAGCAGCGACTCCCCCACGCGGCGATCGGTGGGCAAGCGGTACCACCAGACGTCGAAGCCCACGGCGCGTTCCCGCGCCGGAAACCCTACGGCGCGGCGGATCACGGACCAGCGGCCGTCGCACGCGATCGTGAGATCAGCCGCCACCTGTCCAGTACCTTCCGGCGATTCGACGACGACGCCGCTCACCCGCCCCTTCTCCCACGTCACCCCGGTGACCTCGTGCTCCGCGCGCAGCGAGAACGTGGATTCGGCGGCGGCCGCGTCCGCGAGCAGGTTCAGAAGATCCCACTGTGGGACCATGGCGATGTAGGGGTGGCGCACCGGCAACCGGGTGAAGTCCACCATGCGCACCGGGCGGCCCTCGGGGTCCGGGAGGTCCACGTGGGTGACCCTGGAATGCGGAATGGCCTTGAAACGATCGACGAGACCGAGATCGTCGAGCAGGGCCAGAGTGGTGGGATGCACGGTGTCCCCGCGGAAGTCGCGGAGGAAGTCCGCGTGCTTCTCCAACACCGTGACCGCCACACCCGCACGCGCCAGTAGGAGACCCAGCACCAGGCCGGCCGGACCGCCGCCGACGATGGCGCACGTGGTGCGAACGGTGGGCGGCTCCGCGGGCGTCGTCACCCCGCCAGCCCCTTCACGAATCCCCAGAACGTTTCCGCGCTCACGGTCAGATTGTGCGCGAAGGCCTCCAGGTCCTCACTCGAGTCCCGGCGGTAGTTCACGCAGAACTCGTAGCCGTCCGTATGGGTCGTGTACGTGACACCGAAGCCCTCGGGTGTGGTGGGCGCGAACGCGTAGCGCACGATCGGGTCCGGACCGCCGATGGACGTGGTGGACAGGAAGTCGTGGCGCATGGCCGCGATCCCCGGGGAGTCGAAGAACTCGGACAGCTCCCCCGTCTTCCGGGCCATCATGGCGAGTCCCAGCAGGTGGCGATCCACACCGCGGGCGTTCTTGCAGGCCTTGACCCAGCCACGATGTGCGTCCAGGGCCTCCGTGAACAGCTCCTCGGTCGCCTCACCGGCGAGCAGGGCGCGGGCGAACGCGGTGGCCTGCGGGGTCACGGGGCGGAGGCACTCGGTGCGCCCCGCCTGGAACTCACGCATGTCCACCGCTTCATATACACCGCGCGCCGTCCCGTACGTCGCGAGCTGGGCGAGCAACATGATGAATTGCTGAGCGGCGTCGTCGCTGATCCTGAACGGGAGTTCGGCGCGGTGCAGCCGCGGCACGAACACCCGGTGCACGCCCAGCAGCGCGGCCTCCGTGCGGTATTGGGCGACCCGCGCCACGAGTTCGTCACGCAACTGCGGCTCGAGCTCCCACGTAATCGCGGCGGGTTGCGGGGCGTCCGGCAGCGCGGCCTCGTCCGGGATCGTCACGTCCTGCATGGCTCCCGCGACGGCCAGGATCGTGGCCCCGTCCACGGTGCTGTGTTCCACGTGCATGGCCAGCCACGGATCCTCGAGGCACACCTCGTACGTGATCGGTTTGTAGGCCCACGCTTGCCCCACCTCGAACGCGCAGCGCTCCAGATGCTCCACGACCTCGGCCCGTGCCCCCACGACATTGACCAGGAACACCATGCGGCTGATCCGGTCGTAGATCTCCGCGTTGTGCTCGTTCGAAGTCAACTTCTCCAACAGGGGCGCGGCCGTCTCACTGCCCAGGTAGGACAGCGCCCCGAACGGCAGCTCGGTCTCCCGCGGTTCGTCCCGCTCCACGACCGCGCGCAGCCCCGCGGCCACCGTGCGCAGCGGCAGCGGTTGCCGGTCCTGGGTGCTGATCGTCAGCGCGTACAGCCGGCCGCGGTGGATCACGCCGATCTCCTCCGCTGCCTCGGCCGACCCCGACGACGCCGCTCGCTCCGGTCTGCGGATCTCGTCCCGTTCCGCGCGAGGATGCCGCACCCCGCCCGTGAGACATTCCCACTGGGACATACTCACGTCGTTACCGCGAGGGTCCACCTCCTGCGGGGTCTCCCCGCGCACCTGCCGTAGATGCACCCACGCCGCCCGGTAGACGAGTTCGGCCGCCCGGCCCAGCCCCGGGGCGCCGAAGTCCCCCGTGATCTGGAATCCCACGTTGGTGGTCAGCGGCAGGGGTGTGCGCACGGTCAGATATCCGTCCAGCCACTCCTGGGACAACCAACTGCGCCCCTCGGCGTCCTCCGCACGGGCAAACTCCTCGAGTGCCGCTTGTAGCCGCGGGCCCTCCCCGGTCCGGAACGCTTCCGCATCACGCCGGGTCCGCTCGAGCGCCGCGCCGTCCACGAGGGGTTCGACGGCGCTCAGCATCCGCTGCAGCGTCTCCTCCAGCGGGGGCACGGGAAGGGGTTTGACACTCATGAGGGATCCTTTCGGTCGCGGGAACGGGAGGGTCGGGTCAATGGGAGGGTCGGCGCGACGGCGCCCGTGCGGATCCGCCGCGGTGTTCCATGGGGTCGAGGTCTACAGCTCCCCGTAGCGGGCCAGCGCGCGGCCCAGCCGCTGCACGCCCTCGTGGATCACGTCCGGGGCATGGGTCACGAAGGACAACCGCATGGTGGACTCGTCCGGGTCGTGCGCATAGAAGGAGGCACCCGGGACGAAGGCCACGCCTTCCTCCACCGCGAACGGTAGCAATCGGGCGGTGTCGATCCCGTGCCCCAGTCGGACCCACAGGAACATGCCTCCGTCCGGGCGGGTGATGTGAGCGTCCCGCGGGAGGACAGCCTCGAGTTCCGCGTACATGGCCCGCGCCCGCTCGGCGTAGACGGGACGTACGCGCTCGAGGTGCGCCTCGACGTCGGCGGTTGCAAGATACCGCGCCACGGCCAACTGGTCCGGCACGGGCGACTGCAGCCCAATCGCCTGCTTGGCCACAGTGAGCGTGAACTGGATGGGTCCCTCGGAGCGCATCCACCCGATCCGCACCCCCGGGGCGATGATCTTGGACACCGAGTTCAGCAGGATCGTCTGCGCGGACATCCCCGGAAGGGATGCGATGGGGGCCATGGGCTCGCCCGTGTAACACAACTCGCCGTACGGGTCGTCCTCCACGAGCGCGGCGCCGGTGCGCAGCAGGACGTCCGCGACGGCGCGGCGTCGTTCCACGGGCATGCAGATCCCGGACGGGTTCTGGAAGGACGGGATCAGGTAGACGAAGGTGGGGCTGTGCTCGGCGATGAGCCGCTCGAGCTCCTCCGGCACCACGCCGTGCTCGTCCGTGGGGACGCCCACCATGTGCGCGCCGTTGAGATCGAAGGCCTGCACAGCCGCCAGGTAGGTGGGCCGTTCCACGAGGATCACGTCCCCCGGGTTGACGAGCGCCTGGGCCACCACGAACAACCCCTCCTGGGAGCCCGTGGTCACCTGGATCTGGTCCGCGGTGGTGGGCAGGTGCCTGCTGACCCGACGCGCCGCTTGCTCGCGAAGTTCCAGCTCACCCTCGCTCGAGGCGTACTGCAGCGCGCGTGCGGGGTGGTTCGCGAATACCCACTCGTAGGCGGCCTTGACGTCATCGACCTCGAAGTACGCGGGATCCGGGACACCACCGGCGAACGAGATCACACCCTCCTTGGACACCACCTCCAACAGGTCGCGCACGGGGGAGGAATCCACCCCGCGCAGACGGTCGGCGATACGGAACGAGAAGGGTTCGAGGGTGCTCATGCGGCCAGTATCCCACCGGCCCCGGAACGGTGAGGGTCCGGGATCACTCACCCAGGGGCGTGCGCGCGCACCAGGCTCTCAGGAGGGCGAGCACGTGACGGTCGAACGCGGCGTCGGCGTCCGCGTCGGGGAGGACCGGACGGCTCATCTCGATGGCGATCCATCCATGGACGCCCACCCAGAGTGTGGCACCGATGACCTCCACGGGGAGGTCATGGAAGATCCCCTTGTCGATGGCCCCGCGGACCAGTCGGTACATGGGTTGCATGGCCGTGTTCGCGAATTCCGCGCGGCTGGATCCCCCGGCGGAACCGTCCCTGCGGGCGCCGATGCAATCCCCCGCCTTGCCCAGGATCACGTTGTACAGCGCCGGGAACTCCAGGGCCCAGCGTCTGCCGGAGCGGGCGAGTGCGCGCATGTCCGCCACGGGTTCGCCGGTGCGCACGGCCATCTCGTGCGCGCTGAGGTAGCTCACGATCGCTTCCTCCCGCACGGCATCGATCAGGGCGTCCCTGCTGCCGAACATGGTGTAGATCGCGGTGGTGGAGCAGCCGTGCTTGGCGGCCAGTGGCCGGAGGGAAACGGACTCGACACCACCGGCCAGGATCTGTTCGGCGGTGTTCTTGATCAGTGCTTTGCGAGTGGTCTCGTCAAATTTTCGGGGTCGGGCCACACGTGCGATCGTACTGGTCAGACCCTTGTTAGTGCATTAATTATCGAGAATTGTGGGCATCTTAGGGGGCAACTGTATACCAGTTCGCGACCCCTCGAGGTGCCCCGTGATTCATCCCTCGTGAGCCGAACGACGATTGCGCCGGATCCGCTTGACGACCCACCACACCAGGAACAGCAGGACCGCGATCACCACGATGCGTGAGAACACCCCGGCGTACTGTTCCGCGATGTGCCAGTTCTCCCCCAGGAAGTACCCGGCGAGCACGAAAATGGTGTTCCAGATCAGGGACCCGGCCGCGCTGAGCACCACGAACAGCCCGAACGACATCCGCTCGATTCCCGCGGGAACGGAGATCAGGGATCTGAAGATGGGGATCGTCCTCCCGAAGAACACGGCGGCCTTGCCGTGGCGGTCGAACCACTCCTCGGTGCGATCCAGGTCATGCAGATCCACGAGTGGCATCTTGTCCACGATCACGCGCAGGCGGCGTCGTCCCAGTGCGGCGCCGATCCAGTACAGCGCGATCGCGCCCACGACCGACCCCAGCGTGGTCCAGAAGATGGCCCCGCCCAGGCTGAAATTGCCCTGGCTGGCCGTGAAACCGGCGAGCGGGAGGATCACCTCGGACGGCAGCGGCGGGAACAGGTTCTCCAGGGCCACGAGCAGTCCGGCGCCGGGAGCGCCGATGGCTTCCATGACGTCCACCACCCACCCCGCGATACCGGAGAGCTGAGCACTCTCGTCGGCTGATGTGGCGGCCAGGATGGCAGGCAGGGACATGAAGGTGTTCTCCGCACGTGGTCGTCAGGGGTGTGTCCGCCATGCTACGGGAGGAATCTTGGGGTCCGCTTGGAGCTATCGGGGCGGTGCGCGATTGAATGGGGCCATGCGTCTATGGTCAGTTCACCCGTCCCTGCTGGACCGTCGTGCTCTGGTGGCGTGCTGGCGGGAGGGTCTGCTCGCCCAGAAGGTCCTGCTCGGTCAGACCAAGGGCTACACGCGCCACCCCCAGCTGCAGCGCTTCCGCGCCACGAGCGATCCGGTACTGTCCGTGGCCACGTACCTGCACGGCATTGCCGACGAGGCCGACCGCCGCGGTTACAACTTCGACCGCACCCGCCTGGCCCGGGAAGCGAGCACACAGCCCATCACGCTCACCGTGACCACCGGTCAGCTGCGCTACGAGTTCGAGTTCCTGCTGCAGAAGGTCCTGGACCGCGACCCCGAGTGGGCGCGATCCGCACTGGGCGGCATCGATCCCCATGCCGCTCCCCACCACCCGTTGTTCGTCCCGGTTCCCGGGCCGGTCGCCGAGTGGGAGCGCGTGAAGTAACCGGTCCGGGCCACCGCCGTGTCCGAAACCCGCTAGCACGCGGCGCCCGGGCGTGGGACCGTGGGACGCATGCCCCCTCAAGACTCCTCGTTCGACGAGCGCTACCGGGCCGTCGAGTCCCGGGACGGGCGCTTCGACGGGCAGTTCGTGACCGCGGTGCGCACCACCGGGATCTACTGCCGCCCGAGCTGCCCGGCGCGCACGCCCCACCGCGAGAACGTGCGCTTCTACCGCACGAGCGCGGCCGCCCACGCCGCCGGGTACCGCGCCTGCAAACGCTGTGTCCCGGAAGCCGTGCCGGGCTCCCCGGAGTGGGACCTGCGCGGGGACGTGGTGGGGCGCGCCATGCGGCTCATCACCGAGGGGGTCGTGGACCGTGAGGGCGTGCTGGGACTCGCGCGGCGCGTGGGGTATTCCACGCGCCACCTCACCCGCGTGCTGACCGAGGAACTCGGTGCCGGGCCCCTCGCGCTCGCTCGCGCCCACCGAGCCCAGACGGCGCGCGCCCTACTGACGCAGACGGACCTGCCGGTCGCGGAGACCGCGTTCGCCGCGGGATTCTCGAGCATCCGACAGTGCAACGAGGTGATCCGCGAGGTGTACGACATGACCCCGCAGCAATTGCGGGCGCGCAGCACGAGCACCGGACCCTCGGGACACGGCGCGGCGAGTGAGCCGGGCGAGGTGGACCTCGCGTTGAGCTATCGCGAGCCCCTGGACGTGCGCGGGCTGTTCGTGTGGTTCGCGGTCCATGCGGTGGACGGCGTGGAGGTCGGGACCCCCGCCTCCTACACCCGCGCGCTGAGCCTGCCCGGCGGCCCGGCCTGGCTGCGCGTGTATGAGCGCGCGGGGCGGTTGCGGTTGCGCGCGCGGGTCACGAATCTCGCGGACCTGCCCGTGCTGATCGCCCGGGTGCGTCGGCTCTTCGACCTGGACGCCGATCCGGAGGCAGTGGCCGCCGCGCTGTCCCGCGTCCCGGTGTTGCGCCCGCTGGTCGAGGCCGCCCCGGGGCTGCGGGTCGCCGGTTCTGCGGACCCGCACGAGACGTTGATCCGCACGCTCATCGGTCAGCAAATCTCCCTGGCCGCGGCCCGCACCGTGTTGGGTGCCCGCGCGCGGGACATGGGAGAGCCCGCGCCCTCCTTCGCCACGGGCATCCGGTACATGTTCCCGACCGCAGCGGCCATCGCCGAGCACGGCGTCCAGTTCCTGGGCGGGCCGGCGGCGCGGGTCCAGGCGGTCCTGGGTGCTGCCCGCGCGCTCGCCTCGGGTGATTTGCAGTTGTCCCCCGGCGACGACGCCACTCAGCAACGCGCCGCGCTCCTCGCCCTCCCCGGGGTGGGGCCATGGACCGCGGACCACGTGCGCATGCGGGTCACCGGGGACCCGGACGTGTTCCTGATCGACGACGGGGCCATGCGCGCCGGTGCCCGACGGCTCGGGCTCCCGGACACCAAACCCGCACTCATGGACTGGGCAGGGGCCGCTGCCCCATGGCGCAGTTACGCCACCACCCATCTGTGGGGCCCGCTGACCCCTCCCGCATCCTTCTCGGAAAGTGTGCCGTCATGACATATGTCGTTGAGAGCATTGACACCCCTGATGGTTCCTTCACGGCAGTGGCCCGGGAGGACGGAACCGTCGTGGCCTCCGGATGGACACGCTCGACCGAGCAGCTGCTCGCGCGGATCCGCCCGGCCTTCCGTCCGGAGGAAACGCAATCCGGTGACGTGCCCGCACTGGAGGCGGTCCGCGCGTTCTACGACGGCAACCTCGACTCCGTCATGACCGTGCCAGTGGACCTGCACGGCACCGAGGGCCAGCAGGCCGGGTGGGCCGCGCTGCGCCGCATCCGCCCCGGGTCCCCCCTGACCTACACCGAGTTCGCGCGGGAACTCGGCAATCCCCGGGCCGTTCGGGCGACGGCGTCGGTGTGCGCCCGCAATCCCGTGGCGCTGTTCGTCCCGTGCCACCGGGTGCTGCGTTCGGACGGTTCCATGGGTGGGTTCGCGTGGGGCGAGGCGATCAAGCGTGATCTGCTGCGGCGAGAGGCACGCTCCGCGGCATGACAGACTGGACGGGTGGAACGGGAGAACACCGAGCAACGCATGACCTGCAGCGTGGTCATCCCCGTTCGTAACGACTCTTCCTACCTGGAGCGCTGCCTCCGGGCCCTGCGTGAGCAGACCCGCACCCCGGACGAGATCGTCGTGGTGGACAACGGTTCCACCGATGATCTCTCGACAGTCCTGGACCGCCACCCCGAAGTACACCGGGTGTGGGAACCCGTCCCCGGAGTGGCCGTCTCCGCGGCCGCGGGCTACGACGCCGCCCGCGGGGACCTCATCCTGCGCTGTGACGCGGACAGCCTCCCCTCCCCCGGCTGGGTCGAGCGACACACCGCGGTGCTGTCACGGGCCCTGCGGGATCCGCAGGGGAAGGCCACCGTGGCGGTGTCCGGGATCGCGCGGTTCGGGCCGCGGTACGAGTTGGCCGGACGCATCCTGGGTGCGGCATACATCACGGCCTACCGCCTGGTGGCCGGCACGGCGCTGGGCCACTGGGCCTTATGGGGGTCCAACATGGCCTTCACCCGGGCGTGGTGGCAGCATGTCCGGGAAGAGGTGCACCGGGATCCACGGGTGCACGACGATTTCGACCTCAGCTTCCGCGTCCGTCGCGATCAGCGCGTGATCATGGACCCGGGCAATGTCGCGATCGTGTCCTGGCGGGCCTTGGTCTCCCCCGCTCGGATCCGCCGGCAGCTGCGCATGGCCATGGCCACCGTGTTCCTCAACTGGCGCAGTGAACGACCGTGGGTGCGTATCCGGCAACGCGTTCTCTCCGGCCCCCTGGGTCGTGGGGGCAGCCGATGACGTCCGAGCAGACGCACAGCGTGGGCGGCGTGGTCGCATCGGCCATGTGCTTCACGGCGATCATCGCGGCGGGTTACTACGCATTGGACGGGCGCCGGGTGGACATGGCCGTCCTACTGCTCGCGGGACTCGGACAGGTGATCGCGTTTCTGTGGTTCCGCACCCAGTACGCGCGGGCCGTGTGCTCGCTCATCATGCTCACCGCCGCCATGAGCGCGGCCGAACAGCTCTACAGCAGGATCTGGTGGTGGGACATCCTCATCCACTTCGCGACGCTGTACGCCCTGGTGTGGATGGCATGGAATCGCGTTCTGACCCACCACCCCCGGGTGCGGGGCCGGGTGCGCGATCGTCCCGTGATGCGGTTCACGTGGTGCACGGTGGCCGGCTTCGTGATCGCCGTGGTGTGGGAGGTCATGGAACTGTTGGGGTTCCTGTTCGCGACACCGGACATCCACATCCCACCCCTGGACACGCTGGGGGACATCGTCATGGGGGTGCTGGGGGCTGCCTGCGTGGGCTTCCACAGGGAACCGCGCTGAGCGTCGTCGTCCCCGGCGGGCCGCGAACGGTCGCGTGCGGTGAGTCCCGACCCCCCAAGTGCCGGGACTCACCGCACGCTTGCGGCGTCGGCGAACAGTATGGAGCCCCGCTGGGGAGCGGGGCGTTCGATCCGGATGCGAGGTCACCGGCCGTGTGCTGGACCAAGGCGGGGGCCGGGGTGCAGTGCTCGGGCGACTGGGCTTAATCATAGTTGTTCACATTTTAGTTGTCCACAATTAGATAGAGACACCAGGTGCCCTTCGCGGTCGCGGCGCGGTACCGGGCCGGTCACGCCCAGCGCGGACGACGTGGCGCGGTACCGGGCCGCGGTGGAATTCTGGGACGCATGACCCACGAACACGCTCCCCACCGCACGCCCGAGACCGCTGCCGGCTGGGACGAGCGCTACGGCGCCACGCACATCTGGAGCGGGGAGCCCAACGGCGCCCTGATGGCGCTCACGTCGGACCTCGCTCCCGGCACGGCGCTGGACGTGGGTTGCGGTGAGGGCGCCGACGCCGTGTGGCTGGCCCGACGTGGCTGGACGGTGACGGGGCTGGACGTCTCACGCGTCGCCGTCGACCGCGCTCGGGCCGCGGCAGAAGCCGCGGGGGTCGAGATCACATGGCTCATTGAAGGGTTCGGCGAGCGCCCCCTCGGCCCGTTCGACCTGGTGTCCGCCCAATACCCCACGGTGCCCAAGCGGGGCGACGACGCAGCGGTGCGCGCGTTCGCGGACGCCGTGACACCGGGCGGGCGGCTGGTGTTCGTGCATCACGAGCTGGATGAGACACCTCACGGTTTCGACCCCGCCGACTACGTGATGCCGGAGGACGTGGTGACGTATCTGACCGGGCAGGGATGGCAGATCGAGACGAACGAGATCCGCGAGCGACACCTGGAACGCGGTGCCGGGTCCGGCCACTCGCGGGACCGGATGGTCGTGGCGCGGCGGGGCGCGTGAACACCTCCGGCGTGGATCGCGCCTCGGTGGGGCTGCGCTCGCAGCGCGGTCCCGTCCTGCTGGCCGTAATGCTCTCCACGGCTCTGGTGGCCCTGGACGCCACGATCCTGGCGACCGCGGTGCCGAGCATCGTGGGTTCGCTGGGTAACTTCGCCCAGTTCCCGTGGCTGTTCTCGAGCTACATGTTGGCGCAGGCGGTGAGTGTGCCGATCTTCTCCAAGCTCTCGGACATGTACGGGCGCAAACCCGTGATCCTCACCGGCGTGGGGCTGTTCCTGGTCTCCTCCGTGCTCGCGGGATGCGCGTGGAGCATGCCGTCGCTCATCGTCTTCCGGGTGATCCAGGGATTGGGTGCGGGAGCCGTGGCGCCCATGGGCATGACGATCGTGGGGGACATCTACACCGTGGCCGAGCGCGCCGCCGTGCAGGGGTACGTGGCCGGGGTGTGGGCGGTCTCTTCGGTCGTGGGGCCCACATTGGGTGGGCTGCTGTCCCAGTTCTTGAGTTGGCGGTGGGTCTTCTTCGTCAACATCCCGGTGGCCCTCGTGGCGGGGTGGCTGTTGCTGCACAGCTATCACGAGAAGATCGAGCGCGAGGAGCACCGGGTGGACTTCACCGGTGCCGCGATGCTCGCGATCGCCCTGTCCGCCCTCATCCTCGGCGCGCTGGAGGGCGGCAACGCGTGGGAGTGGCTTTCGGTGCCCACCCTGGTGTGCGGCGTCGTCGGCGTCATGGGGCTGGCGATCTTCGTGGCCGTCGAGCGTCGCGCGAGCGAACCAATCATCGACCTCGCGCTGGTACGACGCCGCGTGGTCGCAAGCACCACCCTGGTCTCCCTGGGGATCGGCGCGCTGCTGGTGGGAATGACGAGCTACGTTCCCACCTATTTAGAGCGCACGGCCGGGGCCACACCGATCGCGGCGGGAGCGGCCGTGGCCGCCGTGAGCATCGGCTGGCCCGTGGCTGCGTCCACGGCGGGGCGGATCTACATGCGGTGGGGCTTCCAGCGCACCGTGTTTCTGGGCGGTGCGATCGCGACCGTGGGAGCGGCCCTGACCGCCGCACTGTCGCCGTGGCCGAGCGTGATCGGTATGGCTGTGTGCGCGTTTATCATCGGGCTGGGGCTCGGTTACACCGCGGCGCCGTCGCTGATCATGGCCCAGTCCTCGGTGGAGTGGAACCAGCGCGGGTCGGTGACGGGTCTCAACATGTTCGCGCGCTCCGCCGGCTCAGCCGTGGGGGTGGCGATCTACGGCGCCATCGCCACCAACCTCATCCGTGCCGGTGGCGGTGAGGGCGATCCCGCCACCGTGATCCACGCCTCCGGATGGGTCTTTGTGGCGGCGGCGGTCACCGCCGTACTCATGGCCGCCGCGACACTCGCCGTCCCGCGGGACGAGCCGGACTCGGTGAAGTGAGCCGCGGGTACCGGCGGGTCGGTGGGGCGTCCACACGGGTCCCGGTACGCCGTCGCCGCCGGGGTTCGCACGACGTCGGCACCCCGGGACCCACGGTGGCCTCGGCGCTCGGGGGTGCGACGTCGCCCCCGGGTTTGCCACGCAGCAGCGACGTACCCGGTCCGTATGCCAACTTCTCCCCCACCACCCCTTCCTCCCCTACCCTGGCCCCATGACCTCCTCCATCCGTCACCGCTTCACCGGCCACATCGCCGGGGTCGGCACGTCCTCCGGCACGCGGCTAGTGCTGGGGTGCTGGTCCCACACGCCGCAGGGCCCGTTCGCGGACGTCATGGTCGCCCACCCGGACGGACGCCGTGAACTGCTGGCGCCCAACGACTGGGTCGCGCATTTCGTGTCCGACACCTACACCTTCGACACCGTCACCCGCGTCCCCGTGAACGTGCAGCGCACGGGCCTCTCCCGCGCCTCCCGGTGGACGGTCACCGCGGGGCCGCTTACATGGCACTTCAGCGTGGGGCCGCGAGCGCCCCTGGGGTACCTGCTGCAGACGGTCCCCCGACCGATCAGCACCTCGCTGACCTTCGCCCGGCTCACCGATCAGGTGGCCCACCGCGTGATGCCCGGCGTGCGCACCCTGGGTACGGCCGGCAACGACCGCACCGAGTGGTACGCCGCCTACGACCTCCACACCATCACCCACTCCCGCGCCACCTGGGACGACCAGGACCTGGGCCGCCTCACGGACATGACCCCGCCCCCGGACTTCGGTTTCAGTTCCACCCCGCGCCGGCCCAGCCTCACCGCCCTGACCAGCACCGTCCGGGTGCCCGACGCCGCTGCGGTCACCTCCCCTGCGCGGACCCCGGAACTCGGGTGAGCGCCGTCGACGAACCGGCAGAACTGCGTCGACTGAGACCGGAGGACGCGCCGGCGCTACAAGCGCTGCTCGAGGCGACCCCCGATTACACCCGCCGGATCAGTGGACACGCGCCCCTCCCCGGCGACGCCGCCGAGATCCTTTCCGCGCTCCCGCCCGGCCTCGCACGCGAACAGAAGTACGACGTCGGGCTGTTCCGCGGGCCTACTCTGGCGGCCATGGCCGACGTCATCCGCAATTTCCCCGAGGAGCATCACGCTCACATCGGTCTGCTTCTCGTGCGGCAAGACCACCAGGGAGAGGGCCTGGGGCGGGCGATGCATGATGCCGTCACGAACCTCGTGAGCGGCTGGCCCGAGGTGACCACCCTGCGCCTGGGGATCGTGGAGACCAACGCGGCGAGCGCCGTCGGCTTCTGGAAGGCTCTGGGGTACGAGCCCACGGGCGAGACAGCGCCGTAAGAGAACGACGAGGTGCGCAGCCGTGTGACCTTGTGGGAACGACCGGTACACCCGACCCCGCCATCCCATGAGAGGACCGCCACATGACCCGGAACTGGTTCGAGCAGGGCGGAGGGAACTACGCCGCGCACCGCCCCGATTACCCCGCGGAGCTGGGCGCGGAACTGGCACGGATCGCCCCGCGACGGGGCACCGCGGTGGACGTGGGCTGTGGGACAGGCCAGCTCACGGGCTTGCTGGCCGAACACTTCACGCACGTGATCGGCGTGGACCCCGGTGAGGATCAACTCGCTCATGCCGCCCCCGTACGCGGCGTCGACTACGCGCGCGGGACGGCGGAGGACCTGCCCGTGGCCGACGGCCGCGCCGATCTCGTGACCGCGGCCCAGGCCGCACACTGGTTCGACCTGCCGGCTTTCTACACGCAGGCACGCCGCATCGCGGCCCCCGGCGCCGTCCTCGCACTCATCAGCTACGGCGTGGTGGAGGTGGAGCCGGGCCTGCGGGAACGTTTCGAGCGGTTCTACTGGCGCGAGATCGGCCCGTTCTGGCCGCCCGAGCGCCGCCTCGTGGAGACCGGGTACCGGGACATCGACTTCCCCTTCCCGCAGGTCCCGGTGGCCGCGCTGTTTATCCGGCGATCCTGGCCGCTCGATGCCTTCCTGGACTACCTGGGCACGTGGTCCGCGGTGCGCAACGCCGCGGAGTCCGGGCACGACGACGTTCTGCGCCATTACGCCGCCGACCTCACCGAGGCGTGGGGCGAACCGTCCCGGCCGCGCGACGTCGTCTGGCCCATCACTGTGCGGGCGGGCAGGCTGGACGGGGAGTCCCGATAGGTGCCGCCCGTGCGCTTGGACCGGGTCTCCCGCAGCACCACGTTGTGCCGGCGCACCTGCTCCTCACCCGTCGCGGGATCCGTGACGCGGTAGAAGTACGCCTCGTCCTCGCGGATGTGGAACTTCTCCGGCCAGGTGTCGTCCGAGAGCAGCTGACCGCGCAGGTACTCGTCGTCCACGTACACGCGGAACTGGTAGCTCTGCCCGGTGTCGTTGCGCAGCCGGTAGTCCAGGAAGTTGTAGATGATGGACGTCCCGGTCCCGAACGGGATCTGGCGTTTGAAGTCGGGGAACAGGTCCAATCCGCTGTGGTGGTGGTGTTCCACCACGGTCAGTGGCGAGTGCAGCGCCATCCAGTGCAGCAGGTTGGTGAACTGGCACATGCCCCCGCCGATCCCGACGTCCGCGTGGTCACCGTTGATCACCACACCCGGCAGGTAGCCGCGGGAACGCGTGGGATTGCCCACGAGCCGCCAGAAGGAGAACGTCCGCCCCGGGCGGATCACGATCCCGTCCACGAGCGGCGCGGACAGTTCCAGCGAGCGTGCCTTGCCCTCCTGCAGGTCCAGCTCGGTGTTGCCGAGCGTGCGCCGGATGAGTGAGTTGTGACGGTAGACCTTCACGGGCAGGTCCTCGGCCGAACGCTCGGCGGCGAACGCCCCGCGTCTGCCGAGGTCCCTCGCGCGCCGCTGCCATCTCTGACGCTCCACCGCAATGCGTTAGGCCAGTGGGGAGATCTCCGAGAAGAGTTTGCGTCCCATGGACCCAGCGTAAGAACGCCCATAGTGATTCGCAATAGCAAACAAACGTTTTTTAGTGAGCCTTTCCCTCAGCGTCGCGCGACCCGCGCCTCGAGTCCCGCCTTCACCGAGGGCCACTCGTGCTCGAGCACCGAGTACACCACGGTGTCCCGCAGCGCGCCGTTGCGCTCCAACCGGTCCGCGCGCAGCACACCGTCCAGCCGAGCACCGAGACGCTCGATCGCTGCCCGGGACTGCTGATTGGCCCAGCTCGTCTCATAACGCACGCACCGGCACCCGAGCTCCTCGAACGCGTGGGTCATGAGCAGCAGCTTGGACTCCGCATTCGTCCCCGTCCGGTGGGTGGACGCCCGGTTCCACGTGTGGCCCACGCTCACGCGCGGCACACCCCACTGCGGGTCGTAGAACGTGGTCATCCCGAGCACGACGTCGTCGGCCTGCCGCACGGTCACGAAGGGCAGCATGAATCCCTCGTCCTGCCACGTGAGCCACTTTCCCACGGCCGCGGCCATGCCGTCCGGGTCCGCCACGCTCGTGTACCAGCGCTCCCACATGCGCCCGTCCTCGGTGGCCTCGATCAGCCCGTCCAGGTGCTCGCGGCTGAGGGGTTCCAAGCGGACCAACCGCCCGCGCAATGTCACCGGTGTCCACGTCATGGGATCACTGTCTCACGACGACGCCGCGCAGCCCGCGCGCAGCCCCTGACGGGTTCACAACCCCGCAGGAAGGCGACTGCCTCCCTACAGGTGTATGCCCACCCCCAAGGGTGCTGACAGTATGGGAGAACCACGTCGCACTCCATGACCGCGGCGTGCGTCAGCTTCGTAGGAGGATCGTCATGTCCGCACGCGATAACAACGCCCCCCAGGTCCCGGGAGTTCCCGGGACCGGTGAGCCGGCCATCGAGGAGCCCACCGCTCCCCGTCAGCCGCTTCCGCCCAAGCCCGATCAGGGTGCCCCCGAGCGGGTCACGCCCACGGGTGCGCCCACCGATGCCCCGATGTCCGCGATGGCCCAGCAGGGTGAGTACCTCACCACCGCGCACGGCGTGCGCCTAACGAACTCCGACCAGTCCCTCAAGGCCGGGGCCCGCGGTCCCGTGCTGCTGCAGGACCACCACTTCCGGGAGAAGATCTCCCACTTCGACCACGAGCGCATCCCGGAGCGCGTGGTGCACGCCCGCGGCGCGGGTGCCCACGGCACGTTCCGCGGCTACGGCTCGGCCACCAAGCTCAGCCGCGCGGGCCTGTTTGCCAAGGACAAGGAAACCTCGGTGTTCGTGCGGTTCTCCACCGTGCTGGGCTCCCGCGGTTCGGGCGATCTGGCCCGTGACACCCGCGGTTTCGCCGTCAAGTTCTACACGGACGAGGGCACCTGGGACCTCGTGGGCAACAACATGCCGGTGTTCTTCATCCAGGACGCCATCAAGTTCCCGGACGTCATCCACGCCGGTAAGCCCCACCCGGATCGCGAGATTCCCCAGGCCCAGTCCGCCCACGACACGTTCTGGGACTTCGTGTCCCTGCACACCGAGGCCCAGCACCACACCATCTGGAACATGTCCGACCGCGGCATCCCGCGCTCGTTCCGCATGATGGAGGGCTTCGGCGTCCACACGTTCCGTCTGGTGGCCGAGGACGGCTCCACCGTGCTGGTCAAGTTCCACTGGAAGCCGCGCCTGGGCGTGCACTCCGTGGCGTGGGAAGAGGCCCAGCTGATCAACGGTGCGGACCCGGATTTCCACCGCCGGGACCTCGCGGACGCCATCGAGGCCGGCGCGTACCCGCAATGGGAACTGGGCGTCCAGGTGTTCGAGGACACCGAGGACCAAATGTTCCAGGGCATCGACTTGCTGGACCCCACCAAGATCGTCCCGGAGGAACTCGTCCCCGTGGAGCCCGTGGGTCTGATGACCCTGGACCGCAACCCCTCCAACTACTTCGCGGAGACGGAGCAGGTGGCGTTCAACCCCAACAACCTGGTCCCGGGCATCGACGTGACCAACGACCCCTTGCTGCAGGGGCGTCTGTTCTCCTACCTGGACACCCAGATCACCCGCCTGGGCGGGCCCAACTGGAACCAGCTGCCCATCAACCGCCCGCACGCGGCGGTCAACGACATGCTGCGTGACGGTTTCCACCAGAGTGCGGTGCACTCGGGTGTGGCCCCCTACCGGCCCAACTCGCTGGACGGCGGCAACCCGGCGGAGACTCCCGAGGACGAGCACGCGTTCATCGACTACCCGGCCCCGGTCCCCGCGTCCGTCAAGGAGCGCGTGCGGCCCCAGTCCTTCGAGGACCACTTCAGCCAGCCACGCCTGTTCTGGCTCTCGCTGAGCGAGGTGGAGCGCGAGCACACCGCGCAGGCCTACGCGTTCGAGCTCGGCAAGTGCTGGGACGAGAACATCCGCACCCGTCAGCTGCGCCACCTGTTCGCGATCGACCCCGCGCTGGGCAAGACCGTGGCCCAGGCGCTGGGGCTGCCCGAGCAGGAGCCCACCGAGGCTCCCGCCCAGGACGTCCAGGCCTCCCCGGCCCTCACCCAGGTGGGCGAGACGTGGCCCGTCGAAGGCCGCCAGGTGGGCATTCTCGTGGGTCCGGACACGGACGCCGACCAGCTCGCCACGCTCGTCTCCGAGATCGACGGCGCGGATATGGTCCCGCTCGTCATCGCACCCCAGGGAGGTGAGGTGGCCCCGGGCATCGTGGCGCACCGCACCCTGCTCACGGCACGGTCCATCGAGTTCGACGCCGTGGTGGTCGCCACCGCCGGCGCTCCTGTGAACCCCGTGGCCGGTGGCCTGGACGCGAAGGCCGGTGCACCCAGCCCGGGTGACATCGACCCCCGCGTGAGCCTGCTGCTCAACGAGATGTGGCGCCACGCCAAGGCGATCGCCGCGTTCGGCCCCGGCACGGACGTGCTGGACGCCCTGCAGATCGCCCAGACGCCCGGCGTCGTGAGCGCGGACTCCGCCAAGGACGTGCTGAGCACCGTGGTGGAACTGCTCGGCAGCCACCGGGTCTGGGAACGTTTCCCGACCACGGGTATGTTGGCCTAATGAATAGGAAGTAGTCGTACTATTTCCGCCGATTGCCCGCGGACCGCTCCACCGCGGTCCGCGGGCAATCCCCGCCTTCAGAGACACCCCACCCGCGCCGAGCACCCACCTTCCCGAGCGGAGAACACCATCATGACGACCGTCCCCACCCGAACCGTGGCCCCGACCGCTCGCGGACCCGTGAGCACGGCCCTCCTGGAGATCCTGACCGGCCCGGAGGAGACCCCGGCAAGCGGGTACGCGGCGCTGTCCGAAGCAACGGCCACCGCGGTTAACGCATCGCAGGACGTCCTCGCGGACGAGGACCTGCAGCTGTCCCTGTTCCTGCTCTACCTGTTGCACTACGGGCCCGCGGAATTCGTGACCGCGGACCGCGAGTGGGATCCCGAGCTGCTGCGCGTGCGCACAGTGCTCGAGGCCGGTTTCGAGGCCGAGCTGCGCCGTCGCGTGCCCCTCCCCGATCCCCTGCCCGGCGACTCCGCGCAGCTCGTGGACACGATGTTCGCGATGACCGGCGGGGACGCTAAGCCCACCCTGGCCACGTGGCTCGCCCGGCACCCGAGCGAGGAGATCCTGAGCGAGTTCCTGGTCCACCGCTCCATCTACACGCTGCGCGAGGCGGACCCCCACTCGTGGGGCATCGCCCGGTTGCGGGGCCGCGCGAAGGCGGCGCTCGTGGAGATCCAGTCGGACGAGTACGGCGGGGGCCGTCCCGAGCGCGTGCACGCCACGATCTTCGCGCAGACCATGCGAGGTTTCGGCCTGGACGACACCCTGGACCACTACCTGGACCTCGTGCCCGCCCCCACGCTCGCGTCCATGAACCTCATGAGCCTGTTCGGACTGCACCGCCGGTTGCGCGGGGCCATCGCGGGTCACCTCGCGGCGTTCGAGATGACGTCCTCGATCCCCAACAAGTACTACGGCCGAGCGTTCCGCAAGCTCGGTTACGACGCGGACGTCACCTGGTACTACGACGAGCACGTGGAGGCCGACGCCGTTCACGAACAGATCGCCGCGCGTGACCTCGCCGGGGCGCTCGCCCAGGACGAGCCCGAGCTGCTCGAGGACGTCCTGTTCGGCGCGGCCGCGTGCCTGTACGTGGACGGGCTCATGGGTGATCACATGCTCGAGTGCTGGTCAGACGGGCGGACCTCCCTGCGCGGGAGCATGCCGGGACTGCAGACCGTGGGTTCCGAGGCCCCGGTCGCCGAGCGGGTGGCCCTGTGAGCGAGCAGGATCCACGCACCACGGACGACGGGAGCCCCGTCCTCTCGGTGGCGCACGACGCCGAGGATCCCGTGGTGATCACCCCGTGCCCGGACGGGCCGCTCTTGGTGCGCGGTGACGTGCTGATCGCCCCGGAACCGGGGGCCGAGCCGCAGAAGCCGCCGCGGCGCGTCGTCGCCCTGTGCCGGTGCAACATGTCGTCGATCGCGCCGTTCTGCGACGGTTCGCATAAGCTCGCGAACTTCCGCACCCGCCCGCCGCGGTACAACATCGGCAACCCCCGCGAGGATCCCGGCGAGGAGGACTGAGCCGGACATCAGAGACCTGAATACGCGATCGGCCCGTGGCATGTGCCACGGGCCGATCACGTAGTGGTTCAGGTCAGTTCTCGGTGGCGGGCTCGTCGCCCTTGTTGTCCGTCATGGCGCCCACGCCCTCGTCGGCGGGTTCGGCGTCCGCCTGAGTCTCCTGACCTAGGGCCGCGCTCTCTTCCTGGGGGCTCATCTTGATGGATTCCTCGCCCGCATTGGCGGGATTCTTCTCTGCCACGTGCTGTCCTTTCATCGGACGTCTCGGTCGGCGGAATCGCTGACCCTCCCATCCTCGTCAGCGTACTGACGATTGACAAGAGAAGACGTCCCCCGGCCGATGTCAAGCGGATGTCATCGCACTACACGTTGTGACGCACGGCGCAACATTCCTTGGGTGAGCGCCCGCCCGGTTCCTAGGCTGAGTCATCTCACCCCTTCCACTGCACAGGAGTCGCACCGTGCGTACATTGATCTTGCTCGCCCTGGTGGGTTTCGGGGCGCAACTCGTGGACGGTTCGCTCGGTATGGCCTACGGCGTGACCTCATCCACCCTGCTGTTGGCCGTGGGCCTGACCCCCGCCTCGGTGTCCGCGACAGTGCACCTCGCGGAGGTGGGCACCACCCTGGCCTCCGGGCTCTCGCACTGGCGCTTCGGCAACATCGATTGGCGCGTCGTAGGCTTCATGGCGGTTCCCGGCGGGATCGCCGCGTTCGCGGGCGCCCATCTGCTGACCCTCTCCGGGGAGGCCGCCGCACCGGTGATGTCCGTGATCCTGTTGCTGCTGGGCTGCTACGTGGTGTGGCGGTTCTTGCGGCTCGGCGGGCGGCGCCCGAACTTCACGGGCAAGGTGCGCGGATTCTTCCTGATCCCCCTGGCCACGGTCGCGGGCTTCATGGACGCGATCGGCGGCGGTGGGTGGGGCCCCGTGGGCACCCCCACCCTGCTGGCCTCCGGCAAGATCGCCCCGCGCAAGGTCATCGGATCCATCGACACGTCCGAGTTCGTGGTCAGTCTGGGTGCCTCCATCGGGTTCCTGATGGCACTCGGCAGCCAGGGCGTCGACTTCGGCATGGTCCTGGCTCTACTGATCGGCGGTGTGGTGGCCGCGCCGATCGCCGCGTGGCTCGTGCGTTGGCTCGCCCCGCGCATCCTCGCCGTCGGCGCCGGCGGACTCATCATCTTCACGAACACGCGTACCCTGTTGCGCCTGGACGCCGTGCAGGCGCGCCTCCCCGGCGACGCCGCGTACTACGCGATCCTCGGCGCGCTCGCCCTGCTGTGGATCGTCGCGGTCGTCTGGGTCGTGCGCCGCGAACTCGCCGACCGCCGCTCCGCGACCCTGCGCACCGAGGTGCGCGTCCCCGAGAGCGTCTGAGGGCGACGTCGCGCCGAGGGGACGTGACATCCCCCTCGGCGCCGTGGGGCTCGTGGCCCCCGCCCGTGCGTCACGGCACGGCCCCGTCAGGGCCTCAGTGGGCCCCAGGACGCCGGGGACGTGCCGTGCGCTCTCATCGGGCGCGGTGCGACGCGCTCGTCAATCCTCCACGACGGTCACGGTGACCTCGATGTTGCCGCGCGTGGCGTTGGAATAGGGGCAGACCTGGTGCGCGGCGTCCGCGAGTTCCTGGGCCGCGTCGTGCTCGAGTTCGGGGATGATCACTTCCAACTGCACGGCCAGGGTGAACCCGCCTGCGCCGTTGTCGCCGATCTGCACGCGGGCCCCCACGGCGGAATCACCGAGCGAGACCTTCTGCTGGCGGGCGACCATCTGCAAGGCGGAGTGGAAGCAGGCCGCGTACCCGGCGGCGAAAAGCTGCTCGGGATTGGCGCCGTTCCCGGATCCCCCCATCTCCTTCGGCACGGCCAGGTCGAACTGCAGCGACCCGTCCTTGGTGGCGACGCTGCCGTTGCGGCCCGCGCCCTGGGCAAGCGCTTCCGCGGTGTACATAGCCTTCATGATGATTCCTCGTCCTTTCCGTGGCCGGTGAGCCCCGGCCCTGAACGCCGGGTGGTACGACCGCAATCGATGGTAGGTCGCGGTATTTAGATTGTCCACAATCTAGACGTTCACTTTTCATGCGGGACGGGCCGGTGAGGGCCACCCGGAATCCCCCTCCCCTGCACCCCACCGCGTGATCCGCACACGGTTCTCCCTCGCTCCAAAATTACCCCCGGGAGTATGTGCTACAGCGAGTGCGGCTTGCTTCGGCGCGCACCCCAGGACCGTCATCATCCCGCAGGAGTGATCGCGCTCATCGTCGTCATCGCAGGGCTGCTGGTGGGGCTCTTCAGGGGCGCGCTGGGCGGCGGCGGGGCCATCATGACCGTGCCGCTGCTCACCTTCGCCCTGGGACTCCCCCCGACCCACGCAACGGTGGGTTTCCTGGTGGTCGTGATCTCGGGTGCGATTTCGGGCCTGGTCTCGCATCTCCGGCGCCGCCACGTCCGCCCTGGGATCGGCGTGGTCTTCGGCGCCCTGGGCACAGGGGGTGCGGTGCTCGCTGCCAACGTGTCCGGCCTGATGGACGACGCCGTGCTGCTCACGCTGTTCTCCGCGCTGCTCGTGGTCGTGGCCGCGGCCATGATGGTGAAGAACACGCGGCGACGCTCGTCCCGCCCGTCCTCGAACCACGACGGCCCCGAGAACCGTCCCGCATGGTCCGACCCGCGCTCATGGCTACCGCTCATCCTCACCGCCCTCGTCAACAGTCTCGTGACCCTGTCGCTGCACACGAGCGTCCTACCCCACCTGGAGTGGGAGGCCGTGGGGCCGTTCGCGGGCGCCGCCGTGGTGGGCCCAGCACTCGGCGCCCGCGTGGGCCACCGGATCAACACGCGCCTGCTGTCGTTGGACTTCGCCGGCCTGCTGGTGCTCACGGAGTGTTACACCGCCCTGCAAAGCGTGCCCCGGCTCCTGGGCTGACCCTGTGACACCCCGCACCCGAGCCGGGCACCGTCCCGTCCGAGAACCACTCGAGAAGGAGAACACCATGTCCTCACCCGCCACCGTTTCCGCCTCCGAGCTCCAGGACCCCCATGAGGGTGCACCGCTGTTCCTGGACGTCAGGGCCCCCGTGGAGTTCGGCATCAGTCACATTCCGGGCTCCGTCAACGCCCCCCTGGCTCTCACCGAGAAGCACACCCGGCAGATCGGGCAGCTACTACCCCGCGACACCGTGGTGATCTGCCGCTCCGGAGCCCGCTCAACGCGCGCCGCGGAGCTGTTGGCCTCGGCGGGTATGACGAGCGCAACCGTCCTGACCGGCGGGATCGACGCATGGCGCGACGCCGGACGCACGGTGCGCACCGGTGCTGGGATCTGGAACGCCAGGTCCGACTGACCGCCGGGTCCCTGGTACTCGCAGGGCTTCTGACGGGCACCGTGGCGCCGCGTGCCACATGGTTCTCCGGCGCCGTCGGCGCGGGGCTGGTCTTCGCCGCCGTGAGCAACACCTGCGCCATGGGCCAGCTGCTCTCGGCCCTGCCGCACAACCAGCGCGACCACGTCCACCTGGCGGACGTCACGCGTCGGCTCGCCTGAGACGCGACACCGCAGCGCCGCCGAGAACGTTCTCTCGGCGGCACTGCACGGAGAAGGACCGCATCGTGGTGGTGCCGCCGCTGTATCACTGCTTCGGGATGGTGATTGGCAACCTCGCGGCCACGTCCCACGGCAGCGCGATCATCCTGTCGGGGCCGGGGCTCGACCCGCGGGCCGCGCTTCGCGCCGTCTCTCAGGAGAAGGCCACAAGCCTGTACGGGGTGCCCACCATGTTCATCGCCGAGCTCGAGCTGCCGGACTTCGGGGACTACGACCTGTCCTCGCCGTGCAGCGGCGTGATGGCCGGTTCCCCGTGCCCCATGGAGGTCATGCGCAAGGTGATCGACAAGATGCACATGAGCGAGGTCGCGATCTGCTACGGCATGACGGAGACCTCGTCGGTGAGCTTCCAAACGCGCGCGGACGACTCGTTGGACCGCTGCGTGGAGACCGTGGGCCGGGTGCACCCGCCCGTGAAGGTCAGGACCGTGGATCCCTCCACAGGTGAGACCGTGCCGCGCGGCACGGCCGGGGAGTTCCACCCCCGCGGCTACTCGGTCGTGAAGGGCTACTGGGGTCAGGAGGAGAAGACCCGCGAGACCGTCGACTCCGACGGCTGGTTGCACACCGGGGACATCGCCGTCATGGATCAGGACGGGTACGCGCAGATCACCGGCCGCATCAAGGAGATGGTGATCCGGGGCGGGGAGAACATCTACCCGCGCGAGGTCGAGGAGTTCCTCTACACCCACCCGGACATCGTGGACGCCCAGGTGATCGGTGTACCGAGCAAGAAGTACGGGGAGGAGCTCATGGTGTGGATCCGGGCGCGTCAGGGCGCGGCCCCCATCACGACGGAATCCATCGCGCAGTTCTCGCAGGGGAAGATCTCCCACCACAAGATCCCGCGCTATGTGCACGTGGTGGAGGAGTTGCCCATGACCGTCACGGGCAAGGTCCGCAAGGTGGAGATGCGTGAGGAGGCGCTCAAGCTGCTGGATCTGGAGCGCTGAACCCGCAGGTTATTTCACTTATATGTGAATGAGTGTTACGGTATAACTAAATACTTACGAGCACGGCGCGAAGGGAGACGCCAATGACCACCATGACTGAGCGGATCACGATCTCGGCCCAGACCGTGCGCGCGGCGCAGGCCCCCGCGCGTCAGGGTTCAACCTTGGTTCTGCGCGATGCAAACGGCGGGGAGGTGGAACTCCCGGACGAGGTCCAGAGGACACTCCTCCATGCACTCACGGCCATTGCCGAGCACGGTTCGGTCAGCATTGCTCAAATGCCCGACGAGCTGACAAGTACGGTGGCCGCGGACATCCTGGGGGTCTCTCGCCCCACCCTTCTCCGTTGGACCCGCGAGGGGCTGATCGAATCCTTCAAGGTCGGATCACATACGCGCTTCCGTCGTTCCGATGTCCTCCGATTGCGGGAACAGCGGGAAACGGAACGTCGCGACGCCTTCGAGAAACTGCGGGCACTCGACGCGGCAGACAATTTCGAGCTTTTCGAGGACTGAGATCATGCGTTCGTGAGCGACACGGGGGGCACCCCTGTTTTCAACCGGGGTGCCCCCCGTGATGTCATTAGATTGGGACCATGACGCAAAGAGTTTTCGTCGATGCCAACGTCCTCTTCAGCAAGACCCTGATGGATTGGCTCTTCTTGTTGCGCCTTGAAAACCCCGCGATGTTCCAGGTCCACAGCACGGAGGACGTCTTCGCGGAGGTCATCGCGAACATGCGTAAGAAATGCCCTACAGCTCCGGGACATAGAACCGCCCAGCGGGCGCAGCTGATACGCAAGAACATGGATGAGGTCCTGCAGGGCTTCCCGTCCGATCTCGATTTCACCGGTACGGATCGCCACGATTACCACGTTCACGCGGGGGCCGTTTTCGGAGGCGCAGACATCATCCTCACATGCAACGATCCCAATGACATCACGACAACACCCGAGACAGAACCGTATGAGGTCATCCATCCAGACGATTTCTTTTTGCTGGTTACTGATTCGAATCCGGCCTGCGTAGCTCCCATTGCGCGCAATCAAATAAAGTATTGGAGTGGCAAGTCCAACCACCTGCAGTTGGACCAGGCGCTCCTCAAAGCTGGGTGTCCCCGATTTGCTTTCCGAATCCGAGAGGCCTTAGCCCACATTGCTCAGCTACCCTGAGGACGCTTCCTGACATGCTCACGTTGGAGGAGATCTTCCCGCCCTACGGGCTGCGCATCACCTGCAGGAACGTGGAACTGCGTGTGCTCCGGGACGAGGACTTCCCGGAGCTCGTAGAACTCGTCCAGAACGGCATCTCGGTCTCCGGCCTCCCCATGTCTTTCCCGCGCGCGTGGCACGAGGAACCGTACGCCCCCGGGACACCAGATGGTTTCCCGGCGACGTCACTGTCCTGGTGGTGGACGCAACGGTCAACGTTCGCGCCGGATCGCTGGAACCTGGCGCTGACCGTCCGCTGTGACGGCGAGCTCGTCGGCGTGCAGGACGTGATGGCCCAGGACTTCCCCCTCACCCGCTGGGTCACCACGGGATCGTGGTTCGGCCGAGCACACCAAGGCAGGGGTCTCGGGACGCTCATGCGCCAAATGGCAGTCGGCTTCGCATTCGATGAGCTGGACGCGCTCACGTGCGAGTCCGCGTACGTCGTAAGCAATCACGCCTCGGCGGCGGTCAGCCGGAAGACCGGTTACGTGGACAACGGCCGGGTCCGCGGGGTGCAGCACACCCGGGAGGGGACGGTCGGGATGGAGGAGCAGCGCGTCGTCGTCACGCCCGACACCTACGTGCGGCCCGGGGAGCCGGTGACCTACGAGGGCACGCAGGCGCTGCGCCGCTTCTTCGGGATCGAAGGCGACTGACCTCCAGCACACTAGAGGCCCCCGCACCATGCTCTGACGACGGCGAGATAGCGGTCCTCGCGACATCGATCCGTCACACGACGGGCCGCTGCGGTGCCGCCTCTCAGTACTCCGTCTGCAACCACTCGTCGAAGCGCTGCGAGGTGACGAACGCGTCCTGTGGGATCAGGCCACCGTGGGCGATCGCCCGGCCGAGCAGCGGCGCTTCCTTCAGCACTCTGGGCGTGCGGCCCGCGAGGTCACCGCCGGCCGCGAGGATGCGGCGCGCGAAGTTCGCCATGGTGTCCACCTCCGGGCCGCGCACCGCGAGGATCTCGTGACGTGCCTCGCGATGGGTGGTGGCGACCTCGGCGACGAACCGTGCGACCTCCTCGCGCCGCGCGAGCGCCATGAGAAGGGTGGGCATCAGGGCCACCGGGCCGCGGGCGACCAGGCCGGTGGTTGCGGGAATGAAATCGAACCACTGGGTCGAGCGCACCGTGGTGGAGGGGATCCCCGCCTGCTGGTACACGCTTTCCTGCGCGGCCTTGCCCTTGTAGTAGCCGAAACCGCCGTTGACCCGCGGATCCACGGCACCCGCGATGGACAGGCACACGATCCGGCCCACGCCCTGCTCGCGCGCCGCCTTAACGGTCTGGGACGCGGCCCGCGTGAAGAACGGGACGGACTTGCGGGCACCGAACGTATTGATGTGCAAAGCGTCCACGACCACGTCCACACCCGCCAAGGCTTGCAGCAACCCCCGACCGGCCACGACGTCCACCCTCGTGCGGCGGCTCGCCCGCACCACGATGTGGCCGTCGGCCTCGAGGAGGTCGGCGACGTCGGACCCGAAACTCCCGCTGGCACCCAGCACGGCAATCTTCATGGGGCCAGCGTAGGCGTAGAGCGTGCAAGGTTCACAGGGTCTTGAACAGCTCCAGGGCGTGGGCGCGGGAAGCCTTGAGGTCCACGATGGATTCCACGCCCTCCTGCCGCCCGTTCCAGCGGTCCACGTACACGAAGTCCGGGTCGAACTTCTTCTGCTGGGTCTCGGGGTTGAAGATCCGGAAGTAGGGCGCGGCGTCGGTCCCGGAACCGGCCACCCACTGCCAGTTGTGAGGGTTCGAGGCGGGGTCCGCGTCCACGAGGGTGTCCCAGAACCACTGCTCCCCCAGCCGCCAGTCGATCAGCAGGTTCTTGGCCAATAGAGACGCGGTCACCATGCGCACCCGGTTCTGCATGGTCCCGGTCTCCCATAGTTCGTGCATGCCCGCGTCCACCAGGGGGATCCCCGTGCGCCCGCGCTGCCACGCGGCGAGCGCGTCGTCGTCCAGCGGAGGCCATGGGAAGCGCTCGAATTTGGGGTTGATGGGGCGGGTTGCCATGTCCGGGTGGATGTAGAGGTTGTACCAGGCGTACTCCCGCCATCCCAGTTCGGTGAGGAACTTCCCCGGGTTCTCCGCGCCGGACAGCGCCCTGTACCACACGGTGTGCGGGCTGATCTCCCCCCAGCGCAGATGCGGAGACAGGCCCGACGTCGCCGGTTTCGCCGGGACGTCCCGGTCCTGCGTGTAGGTGGGCAGGCGCTCGTCGAGGAAGTCGTCGAGGCGGTCGTGGGCCGCGCGCTCGCCCACGGTCCACGTGCGGGCCAGCCCTGCCGACCAGTCCGGCGCGGTAGGCAGGAGCCCCCAGTCCTCGAGGGCGTCGGAGGCAGGGGTGGGCTCGGCGGGCACCACGGACGACGGCGCCGGATACGGTTCACGCGGCGGCGGCCCGCTCGTGCACGCGCGCCAGAACGGGGTGAACACCCGGTAGGGGTCACCGGCCTGCGTGGTGATGGCCCACGGTTCGAACATCAGGTTCCCGGCGTAGGAGTGCGCCTCCACCCCGTTCTCCCCGGCCCAGTCCTTGAGCCCGGCGTCCACCGCGCGCTCGGGCCCGCCGTAGCGCCGGTTCCACAGCACACGGTCCGCACCGGTTTCGCGGACGACGTCGCGCACGACCTCCCCCGCCGCCCCTCGCCGCAGGGTCAGAGGCGTCCCCAGGGCGGCGAGATCCGCCGCCAGCGACGTGAGGGAGTGATGCAGCCACCACTTCGCTGCACCCCCGAGGGGCCGGATGCCCGGGGATTCCTCGTCCAGCACGTAGAGGCACACCACAGGCTCACCGTGGGACACCGCCTCGTGCAGGGCGGGGTGGTCGGTGACCCGCAGGTCGTCGCGGAACAGCACCACGGTGGTCATGCGAACTCCTCGATGGGACGTGCGTGGGACGTGCCGGATTCCAGGCCGGTCAAGGGACACCTGTCAGCCTGGCACATCCACCGGTGAGAAGGGACCGGGCACCGGCCTGTGTGGCATCGGCGCCGTGCGCAACACGTCTGACTCCCTCGCACCCCGCGGCGCCGTGTGGCTGATCGTGGCACTGGCCGCGCCGGCCCTGGGGCTGCTGCGCACCACGATCGCCCTGAGCGTCGGGCCTACGGCAACAGCCCGCCGTAGCGCCGGTTCCACGGCACGCGGTCCGCACCGGTTGTGCGGACGACGTCACGCACGGCCTCCCCGGCCGTCCAGCACTGCGCGGGGCCCGGAGCCTGCTCCCCGTCAATCGACAGCCCCGGCACAGGCACACCCCACGCGCAGCACAGGCCGGTCGGACCGCGGATCCAGCCCGGCTCCGTAGCGTCGGGGGTTCGACGCGCCACTGAACGCCTTCCGAAGGAGCATGTAATGAACCCGATCCGTCGACGCCGCGGCATCCGCACCTACCCGGCCACCTCCGAGACCTGCGTTATGCAGTCGCAGAACACCGACCGCGACCACGCGGGCCGCCACCACCCCGGGCACCGCGACACCGGGCACCGCGACACCGGCGGCCCTGACACCGGCCACCCCCGCGATGAGGGTCACGACGCCTCCGGGGCCCTCCCCGCAACCGCAGCTGGCACGTTCGAGGGACGGGTCCTGGACCGCCCCCACGAGGACGTAGAGGACCAGGGCCTCGCTTTCGACCTCGGAACGCTGATCGACCGCCGCCGCGCGCTCGGCATCTTCGGGGCCGGCGCGAGCGTCTTCGCACTGGCGGCGTGCACGGGCACCACGACGTCGAGCTCGTCCAGTTCCGCCTCCGCGACGGCATCGGCGTCCGAGACCGCGAGCGCCACGCCATCGCCCTCCAAGACCTACGACGAGGAGATGCCGCAGGAGACCGCTGGGCCCTACCCCGGTGACGGCTCCAACGGTGCGGACGCGCTGGACGTCTCCGGGGTGGAGCGCAGCAACATCACCGCGAGCATCGACGGCGGCGCCGCGGTGGACGGCGTAGCCATGACCCTGACGATGAACATCGTGGACATGGTCAAGGACAACGGTCCCATGACGGGCGCGGCCGTGTACGTGTGGCACTGCGACCCGGACGGCAACTACTCCATGTACTCGGAGGGCGTGGAGGACGAGACGTACCTGCGCGGCGTCCAGGTGGTGGGCGACGACGGCAAGGTCACCTTCACGTCGATCGTCCCGGGCTGCTACGCGGGCCGCTGGCCGCACATCCACTTCGAGGTCTTCCCAGACATCGGCTCGATCACGGACGCCACCAACGCGGTGCTGACCTCGCAGATCGCCATCCCGCAGGCAATGGCCACCGCGGTCTACAAGGACTCCCGCTACCCGGACTCCGCCACGAACATGTCCCAGGTCACCCTGGAGACGGACAACGTCTTCTCGGACGGGGTGGACATGCAGATGCCGAAGGTCTCGGGCAGCGTGGCCAAGGGGTACACGGTGACGATCGACGTCCCCATCGACACGAGCACCGAGCCCACGGCCGCCGCAGCACCGGGCGGCGCGGGCGGTCCCGGCGGCGTCCCGGGCCAGTAATTCCGTCGAACGAGTGATCCCGCAGGTCCCGCCGCGGACGACGCCGCCGCACCGCCGGTTCCCCGGCACCCGTGCGCCGGGGCGCGGGGCCGTGTGGAGCGGCGTCGTCCACGGGTCAGGCGTCGCCGCCCGGGCGTGGGAGCCTGCCGGGGCGGGGACTCAGGGCAGCAGCCCGTAGACGATCCCGCTCACGGCCACGATGCCGGCCACGGTGACGAACACGTTGGAGATCTTCCCGCGGTACGGCTCCAGCCCGGGGAGCCTGCGGATGGCGTACATGGGCATGAGGTAGAGGATCACGACGATCACGGGCCCGGCCAGGGACTCGATCAGCGACAGGATGCTCGGGGTGGCCACGGCCGCGATCCAACCCGTGATGAAGATGAACGCCGCCGCGGAGGCCCGCTCGCACGGGAGCCGTACTCGTGCTTCATGGCCACGGAGAACTGGGAGATGGCCGGCGAGTGGTTGAACGCGAAGACGAGCACCGGGATGACCAGCCACTGGGTGATGATCAGCATGATCCGCTGACCGGTGAGCATGACCGCCATCATCGGTGCCACCAGAAGACCAGAAGACCGGAGCAGCCAGCGCGGCGGTGGCTGCGGGCACCGAGGATCCTCCGGCCGGTGTGGACGTACGGTCGTGGTCATGCTCCGGCACCGGGGTCTCCGTGCTGTTGGGGGAAGGGCAGAGCGGAAGGATGCGAACACCCTGTGAGCGTGGGCATAGCTATACGCGACGTGCCCTCGTTGTTCCACAACCCCGCCGTGGGGGCGCCTCCCGTACCATGGTGGGCATGGATCCCGAGTTCCGCCTGGACACGCAGCTGTGCTTCGCGCTGTACACCGCCTCGCGCAAGGTGACCAGCGCGTACCGTGAACCTCTCAAGGCCATCGGGCTGACCTACCCGCAGTACCTGGTGATGCTCGTGCTATGGGAGCAGGACCACCGCTCGGTCCGCCAGCTGGGCGAGACCCTCGCCCTGGACAGCGGCACCCTCTCTCCGCTGCTGCGCCGCATGGAGGCGGCGGGCTTCGTGACCCGCCGCCGCAGCGAGCAGGACGAACGCTCGGTGGTCATCTCTCTCACGGACGCCGGGCGTGCCCTGCAGGAACCGGCCGCGGGGATGCAGCGCGAGCTGCTGGACGAGCTGGACATGTCCCCCAGGGACAGAAAGACCCTGCACATGCTGGCCCAGAATCTGTGCCACGTACTGTGACGGCTTCCGGGTGCACCCGTGCAGGGTCGCTCAGCCCGCGCTGAGGATCACAGCACGCCGTACTCCTCGAGAAGCTCTCCCACCTCGCCGTTCTCCAGACGACGACGCAGCCGCTTGCGCAGCGGTTCCGGCCCGGGGACCCGGACCTTCTCGCCGTCCCGCAGCCGGGTGAGGCCCTCGAGCAGCACCCGCACGTCGTAGGTGCTGCCCCACGTCTCGGGAACTCCGCGCTCCACGCCCATGAGTTGGTACACGGCCTCCATGCCGGTGCGCACCGAGTACTCGGTGGTGAAGATGCAGTCGCGGCCGGTCTCGGCGAACTGGCCGATGAACGCGAAGTTGCGGGCACCCTCGGGCACCACCCGGGGGCGGTCCCCCGCCTGGCGGGGCATGAAGAAGCTGGTCACGTACGGCATCATCACGGGAACCGTCTTGGCACCGGTGGCCGCGAGCTCCGGGATCTCCTCCACGGGAACGCCCATGTGGTAGAGCCACTCCTGGGTGATCTCCTCGCCCGTGCACTCGGCCATGGTCTTCTTCACGAAGTCACCGGGAGTGTCCACGAACAGCGAGTAGACCCACACCACGACCTGGTCCTTCGGCTGCTTCTTGAAGTGCGGCTGGCGGTTCACGGTCCAGCTGAGCAGCCATGAGGAGTCCTCCGCCGTGACGATCCCGCCCGTGACCACCCGGCCGCTGAACGGGTCCCGCTGCGCGATCTTGCGGATGTACTCGGGGATCCGCTCGTCCAAGGTGGTGACGGTGGCGGACTCCCACTTGGTCTCGTCGATCGATGAGCAGAACACCTCGGGGCGCCCGAACGACGGGTCCTTGGCGGCGATCCGCTTCCACAGGTCCCAGGCCGAGGCGGGGCCGCGGTCTAGCGTGGCGGCCGTGGCGTGGTCGCCGTCGTTCGAGTTGTCCACGAGGGATCCGATGGTGGTGAACACGAGGTCGTGCTCACCCAGTTCCTGGGTCTCGGTGGAGCCCTCGCGCACCCAGTGGATCGCGGTGGCACGGATCTCGCCGTTGCGGTGGGCGAAGTCGATGTCGCGGACATCGGTGTCGTACTGGAAGGTGACACCGCGCTCGGTGAGGTAGGAGATCAGGGGCAGCACGAAGGACTCGTACTGGTTGTACTTGGTGAACTTCAGCGCGGAGAAGTCCGGCAGCCCACCGATGTGGTGCACGAAGCGGTGAAGGTAGAGCTTGAACTCCAGCGCGGAGTGCCACTCCTCGAACGCGAACATGGTGCGCCAGTACATCCAGAACGGGGAAGCCAAAAACTCCTTGCTCATGACTTCCTGGATCTGCTTGCCCTCCATCTCCTCACGCGTGGCCAGGAAGATGTGCAGGAGGTCCTTCTGGGCGCGCTGCGGGAGGTCGAACTTGCCCTCGTGGCCCGCGTCCTGGCCCTGCTTCACGGTGGCGCGGCGCAGGGAGTAGTTGGGGTCGTCCCGGTTGAGCCACGCGAACTCGTCCAGCACGGACGCGCCCTCGATCTCCAGGGACGGCACGGAGCGCATCATGTCCCACAGGCACTCCATGTGGTTCTCGAGCTCACGGCCGCCACGGATCACGAACCCCTTCTCGGGGACGTCCAACCCATCCAGGGCACCGCCGGGCAGCCGGCCCTTCTCCACCACAGTCACGTTCTCGCCGGGCACGCCGGCGTCCCGGACCAAGAACACTGCCGCCGCGAGTCCGGCGAGACCGGATCCCACGATCCACGCGCGGGTGTCCTGTGCGTGCTCCGCCGGGCGGGGCCGCATGAAGGCCTCGTAGTTGCCTGCTGTGAACTGCATGTCGTTCCTCCTTCCGCGGGGGCGTCACCTTGGCGCTCCCTGCGTTAATAATTGAGCATACTCAATTTTGAGTGCAATACAATTATCTGGTGGAGAAAATTCAGAACCCGACGCCCGCCGCAGAGCACGCCCCCTGGAACACGTGGCCGCCCGCGTGAGCCCGCGCGGCCCCGGGCGCCGCGAGATCGCCAAGGCGCAGAAACGCGCCCGCATCCTGGCCGCCGCCCGCTCGCTCATGAGCGAGAAGGGCTACGCGCAGATGTCCATGAGCGAGGTCGCCTCCCGCGCGGACGTGGCGGCGGGCACCGTGTTCCAGTACGCCGCCACCAAGGCGGAGCTGCTGATGATGGTCACCGAGAACATCTGGGCGGACCACATCAACGACACCCTGGACGCCACCCCCGACCCCGGCCACCGCTCCCCCGCTGCGGTGGTGGACGCCATCATGGACTCACTCGCCCCGGTCTTCGACATGGCCGTGCACTGGCCGGAGACCACCGTGTGGATCGCGCGGGAGATTCTCTTCGGCGAGGACCTCCCCCACCGCCGCGAGGTGCTGGTGCTGGTGGAGAAGCTCGAGAACCACATCGCGCGGATGCTCGCGGGCTGCCGCTCCGCCGCGCACGCCGGCACTACGCCTCTGGACGTGGGCGCACGGATGATCGTGACCAGCGGGCTCGCGGAGCTCAACCGCGCCCGCCAGGGCCGCGCCGAGCTGCGCCTGGTGCTCGAGCGAATGCGGGAGATCGTCGCCCTCGTGGCCGCGGGCGTGGACAGTGCACTTCCTCCCGCGCACGATGCCGCTGCCCCCGCCTCCCCGGAGTCCGCCCGGTAGCCCGCCGGGGCGCGACGCCGCCGTGCCCCGGGTGGCCTGCTCAGGGAGCACGGAGCGGCGCCAGCGCGCCGCGGGCAGGCGCTGGAGCGGACGGCGGCCGCGCCCCGTTCAGCAGGCTGCACGGCCCCGCGAGGACGAACCCGTGACCCGGCGCGGCGCGTGACGGGGCGCGCGGACCCGGCCGTGCGGCGTCGTCGTCCGGGCACGGGAGAGCCCCGGCTCGCGGACGGGCCGGGGCTCTCAGCAGGCGGGGATCAGCTGCGGGGCAGAGTGATCAGCGCGGTGTGGTCGTCCAGGTCGGGGCGGTTGCGGCCGCCGCCCTTGACGAACAGCAGGTAGCCCACACCCAGGAGCACGAGCCACACGACGCCCACGATCAGTGCCACTCGGGTGTCCGGGAACCAGCCGAGCAGCACGATCACGAACAGGATGCCGACGGTCGAGGCCCACGAGGCCACGGGCCAGAACGGGACCTCGAACGCGGACTCGGGGCGGTTCTTGCGCTCGATCTCGCGGCGCATGGCGATGTGCGAGAGCAGGATCATGAGCCACACCCACACGGTGGCGAACGTGGCGATCGAGGCGATCACCAGGAACACGTCCTCGGGGATCACCACGTTGAGGATGGATGCCGCCGCGGGAATACCCAGGGCGGAGAAGATCTGCACGAACGGGCTGGCCTCGCCGGTGATCTCGGTCCACGGGACCAGGGACATCAGCACCACCATGGTGCCCACGTAGAACAGCAGGATGCGGGCGGGCACGGCGTTGACGGCCTTGGGGGTGGAGCGGGCCGGATCGCCGGCCTCACCCGCGGTGATGCCGATGGTCTCGATGCCGCCGAACGCGAAGACCACCACGGACAGCGCGGCCAGCAGACCACCCAGGCCGTTGGGCATGAAGCCTCCGTGGTCCACCAGGTTCTGCAGCCCCACGGGCTCGCCCGGGGCGTAGGAGACGCCGAGGGCCATGAGCACGATGCCGCCGCCGATCATCGCCAGGATGGCACCCACCTTGATGATGGTCAGCCAGAACTCCATCTCGCCGAAGATCTTCACGTTGCGGGTGTTGATCGCGGCAATGCACAGGATGACGGCCGTGACCCAGATCCAGCGGGGCGTGTCCGGGAACCAGAAGCCCATGTACACGCCGAACGCGGTGACGTCCGCGATGGCCACCACGATCATCTCGAACGCGAACGTCCAGCCCGTGACGAAGCCCGCGAACGGGCCCAGGTAGCGCGCCGCGTACTGGCCGAAAGAACCAGGGACGGGGTGGCGCACGGCCATCTCACCCAGGGCCCGCATGACCATGTAGACCACCGCTCCGGCGATCAGGTACGCCAGGATCACGGAGGGTCCGGCCGCCTGGATGGCGGTGGCCGAGCCGTAGAACAGCCCGGTGCCGATCGCCGAGCCCAGCGCGATGAACTGGATGTGGCGCATGCTCAGCCCGCGCGACAGCGTGGGGTGGCCCGCCCCGCCCTGCTGCGGTGCGGGCGGCGGGGATGCGGGACTACTCATGGCGCTCTCCTGTGGTGTTCCCGGCGGGGCCGGTCGGTGGGGCGCTCAGTGCGTCGTGGGCCAGGGTGGTGATGAGGCGCGCGGCGGCGCGGGCGGTGCGGCCGTCCACGTCCATCCGCGGCAGCAGCTCCACCACCTCCACGAGCACCAGTTTGCCGCTGCGGGCCACGCGGTGACACACGGCCTGGATGGTCTCCAGGGGAACACCGTATCCGGCCGGGGCGCTCACGCCGGGCGCCCCGGCGGCGGGGAGGACGTCCAGGTCGATACTCAGGTGGATGGCGTCCACGCGCTCAACGAGACGGTCCACGACCTCCGGGACGGCCTCGAGGTGGCGGGGTTGGCACTGCTCGTCCGTGAGGTACTCCACGCCCAGCTCGTCCGCGATGCGGAACAGGACGCCGGTGTTGTTGGGTTCGCTGATGCCCAGCACGGTGTAGTCGAACGTGCGGCCCGCCTGCTGGTCCGCGCGGGCCATCTGCAAGAACGGGGTGCCGGAGGACGGCTCGTCCGCCTGGCGCAGGTCGAAGTGGGCGTCCAGGTTCAGCACGCCCACGCGCTGACCCCGTAGCCGGTTGCAGCGGGTGCGGCCCAGGTAGCTGCCCCACGCAGTGTCGTGCCCGCCACCCAGGACCACCACGGGGTTGCCGGTGTCCAGGAGCTTTGCGACGCAGCTGCGGGCGGAACTCTCCCGCACCCGGGAGCGCGGCTGGGCCGTGGAGGAGGGGGATGTGACGCCGAACTTCGCGTCCGTGGCGGTGGCGGCGCACGACCACCGGGGGTTGCCGGTGGCGGGGGTGGCGCTCACGTTTCTCGCGCACAAGATCGACGACGAGCGGCGGGCGGAGCTGGTGGGGCACGTGCGACGGACGGCGGAGGCGCTGACGCAGCGGTTGCACGGGGCGGCGCCGACCAGCACCTAGTTGCCCGCTCGATCTTCGACGATCGGCCCGGTCGACGGGCCGCACCGGCGGGTCATTCCGCAGAGCGCGGGTGAGGAAAGCCAGCAGGCACGGATCGCGCAATACCGCGCCTACAGCGGCCAAAGATGCTGAACTGGGGGTTCCGCACCCCGGCGCCGGATCTTCCGTCGTTGACGGTTTCATTGCGCCCGTGGGAGCCGCGGCGAAACCGCTCGTTGCCCGGCAAGAGTGGGAAAAGAACTCCGTTGGCGCGGGGCCTGACGCCTTTCGCGGAGGTGTCGACCGACGCGGTCACTGCGGCGTCCTGGTGTGCAGGTTCGGTTGGCTGACCGAGGTATCGACGACCCGTTCACAATCCGAGCCATCCGACCGCATGATGTCCGGCTCCACCTGCGGCAACACGACCACGACTGGTGAATGCCGACAATGCTTTCCGGTGCAGAAAAGTGCCCGCGGCGTGCCCGTGGGGCAGGCACTCGATCAGAGACCGGGTGCCTGCCCCACACCACACCGCCCCGCCGTTATTCGCGGTTGAGCTTGTCCTGGACGGAACCGGCCATCTTCTCGACCGTGTTCGGCAACTCTGTGGTGCCGTAGAAGCGGGCGTCGGGGTGCGTGACCGGGGGCATCGGCACACCGGGGTTCGGCTGCGGGCTGTAGCTGAACTCGGACTTGCCGTCCGGCGTCGGGCCGGAGGCCCACGGGCCGTCCGCCAGGTTCTCGCCGTCGGAGAACTGGAAGGTGGTGTAAGCGAACTCGGAGGCTTCCTTGTTCTGCGGGAAATTGCTCGGCGTCGGCATCTCCTCGAGTCCCGACTCCTTCAGCTCCTGCACGGCCGCCGCCCATTGGTTCTGGTGCATCGTGTCCCGGGCGAGCAGGAACGAGAGCAGGTCCCGGATCCCCGGGTCGTCGGTCATGTGGTACAGCCGGGCCACCTGGATCCGGCCCTGCATCTCCGCGTTGAGGTTGGAGGTCATGTCTGCAAGCAGGTTGCCACTGGCGGTCACGTACGAGGCGGACCACGGGTTGCCCATGCTGTCCACCGGCCGGGCACCGGCTCCGGCGACGATGCCCTGCTGGATGTCGGTGCCGCCGATCACCGCAGCGACGGCCGGGTCGTCCTGGATGGCGTCGGTCGTAATGCCCAAGGGAGCTTTTTCCAGCAGCTGGGCGACCATGGTGGCGAGCATTTCAACGTGCCCGAACTCCTCGGCCGCCGTGCTGAAGAGCAGATCGCGATATTTGCCCGGGATGTGGGCGTTCCAGGCCTGGAAGCTGTACTGCATGGCCACGGTGATCTCGCCGTATTGGCCGCCGATCACCTCCTGAAGCTTACGGGCGTAGACGGCGTCGGGTTCATTCGGCTTGGCTTGATACTGCAGAGCTTGCTGGTGGAAGAACATGGGGAGACCCCTTTGCCAATATGTGGTGCGCGTTCGGGCGACAAGAGAGGTCGTGACATCAGTCCTGGAGCAACGCGCGAAAATGACCGCTGCACGCCTCGACGCCCGTCAACAGGCTACTTACTATCTCAGCCAAAAAGATAGGGGCCCCAGCGAGTAGACCGGCAGCGCCGCGACGGCATCACGGCACGTCAGGCCTGGCCCGCGCAGACGGCACCCCGCAAGCCAGGACCATCGACCTCGTTGGCCGTGTACGCCGCAGACGGAATCATGATCGGCACTGCCCGGCTGCCGGACGGCAAGTACGCCGGCGTCACCTCCGGTCTCTGGCTGCAGGAGGGCAACAGCACGAATCGGTTCCGTGTCACCGGCCGTCGGGGTTGCTTGCCCGGCACAGTGCCTCGTCCAGCAGGGACATTTCGTCGAGAGGCGGCTTCAGGACCTCCTCGATGAGCGGCCTGAACGGCTCCCCGGTCCCTCGCTGGACGCACGGATGGAGGCCCGCTCGTTCTCGATGCGCCCGATGTTCCGCCACGACAGGGTGCGTCCTGACAGTGCGGCGATCTGGTCCAGGTAGGCCCGCTGCGTTCGGTCGTTGCCCTCACGGAACGGGTGCACATAGTTGACCTGCGCCAGCAGGGTGGAGGACTGCTCAATGAAGTCCTCGTCCGAGATGCTCGGGTCGTTGAGCAGCCCAGACTCCCGGAGCGTCTCGTGGATGCCGTTAAACGCGGTCCCGATGCGGGAAGGATGCAGGAACGTCGAGGACCACGGTCCTGATCTGCCCCGCCCACTCCCAGACGTCCTGGTAGAGCCTCCGGTGAGTCTCGTGCAGGTGCGCCAGGTCGAACGTGCCCTGCACCGGGTCGCGCTCCAGTTCACGATGGCGCGTCAACGTCTCGCGGCGCTCGCGCTTCGAGGCGGCCCGCGGGTCACGGATACCAGGCAGGATGTCCGTCATGGACTCCCGACGCTCGTGAAGATCATCATCCGAGTACGTGGTCATGGCATCCTCCTGGTTCGGTGCATCAGTGTGACGGCATCTCGGTGGCTCCGCGCTACCTCCGTGCCCATCGTCTCGCGAACCACCGCTTCGATGCCCGTGTGGGAACCCATGGCCTGCGCAGCGGCGCACGCATGGGGCTCACGTGGCAGTGACTCCGGTATGGGATCTTGCCGAGAGCCGGGCCTCTCACCTGACGTGTTCACGCCCGTCGCCCCTGTCTGGCATCCCAGACACAACCCCCTCCAGAACCCGTGGCTCCCGTCACCGACCGTGGTCCCATGGGCTCATTGTCCGTCCGCGGCCTCACACGCCCAGGACCGAATCGCACCTGGAGGACCCCTCATGGCACTGCCCAACGCCCGCCCCGTCCGCGCACCCCGCGGCACCGAGATCAGCGCCAAGAGCTGGCAGACCGAAGCCCCCCATGCGCATGCTCATGAACAACCTGGACCCGGAGGTCGCCGAGCGCCCCGACGACCTGGTGGTCTACGGCGGAACCGGCCGCGCGGCTCGCAGCTGGGAGGCGTTCGACGCCATCGTCAAGACCCTCAAGGAGCTCGAGGAGGACGAGACCCTTCTGGTGCAGTCCGGCAAGCCCGTGGGCGTGTTCCGCACCCACAAGTGGGCCCCGCGCGTGCTGATCGCCAACTCCAACCTGGTGGGCGACTGGGCCACGTGGCCCGAGTTCCGCAAGCTCGAGGACGAGGGCCTCATGATGTACGGCCAGATGACGGCCGGGTCCTGGATCTACATCGCCACGCAGGGCATCCTGCAGGGCACCTACGAGACGTTCTACGCCGTCGCCCGCAAGAGGCACGAGGAGGGTCGCATCCCCGAGCCCACCCTGGCCGGCGCCCTGACCATCACCGGCGGCTGCGGCGGCATGGGCGGCGCCCAGCCGCTGGCCGTGACACTCAACCGGCGGCGCGTGCCTCGTCGTGGACGTGGACGAGACGCGCCTCAAGCGCCGCCAGTCCAAGCGCTACCTGGCCGAGGTGGAGACGGACCTGGACACCGCCCTCGCCAAGGTCATGGCGGCCAAGAACGAGCGCCGGGCGCTGTCCGTGGGGTACGTGGGCAACGCCGCGGACGTGTTCCCGGAACTGCTGCGCCGCCACCGCGCGGGCGAGATCTCCGCGGACGTCGTGACCAGCGCGCGGGGGCGGGGCACGACGTCGCCCGCGTGCCTCCCCGCGCGCGGCCGGTACGTAGGGTGAGGGACGCCGCGTTTGCGGGAAGGTTCTGCCCCTGAATATCGCGTTGTCGGGGGCAGAACCTCTCCCTGTGCGTCGGGCCGCCCGCAGGGCAGCGCCCGGGCCTGTCCCCTCCTCAGACCGGGTTGTATTGTGGTTCACACGCGTGAAGGGAGCGTCCATGCCCGTCTACGAGTTCCGGTGCGAGGCCTGCGGGCCGTTCGACGCCCACCACGCCATGGCCCAAGTGCCGCGCTCCCAGGACTGTCCCGCGTGCGGCGCGGACGCACGGCGCGTGTTCTCCGCCGTGGGCCTGTCTCGCGCGAACTCTGCCCGGGCACGCGTGATTGACGACGCTGCCCGCACGGCTGACGCGCCAGACGTCGTCCGATCCCTGCCCCGCCAGCCCGGCGCCCCCGGCGCGGCCCCGGCGGTGACCCGGGACCCCCGGCACGCGAAGCTGCCGCGGCCGTAGCTTCCCCGCACTGCCGCGCGGGAACCGCCCGCGGGGCTCTCCAGAAAGGTCACGGACCATGCCAGAAGTTATTTTCCCGCTGGATTCCACCAAGCCCTTCACCGAGCAGAAGCTGACCGGCCACAACCGCTGGCACCCGGACATCCCGCCCGTGGCCACGCTCAAACGTGGCGAGAGCTACCGCATTGACTGCCGCGAGTGGTTCGACGGCGCCATCAAGAACGACGACTCCGCGGATGACATCCGGGACGCACCCCTGAACCGGGTGCATGCACTGTCCGGGCCGTTCCGGATCGAGGGCGCGGAGCCCGGTGACCTGCTGATTGTGGACATCCTGGACGTGGGGCCCATTCCGCAGGAGGAGGGGCCGCTGGCCGGGCAGGGCTGGGGCTACACCGGGATCTTCGCGCAGAAGAACGGTGGCAGCTTCCTGGTGGACCAGTTCCCGGACGCCTACAAGGCCGTGTGGGACTTCCGCGGCGGCGAGTGCACGTCCCGGCACATCCCCGGCGTGAAGTTCACGGGCATGGTCCACCCCGGTCTCATGGGCACCGCGCCGTCTTCCGAGCTGCTGAAAACGTGGAACAAGCGCGAGGGCGATCTGATCGCCACCGATCCGCAGCGCGTTCCCCCTCTCGCCCTGCCGCCGGAACCAGACTCGGCGATCCTCGGCTCGCTGAGCGGCGCGGACTACGACCGCGTGGCCGGCGAGGCCGCCCGCACCGCTCCCCCGCGCGAGAACGGCGGCAACCAGGACATCAAGAACTTCACCAAGGGATCGCGGGTGTTCTACCCCGTGTACGTGTCCGGGGCGAACCTCTCCATGGGGGACCTGCACTTCTCCCAGGGGGACGGTGAGATCACGTTCTGCGGCGGCATCGAGATGGGCGGGTTCATCGACGTCCACGTGGACGTGATCAAGGGCGGCATGGACACCTACGGCGTGAGCGAGAACGCCATCTTCATGCCCGGGCGCAACGGTCCGGTGTACTCGGAGTGGCTCGCGTTCTCCGGCACGTCTGTCACGCTCGACGGCGAGCAGCGCTACCTGGACTCCCACCTGTCCTACCAGCGCGCGATCCTGCACGCGATCGACTACCTCGCCAAGTTCGGCTGGTCCAAGGAGCAGGCGTACCTGCTGCTGGGCGCCGCCCCCATCGAAGGTCGCTTCTCCGGGGTGGTGGACATCCCCAACTCGTGCGCCACGGTGTATCTGCCCACGGAGATCTTCGACGTGGACATCCGCCCCTCCGCCAGCGGCCCCACGCAGGTGGATCCGGGCATGGGTGCGCCACGGGCGATGAACCCGGGCTGATCCGCGCGGTTCGCCGCTCCTGATCCGCCCCGAGGACATCTGGGGCGGGAAGTGCCCGGCTTCCATGCCACCGGACAGTCATTTCCCGCCTCAGATGCACGACGCCGCCGGGAGACTCCCGCGCGCCTCATGCCGCGGCGTCGAGCTCCCGCAGCACCTCGGCAGGAAGGTGCACACCCGCCGCCTCCACGTTCTCGCGGAGGTGGTCCGGGCTGGCGGTGCCCGAGACGACGAGTGACTGCGGCGAGCGCGCCAGGACCCACGCGAGTCCCACCTGGCTGGGGGTCACCCCCAGCTGCTCTGCGATCTCGCGCACGCGGGGGTCTTCGATCACGAGCCCGGGCTGCATGGCCATGCGCCGCAGGTAGACCACGTCCAGGTGGTCGGTGCCGAGCGAGCGCAGGTTCTCGTGGACGGCATCGGGCAGCTCGGAGGGCTTCTGGGCGGCCGTCATGGGCGCGGGTCCTTCGGGGAGCGGCCGGGCACCCACCTTGCTCGCGTAGAACACGGCGTGCCGGTCCGCCCCGGACGACGCCGCCCGCGTCAGGCTCCCCAGGCCGTAGCCCATGCGCGCGACGTCGCGCGAGACGATGCCCACACACCCGGCCTTCTCAGCGGGCGCGTCCTGGTAGGTGGTTACGAGCGGGTCTCCTCGGTCTGCCCCGGATCCGCGGCCGGATCCTGCGGCTCCTCCAGCGGCCAGCCGTGCGCGGCGAGCATCGCGCGGATGCGCTCCATCTCCTCCGGCTTGGGCTCGTCCTCCGTGGCCCGGTGGATCGCAGCGCGGGCGTCCGCCTCGGAGAGGGAGGTGCCCTCAGTGCGGGCGTCCATTGCGAGCTGCTCGGCGATCGCGGCCATGTCCTCGTCGTTGAGCTGCGGGCGCAGCACCGCCAGGACCGGGAGGTAGTCCTGCGCGGGCACGCCGTGGGGGTAGTCCGCGCGCAGCCAGTTCATGGCGCGGGCCACGTAGCCCGGCTGCCGGACGGGGGCATCCGGACCCGGCCCGGCGAGGGGCCAGCCGGCGCGCGCGAGGGTGGCGGCGACGTCGGCGAGCTGCTTCGCGGACGCGGAGGCGGCCACGAGCGTGTCCTGGCTGGGGAGCTCGAGGGCCTCCAGGAGGCGCTCCGCGCGGCGGGAGCCCACCGTGCGCACGAGTAGCTCCGCCAGAACGGGGCGCGCGTCCTCGGGGACACCCTGGGGATAGGCGGCTCGGAGGTGCTCCAGCGCCGCGTCGAAGGTCATCATCCGAACACCGAGATCCCTAGGTAGTGGTCCAAGCTCTTCCGGGTGATCCACAGGACCCCGATCACCACGGCGGCGAGCACGATGGCAAAGCACAGCACGGCGCCCGCGAGCGCCACGGCGTTCCTGCGCGCCGTGCCGTCCGGGCCCGGCGGCAGGGTGGCGCGGCTCCACAGGGCGATGCCCACCGTGAACAGCGCGGGCAGTCCGGCGCCGAAGCAGAGCCCGGCCAGCAACACGGCGAGGGCAGATTTCGCCATCTGGGCGATCATGAGCGAGCCACCTCCTGGGTGTCGGCCCGGTCCGGGTCACCGGGGGCCACGGAGTGGGTGTTCTCGTCCCACTCGGCATTGACGTTGTGCCGGTCCACCTTCTGGTGCCGGGAGCGCAGGAAGATCACCGCGGACGCCGCCGCCAAGAGCAGGAAGATCACCACGGCTCCCGGCAACCCGCCCACGGCCCGGGCGATGATGAAGCACACCGCACCCACCACGGCCGCGGCGGGGAGGGTGAGCAGCCAGCCCACCACCATGCGCCCGGCCACGCCCCAGCGCACCCGTGCCCCGGGCTTGCCGACGCCCGAACCGAGGATGGATCCGGTGGCCACGTGCGTCGTCGACAGCGCCATGCCGAAGTGGCTGGAGGTGAGGATGATCGCGGCCGAGGAAGCCTCCGCGGCCATGCCCTGCGGCGGTTCGATCTCCACGAGTCCCTTGCCCAGGGTGCGGATCACGCGCCAGCCGCCCAGGTAGGTGCCGAGCGCGATGGCCACGGCGCACGTGACGATGATCCACGGCGGCAGCCCGTTGTCCTCGATTCCCTGGACGCTCAGGTTCCCGTGGGCGATCAGCGCGAGGGCAATCACGCCCATGGTCTTCTGCGCGTCACCCGTGCCGTGCGCGAGAGACACCATCGACGCTGTTCCCACCTGCCCCCAACGGAAGCCGCGGTCCTTGTGGCGGTTCGAGGCGGCGCGGCTGATGAGGTAGACGAGCGCCGTTCCCACCGCGGCCACGCACCCAGCGATGAACGGGGCGAGGGCGGCGGGGACGAGGATTTTCTGGACCACACCGGACCAGTTGACCCCGGCGATGCCGAGCGAGGCCAGGCCGGCGCCGATCAGCCCGCCGAACAGCGCGTGCGACGAGCTGGAAGGCAGACCGAACAGCCAGGTGGCCAGGTTCCAGAGGATGCCGCCGATGAGTCCGGAGAAGATCAGCACCAGCGCGAGAGTGGGGTCCAGGCCGTGAACCAGTCCGCCGTCCGAGGTCTGGATGAGCAGGACGTCCTTGGTCACCGTGGTGGCCACCTCCACGGAGAGGAACGCCCCCACCAGGTTCAGCACCGCGGACAGTGCAACCGCCGTCCTGGGTGAGAGCGCACCGGTGGCGATGGATGTTGCCATGGCGTTGCCGGTGTCGTGGAATCCGTTGGTGAAGTCGAAAGCCAGTGCGGTCACGACCACCAGGCCCAGGATCACCAGTTCAACTGTCATGCCTCCAGGATGACGCCCCCCTGTCCCGCGCACCAAAACCGCCCCCGGGACGGCACTGGGACAGCACCGGGGTGCATGCGTCCGGCACGATCCGCCGCAGGGAAACATCGCCCAGCGCGTCTGAGACCGGGCCCATAATGCGTTCATGACCTCTGACCCCCACCGTGATCCGGACCCCGGCGAGACCTGGCACGAACGCTCCCCGGCCACGGGAACCGGCGAGCTGCCCATCCTCAGCCCGCGCCCGGATCCGCAGACCCACCGGGGCTACGCCCACGGCACGGATCCGCGGCGGTGGCGGATCCTGGCCGTGCTGCTCGTGGCCATCTTCATGTCCCTGGTGGCCGTGAGCATCATCAACGTGGGGCTGCCCTCCATCCAGGAGGGACTGGGCGCCTCCGAGTCCCAGCTGCAGTGGATCCTCTCCGGCTACGCGCTGACCTTCGGTGTGGTCCTGGTGGCGGGCGGCCGCGCCGGGGACGTGTTCGGGCGTGGGTTCCTGTGGATGCTCGGGGTGGCCATCTTCACGCTGTCCTCGATCGCCGCGGGCCTGGCACCGGATCCCACCATGCTGATCGTGGCCCGCTTCGTGCAGGGTGTGGGCTCTGGGCTGCTCAACCCGCAGGGCGTGGCCATGATCCAGCAGTACTTCAAGGGCGCAGAGCGCGGGAAGGCGTTCGGAATGCTGGGCAGCGCAGTGGGTGTCTCCGTGGCCATCGGCCCGGTCCTGGGAGGTCTGCTGATCCAGACGGGCGGCGCGGCCGAGGGCTGGCGGTGGCTGTTCATGGTGAACGTCCCCGTGGGCGTCGTCGCGCTCGTGCTCGCGTTCCTCTGGTTCCCCCGCCCGCTGCTGCGCAGGCCCGAGGGCACCACCATCCGCCACGCCCTGCGGGAGATGGACCCCACGGGTTCGGTGCTCCTGGGCATCGCGCTGCTCGCCACCCTGCTCCCGTTCATCGAGACCGGCTCCCCCGGCACGAGCCCGTGGGTGTGGGCCCTGCTCGCGGTCGCCGCCATGTTCCTGGCCCTGTGGATCGCGTGGGAGAAGCACTTCAAGGCCTCTGGGCACCAGCCCATGGTGGACCTGGACATCTTCAGGGTCAGCAGTTTCCTCAACGGCACCCTGCTGATCTCGCTGTATTTCCTGGGCATCACGAGCGTGTGGGTGCTTGTCACCCTCTACATGCAGAAGGGGCTCGGCCACACCGCACTGGCCGCCGGTTGCGTGGGCCTGCTCAATGCCTTGGCGAGCGCGGTGGCCTCCAACCTGGCCGGCAGCCGCGTGAACCGGATGGGCCGCAAGATCGTGGTGCTCGGCATGCTCAGCGTGGTCGTGGGCCTGCTGCTGAGCATGGCGGTGATCCTGCTGCACGACTCTTGGCACATCAGCGAGTGGTGGCTCGTGCTCACCCTGGGCTTCGTGGGTTTCGGCCAGGGCGCCGTGGTGAGCCCCAACCAGACACTCACGCTCGCGGAGGTGCCACTCGAGTACGCGGGCAGCGCCGGTGGCGTGATGCAGACCGGTCAGCGCGTGGGCACCGCCGTGGGCATCGCCATGATCACCGCGGTGGCGTACGGAGTAATCGCCGGCCAGGGCTGGTCCGTGGGCATCGCGGCGGGACTGGGCGTTGTGGTGCTCGTGGTGCTCGTCGCCCTGGCCGTGGCCCTGCGGGACATGCGCCACCGCGCCCGGAAGGACTCTCGCGCCTGAGTCACGGCGCGCACACCACGGCACCTCCGGAGCGCTCGCCCCCCGGTGGGCCCACGCTCCGCACTGTTCCGGTGGTACGACGACGCCGCCGCGCCCTCCCTGCCTCGGCCCCCGGCGTGCGGGGTCCATGGAACGCAGAGGTGGCGCGGCGGTGTCGTGAGCGGGGGCTCTGAGTGGGTCAGCCCTTCTTGAGGGTGATCTGCCAGCTGGCGTCGCCCTTCTCCACGAAGTCGGTGACCTCGTGGCCGTCCGTGGCCGCCCACTGCGGAATGGCCTCGGTGGCCTGGGTGCAGTCGAAGTCGATCACCAGGTGCTCACCGGCCTGAAGGGTCTGCATGACATCCTTGGCCTCGATCAACGGGAACGGGCACACGGCACCGAGCGAGTCCAGGGCATAGTAGCCGTCCCCCAGGCCTGTGAGCTTCTTCGACGGTGCACCTGCCGGGTCCTTGACCATGAGCGCGGCGGGTGCCGCGGCGAAGCCCGAGAACACGTTCGCACCCGAGGTGCGGGGAGCCCCCGCGGTGGGAGCGGCGTCGATCGAGTTGTCGTCCGGTGCGGTGGCGCCCACCGTGTGGTCCAGGCTCTGAGCAGTGGAGTAGGTGCCGTCTTCGCCGGTGGCGGGCTGCGTAACGGTGGGCTTGAGCCAGATCCTGGTGGCCACGGCCACGCCCAGGGCGATGAACAGCAGCGCGATCCAACCCTGGAACGTGAACAGGCTGGTCTGGACCATGCCGTTGCCCACTGTGCAGCCACCGGCCAGGGCCGCGCCCACACCCATGAGCAGGCCGCCCGCGATGGAGCGCACCGTGGTGGTGGCGTCCGGCACGCGCACGCGGAACTCACCCGTGGACTTGGCGGCGATGAACGAGCCCACCAAGATGCCGAGCACGAGCATCACACCCCAGTCCAGCTTCCCGTCCGCTCCGGTGACCAGGAAGTTCAGCAGGTTGGCGGTGGGGGTGGTGATGCCCAGACCGTCGTTGCGGCCGGTCGCGGCGGACAGCGGCCACGCGATGACGCCGAGCAGACCCACGAGCGCGCCGGCAGTGTAGACGTGCAGGGGCTTCTTCCATGCGGGACGGCCGTTCAGCCGTGCGGGCTTCACGGTGTTCTTCTCGCGGTTGAGGAAGTGGCGCACCATCACACCGGTGACCGCTGCCAGGACGATCACGAACAGCCACGGGGAGACGCTCAGGGCACTGGGGATGGTGGTGAGCCCGGTGTCCCACTGCTTCATGCCGGAGTTGAAGCCCTTGAGCACGCCGGTCTTCATGGCGGACGCGGACAGCGCGTACATGGCCAGCGCGATCCACGAGCCCACGAGGCCCTCGCCGGAGCGATACCACGTGCCGGAGGCGCACCCGCCGGCCAGGATGATGCCGATGCCGAACATGAATCCGCCCACGATCACCGCGAGGGGCGCGAAGGAGGGGTAGTTGGGGGAGATGACGCCGGCGGAGGTCAGGGCGGTGAGACCAATAGCGTGCACGGAGATCACCACGAGCAGCGCGGCGAAGGTCCGCCACGACTTCTGCAGGAAGATGTCCCGCAGCATGCCGGTGACGCAGAAGCGGCCGCGCTGCATGACGATGCCCAGCAGCGCGCCGATGACAAGTCCGGTAAGGATCATAGGTGAGTACCAGTTTCCCGCGCACCGGAAAGAGGGCGCGTTCGGAGGAAGGGACGATGAGATGAGGGATCGAAAAAGACTCCGTATACTCAACTCCTCACCGGGGGCAACGTCCAGGTTGTCGTCACAAAGTGTCACACTTCCCGGAAATGCCCCGAAGTACTTACTCGTGAGGTATTAGCGACATTGCGTCAGGTTGCCCGGCGCGATACCGCCCGCAGCGCCCCGACGGCACCCTCCCCCGCCCGGCTCACGGACATGGGCACCTGCCCGAAAACCTCCCGCGGGATCGGGGTCCGGCACAGCTGCGCGGTCCGCTCCACGTCCCAGTCCACGAGCACGAACCACTCATCGCCCTCCCGCACGACTTCCCGCACGGCGCCCGTGGCGCACAGCTCCTGCCGCTGGGACAGGTAGGCCCAGATGGTGTCCCCCGCCGTCATGGTTCGGTAGCCCGTGCGCAGGCACCACCGATCCGCGGGCTGCGAGCGCCCGATCGCCTCCCACACCGCCGTGGCGTCCTCGCGGGTGCGCCAGTCGGCGGGCATGTGCTGCCCGTGAGCGGCCGGGTTGATGGGAAGCAACCAGTGGGTCTCCGCGGCCATTCACGCGCCTCGCGATTCGGTCGTGGCGTTCGACGACGCGCCCCGCCCGGTCCAGGCGTCACACTCGGCGGCATCGCCGGAGGCTCGCCCGGCGTCGGCGTCGCGCTCCTCCGGCGACGACACTCCCAGCAGCGCGTCGTACCCCTCCCGGAACGTGGGGTAGCGCCACCGGGATCGAGGAACCAGGGAGTGCACGAGCGCCCCGTCGATGATCTTGCCGAGCGGCCCCTCCCCCGCGGGCGAGTTGTCCGGGGGCACCGCGACACCCAGCCGCGCCGCGAGGTGCGTGACGACGTCACCCAGCTGAGCGGCGTCATGATCCACGGCGTGCAGCAACCGCGGCGGCTCGGGAGCGTCGAGCACGGTGGAGAGGACCGTGACGAGATCGTCCCGGTGGATCCTGTTGGTCACGCGCCGGTGGGTGACAGGCGTGGCCGTGCGGACCCGCTCGATCAGGGACGTGCGGCCGGGCCCGTAGATCCCCGCGGGGCGCACGATGACCAGGTCCGGGAAGAGATCGGCGGCGAGCTCCTCCGCGGCGAGCAACACGTGGGCGGTGGCGCGCTGAGGGTCGGGCGGGGTGGCCTCGGTGACGACCTCACCGTCGGTGCCGCCCAGGACGCCCGTGGAGGACACGAGCACCACGCGCGGCGCGGCGTCGGACGGCAGGGCCAGGTGCAACCCGCGCAGCGCACCCAGGTAGGTGCGTTCGTAGGCGGTCGCGTCGCGGCCGTCGGCGGTGAGGGTGACCACCACGGCGTCGGCCGCGGGAAGGACGGCCTCCCCCGGGTCGGTGAGGTCCAGAGAGACCGGCTCGATGGGCTCGGGCAGCGCGTCCGCGCGGCGACGCACGCCCACCGCGCGCACTCCGCGTTCGGCGAGGCGCAATCCCAGGGCGGTCCCCACGTCCCCGCAGCCGGCCAGGAGCACTGTTGCAGCGGAATCATTCATGGCACCAGCCTGTCATGTCCGCGCGACGGCGCGTGGTCCGGCTCGGTAAGGGAAAGGAACGGTGCCATGACCGGGCAGAACCTGATCCATCACCCCCCTTATTATTTGGCCCTCCGGCATCTACGGTGGAGGTACCCAGCCCTGCTTCACCACCACTTGCTCAGCAGAGCAGAACGGAGATCACACCATGATCATGAAGACCCTGCACGACGCCGGTATCCGCTCCGAGTACGCCTACACCGCAGGCATGGGCTCGATCGCCCTGTCCTTCGTGTCGTGGGGAATCTCGCGTCTCAAGAGCGACGACTCCAAGGCCCAGTCGGACCGCTGGGGCATCTTCGTGGGCCACTGGGCGCCCACCTTCATGAGCGTGGGCCTGGCTCTCGCCCAGTACGAGCAGACCCTCGAGAACAAGAAGAAGTAGCCACCGACCCCGCAGCCACTCGGCGCAGAAGAACCGCCCCGCACCTTCCTGGTGCGGGGCGGTTCGCCTGTCAGCGGCTGCCCGGTGCGGTGCTCAGTGCCCGTAGCCCTGGGACTGCTCCTCCGTGCCGGCCTGCTCCTCGAAGAACTCCTGCTGCTCCTGGGTGATCGCCTGCTCGGCGGCCTTCTGGCGCTGCTCGTCGGTGTCCACCTGGCTGACCGACTCGGTGTTCTCGTCCTGCGGGTTCTTGCCCATGGCTGCGCTCCTTCGCGGTTGCGTGGTGCGCCGCCCCGAGCTCCGCGGCCCGGACGACGGCGCCGTGCCCCGAGCATCCTCGCCTCACCGGGTCGTGTCAATGGGGCGATGCCGCCCGTTCGTCACGGGGCGTCCGCGAGCGCGCGCTGCACCCACGCCGTCACAGGCCCAGGGGCCCACGCACCCACACCGTGGATCTCCCCCACGGGTCGGGCACCCCGCAGGGCGTTGGTCACGAACACCTCCGACGCCCCAGCGATGCCTGCGAGAGTGATGTCCTGTTCACGGACCTCGTACCCGGCGGCCCGCAGGCTCGAGAGCACCCGGGCGCGCATCACCCCGGGCAGGATCCGGCCGTCAACGGGCGGGGTGGTGACCACGCCACCGCGCACCACGAACACAGTTGCACGCCCGGTCTCCAGCACCGTGCCGTCCTGGTCCACCAGCAGCGGATCGCACACCGGGGACCACGGACCGGGTGTCGTGTCCAGGGCGCGGCGGTCCGCCCACTTGTGGCGCCCCCACCCGCCGGGCACCACCACCGGGCGCAGCACCCACGGATCCACGGGAGGGGCCGCGCCGGGAGGGTTCAGCGGGGCGTGGGTCATCTCGAGACACAGACTCCCATCGTCCGGAACTGCCGTGACCCGCAGCCGGTGCGGGCCATCCAATCCGGCGGCACGCTGGAGGACCTGCTCTGCGAGCGCGCCCGGCAGCTCATGGGAGAAGCACGCCCGCACGCTGCTCCCGAGCCTTGCCAGGTGCTCCACCAGCTGCTCGGGACGCCCCTCGCGGACGAGCATCGTGGTGAAGACCCCCAGGGAGGGGTCGGGGGTCGAGCGGATCATGGGCGCGTCCCGCAGCGAGGCTGCCGCGCGCGACGGTGCCCCACCGCCTCCCACGCACGCCGGGGTCGCCACCTCCGAGGACTCCGCGTGCTCACGCCACTCCCGGGACAGCTCGGACCCGAAGCGGGCGCCGACCGCATCCAGCAGCGGGGCGGCCTTCACGAGGGTCTCGAACGCCTCCCCGTCCGGGTCCGAGTCAGCAACGATCCCGCCGCCCACACCCAGGCGCACCGTGGCGCCCGAGAACTCGAACGTACGGATGGCCACGTTCATGGCCAGCCCCGCCACGGGACTCGCGTACCCGATCCCACCGGTGTAGACGCCCCGCGCGGTGGTCTCCAGGGCGTTGATGATCTCGGTGGCCCTGACCTTCGGCGCCCCCGTGCACGAACCGGGCGGAAACGTGGAGCGCAGGAGGGCGGCGTCGTCGAGCCCGGGGCGCAGCGTGCCGTGGACATCCGCGACCAGGTGGTGGACGCCCGTGTGCGGCTCCACACGCGGCACGGCGGGGCTCAGCACGGAGCCGGGGACGCACACGCGGGAGAGGTCGTTGCGCATGAGGTCCACGATCATCACGTTCTCCGCGCGATTCTTGGCGGAGGCGTGCAGCTCGCGGGGGTCCGAGTCCGCGGGCGCGGTGCCCTTGATCGGGGACGTGAGCACGGCGGTGCCCGTCCGACGCAGGTAGAGCTCGGGCGAGAAGCTGGCCACCGCGCCGCCCGGCACGCGCAAGAACCCGGCGAAACGCGGCCGCAGCCGCTCGTACCCGGCGCAGAACAGGTCCAGTGGGTCACCGTCGAATGCCGCTGTGAGCTCTCGGCAGATGTTCGCCTGGAAGATGTCCCCGTCCCGGATGTGCGCCAGCGCGCGCCGCACCGCCTTGGCGTGGGCCGCGCCGGTCACGGCGGCCTCGAACGGCCCGCACCGGTACGAGCGCGGCGCGGACGCCCCGGACGAGGACGCCAGGCCGGCCCCGAGCGCCCGCTCCACCGCCGCGATCGTCTCGGCCACCCGTGCAGGGTCCGCACCGGGCAGGGACTCACAGAACCAGCGGTCCGCCGCGCTGTCGTGCACCAGGACGTGGTCGTAGCGCGCCAGGTGGTGCTCCGGCAGACCGCCCGAGTGCGGAGGTGCGGGCGGGAGCGACTCCAGGCGACGCGAGAGCTGGTACCCCAGGTAGCCGAGCCACCCGCCGCCGAAGCGGGCGAGATCGTCGGCGGGTGGCTCGGCGCAGGGGCGAGCCAAAGCGCAGAGATCGTGCCGGTTCCCGCCCGTGCTGGGCGGGGCGGCGCGCGTTACGTTGGGCGGATCGTCGTCGTCCGCGGAGCCCAGAGCGGCGAACGGGTCCTCGTCCGCACCGAGCACGCGCGCGGGCCGGATGCCGATCACCGCATCCCCGTGCATCCAGTCCCCGAGCAGCGCCGCGAGACCGGGTTCAGCATGCAGCGCGCGCAGCATCTGCACGGGTCTCACGCGATGCGGCAGAGGGTGTCGGGGCACGGTTTCCTCTCGTGGGGCGCCGGGGAGCAGCTCGGACGCGGCCATGATATGGAGAGGAACCGCCACGCAGAGCAGCGGAGCGGTTCCTCGACGACGGTCACAGTGCCGCGCAGCCACGCGGCGAGGACGTCACTCAGATCTTGACGACCATCTTGCCCTTGTTCGCGCCCTTCATCATGTCCAGGAACGCGTCCACGGCGTGGTCGATGCCCTCCACCACGGTCTCATCGTGGGTGACCTTGCCGGAGGTGAACCACTCACCCATCCGCTGGCGGTACTCCTGGGCGACGTCAGTGTGGTCACCCATGGTGAAGCCCTCCAGCATGAGGGAGTTCTTGATGATGTTGCCCATGTTGTCCGGGCCGCAGGGGCGCTCGGTGGAGTTGTACTGGCTGATCGCGCCGCACACGGCCACACGGCCGTGACGGTTGAGCACGTCCAGAGCCGCCTCCAGGTGGTCGCCGCCCACGTTGTCGTAGTACACGTCCACGCCATCCTCACCCACAGCATCGGCCAGCTGCTCACGGATGGGGGCATCCTTGTAGTTGAGCACCTTGTCGAAGCCGTACTTCTCGGTGAGCATCCGGGCCTTCTCGTCCGAGCCGGCGGAACCGATCACGTAGGAGGCGCCCAGCAGCTTGGCGATCTGACCCGCGATGGAGCCCACGGCGCCGGCGGCACCGGAGACGAACACGCGGTCCCCCTCCTTCAGCCCGGCGATGCGGGTGAGCCCGGTGTACGCAGTCATCCCTGTCATGCCCAGCACGCCCAGGTACACGGACAGCTCGGCGTTGGGCAGCTCCTCGACCTTGGTGAACTCCTTGGCAGATCCCTGGGCGAGGTCGCGCCAGCCGTACTGGTGCAGCACGGGGGTGCCCTCGGGGAGATCCTCGGAGCGGGACTCGACCACGCGGCCGATGGCGCCGCCGGTCATGGTCTCGTTCAGGGCGAACGGCGGGACGTAGCTCTTCTCGTCCCGCATGCGCCCGCGCATGTACGGGTCCACGGACATGAACTCGTTGCGCACGCGCACCTCTCCGTCCTGCAGCTCCGGCAGGTCCACGGTGACGGTGCGGAAGTTCTCGTGCTCGGGCCACCCCTCCGGGCGGGAGACGAGCTGGATCTGTGTGCTGGTGGAATCGGTAGTAGCCATGTCGCCATAGTGGCATGCACAAACGTTTGCCACAGCAAGGATTCGCGCCCAGCGGACGCTACCCCCGGTTACTCGTCACATGGGGCAGCCCAGGAGTAATTTACGCACCCCACGGTGATCGCCGACGCCGCACGGACCGGCTCGCGGGGGCGCCCCGCGCGCGGCTCAGCCCTGACGAGCCTTCATGCGCCGATTCTTCCCGTTGATCACATCGGTCTTGCCCCGGCGGCGGACCACCTGCGAGCCGGGATCTGCTTGAAGGAGCGGAGCGAGGTGCGAACCTTCACGGAGCCTCATGGTTGCGAACAATTCTCATCCAGGAGAGCATCACGGAGCATCGGTAGCCACAACCCGCTGCACCGGTTCGCTCCGCTGGGTCGCCAGGGGGAGATTCAGCGTGACGGTGGTGCCTTCCCCCTCCACCGACTCCAGGGCCACGGACCCCCCGTGCTGCTCCACGATGGTGCGCATGATCACGAGCCCCAGTCCCGTTCCGGGCACCTGCTGGGCCGTGGCGTTGGAGGCCCGGGTGAAGCTCGTGAAGAGGGACCCCACCTCTTTCTCGGGAATGCCCATCCCGGTGTCCGTGCACGTCAGGCGGACTCCCGTGCCATCGGGCGTGCCTTCCAGCGTCAGCGAGACGGCACCGTGGGGCGGGGTGAACTTGATGGCGTTACCCACCACGTTGGTGACGGCCCGCTCCAGACGGTCCCGGTCCCCGAACACGGGCCACGAACCGTCCGTGTCCGCGTGGACGGTCACCTCGCCCGCCGCGGCCTGGGGAACGAGATTGGTGACCACCCCGGACACGCACTCTGCGAGGTCCAGCACACGGTGGCGCGCCGAGCGGTTCTCCTGGTCCCGGTCCAGCTTGTTGATCAGCAGCAGGTCCTCGATCAGCAGCCGCAGCCGTTCCGTGTTGCGCCGCACCACTTCCAGCACGCGGGCCTGTTCCGGGCCGACACTGCCGAAGTCCCCGTCCTGGAGCATCTCCACATAGCCGCTGATGGACGTGAGCGGGGTTCGCAGCTCGTGGTTGGTGGTGGAGACGAACACGGATTTCTGGCGGTTGAGCTCCGTGAGCTGCTCCAAGGTGCGCTCCCGCTGCTCCACCACGTCCCGGGCCTCGCGGGTGAAGGCGTTGAAGGACGCGGCGAGGCCCACCACTTCAAGAGCGCCGTGGGAGGTTTCCGCGACGGCGTCGTGATCGCCCGCGCGCTGCCTCGCCACCGTGCACTGCAGCGCGAGCAGCGGCGCCCCGAGGGCGCGGTCCGCGCGGCCCAGGGCGAGGAACGCCACCGCGATCGACAGCATCGCGGCAGTCACCACGGCGGCCGCGGCCAGGGTCATGGACCGGTTCAGATCCGCTCTGCGCTGCTCCCGCAGGCGGGAGGCGTCCGCCCGGACGTCCTCCAGTGTGCCGAGGGCCCGGTCCATGGCGGATGTCGTAGTGGGCAGGTCCAGAGATCTCCGCGGGGTGTCCCTCCCTGGTTCCCGGGTGAGGCCGAGCCACGTGTCCACGGACTCGTTCAAGGACCGCAGCTGCGGCAGCCGCCCGGCCGCCACCTCACCCAGGACGTCCTGGGCTGCAGTGAGGTCCGCAGTGGCCTCAGCGTACTCCCGCGCGAAAGCCTGGTCTCCGCTGACCGCGTAGCCGCGCGCGGCCGTCTGGGCGCGCAGCAGCGTGGCCTCCACCTGGTGCGTGGCATCCATCAGGGGTGTGATGGTGGTGCGCGTGGCGGCCACGTTCAGCTGCACTGTGTGCAGTCCCCACAGTGCGGTGGCGCCGGTGAAGAGCAGTGCGAGGCACAACAGGGCGAGCACCTGCAGGAGGATGGCGCGCACCCCGCGGTGGCGGACACCGTCCCGCACGCGGGTCAGTGCCGGGAAGCGGGCGCTCATTCGTTCACCTCCGTGAAACCCGAACGGGTCATGGTGCCCCACTGCTGGCGGCGCCCCAGCAGGGAGGCCACCCAGCCCTCCATGCGCCACCACGCCGTGAGCTGGCGGTAGCCCAGGTTCTCCAGGACCACCGCGCCCAGCGTGATGCCCAGGTCCCGCCAGCGGGGGTACTTGTGGTAGCTCAGCTCCTCGATCGTCACGGCCGCGAGGGTCACGATGATCGCATACGCGTAGGCCACGAGCATGAACAACAGGAAGTACTGCCAGGACACGAGTCCCAGCGCGAAGCCCAGGGCGATCAGTACCAGCCCGGCGAGTTCCAGCAGCGGGGCGATCAGCTCGAAGAGCCAGTAGTACGGAACCGCCACGAGACCCAGCCGGCCGTAGCGGGGGTTGAACAGCATGTCCCGGTAGGCCCACAGGGTCTCCCACAGACCCCGGTGCCAGCGCGCCCGCTGCCGCCGCAGCACGGGCAGGGTGCTGGGGACCTCCGTCCAGCAGATGGGCTCCGTGAGAAAGGTGACGCGGTAGGGCCGGCGCTGCCTGCGGAGGGTCCGGTGCAGACGCATCACCAGTTCGAAGTCCTCACCGATGCTCGAGGCGTCCAGGCCTCCCACCGCCACGAGGGCATCCCGGCGGAAGACACCGAACGCGCCGCTGATGAGTAGCAGCGCGTTGATCCGGGACCAGCCTGCGCGTCCCAGGTGGAAGGCTCGCAGGTACTCCATCACCTGGATGTCCGCGAGCGGCGTGCCCGGCATGCGCACCTCCAGGACACGGCCGCCCTTCACGCGGCACCCGTTGACGGCGCGGATCACTCCCCCGGCGGCGACCGTGGAGATCGGGTCCTCGATGAAGGGCCGGGACACCGTCAGCAGCGCCCCGGGGTCCAGGATGGAGTCCGAGTCCACGAACAGCACCAGGTCCTCGCGGGCCAGGTTGACGCCCACGTTGGTGGAGTCGGAGCGGCCCGAGTTGCGCTTGTGCACCACGGTCAGCCGGGTCCGCCCGTCCCGTGGGACGTGAATGCTGGTCGGTGCCTCCCGCACCGGAACGTCCTCGGGCATCTGCCGGGACACCGGCACCAGGTCGAAGGCCCGGCGCAGCACCTCGAAACCGTTGTCGGTGCTGCCGTCGTCCACCACGATCACCTCGTGGCGCGGGTGCTGCAGCGACAGAAAGGACTCCACGGCCACGCGGATGCCGACCTCCTCGTTGTGCATGGGTGCCACCACGCTGATGCCGGGCATGGTGCGGGAGCGCATCAGTTCCTCCCGCCCCGCGAACGGGATCCGGCGGCGGTAGGCCACGAAGTCCACCGCCGCCAGGACGATCATCACCAGGTAGGACGTGTTGATCAGCAGGAAGTAGATCAGCACCGGCACCGCAATGAACGCCAGGATCCCGGCCACAGCGCCGCGCAGCAGCTCAAGCCACTCCACGGCCGGCTCCTCTCATGGCGCTCAGCTGCAGCGCGTAGTGGGCGGGGTGCACGGCAGGGGTGTCCCCGTCCAGGGCGCCCAGCAGCCGCTCCCGCCCGGCAGGGCCCAGTTCGGTGAGAGCCACCGCGGCCCGCTCCGCCAACCGGGGCCGGGTGTCCTCGACCAGGGGGCCCAGGGCCGCCACGGAGGCGGGCAGACCCAGCCGTTCGAGGGACTCCACGGCGGCGAGCGCCACGCTCTCGTCCCGGTGGCGGGCGAGCTCGGACAGGACGGCGAGGTCCTGCGCTCCCCCCACCCATCCCAGGGCGCCGACGAAGGCGGTGAGGGCCCGGGGGTCGGTCTCCTGTGCCAGGCGCTCACGCACGACGGGAGCGGCACCTGGCACGGGGCGCACTCCGATCACAGTTGCCGCCACGTGGCGCACCGCCGGGTCCGGGTGCAGGGTGGCCTCCTCGATCACGGGTGCCGCTGCGTCGTCGAAGGCGCACAGGGACTCCACGGCCACCCAGCTGGGCAGTCCGCGGGGACGACGCCGCGGCGCCACCGCGCGCAGCACGGCGCGGGCCGCGGAGCCATCGCCGAGCAGCGCCAGGGCACGGGCGGCGGCAACCACCACGTCCGCGGAACGGTCCTGGAGCAGGGGCAGGAGCCGGGGCGCGGACTCGCGAGCGCGCATCAGCCCGAGGGTCCAGGCGGCGTGGGCACGGCGCACCGCGCTGTGGGAGGAGAGCCCCGTGATGGCCCACTCGGCGCGTCCGTGGGCGTCGAGCACCCGGGCCAGAGCACGGGCGGGCTCCCCCCTGACCTTGGAGAGCATCGCGGAGACGGCGCGGTCCACCACCGGTACGCGGCGCCGGGGCACCGCGGTCAGGCGGCGCAGGGCGGAGGCGTCGTCGTCCTCACCGGACGCGACCTCGAGCATTGCGGGGCGCAACTCACCGAGCAGCTTCGCGTCCCGGCGTTCACGCAACTGCCGGCCTGCACGCGTTCCCAGGACGGTCGCGAGGAGCAGGGCCGCGGCCCATACCAGAACCCACAGCACCCAGGACAGCAGCTGCGCGGAGACCACCGTGGGGGTCGCCACTGCGGGTCACCGCCCCCGGCTGAGGAGGCTGTTCACACGGTGCAGCAGCTCACGGGGGCTGAAGGGCTTGGTGACGTACTCGTCCGCACCGGTGTTGTACCCGTCGTCCACGTCCGTGTCCCTGGCCCGGGCGGTCAGCAGGACCACTTTGAGGTGTTTCAGAGCCTCGGTGGCACGGATCTGGCGCAGCACGTCCAGTCCGCTGAGACCGGGCATCATGACGTCCAGCACCACGACGTCTGGGATGCCGTCCTCCAGCGCGCTCAGCGCAGCGGTGCCATCCTCCACCGCCCGGACCTCGTATCCCGCCTGCTGCAGTTTGAAGACCACGAGGTCGCGAATGTCGGGGTCGTCGTCCGCAACGAGGACGGACGGGTGTTCAGGGCTCACGAGGGCGCTCCGTGTGTCTGGGGGGATGGACACGCTCCGAATCCGCGGCAGCGGAGGAGATGAAGCCAAGAGTATTCAAAAACATGCAGGTTGGCGGGAGATGACACTTGGTGCGGTGAAATCAGCCGCGGGGCTCCATCTCCTTCTCCACGACCCACTTGTGGTTGGTCATGGTCATGCCGTCCGCCTTGTAGTCCACCATGTAGACGGTCTGGGTGGTGGAGGAGGCAACGGTGCCCGTGGCGCCCTTCATGCCCTCCATGTGGTCCGCCTCGATGGTGACCTCGGTGCCGTCCGCGAGGCGCTCCGAACCGGCACCCTGGAGCTCCTCCTGGACCACCCACTTGTGGTTGATGACCTCGGGCCCGCCGTCCGTGGGGGTGTAGTTCACGGCGTAGGCCACGGTCTTGTAGGCGCCCACCACAGTGGCCGGGGCGTCCCTCATGCCCTCCATATGGTCGGTGGTCAGCGTAACCTGCGTGCCCACCGGGTAGGTGGGCTTCTCCGCGGCGGCGATGCCCTGCGGGGCGGGGCCACCGTCCATGGCGTGCATGTGCTCGTGCCCGCCCTGGCTCGCACTGGGCGTGCCACTCGCGGGCGACGACGCCGCCTGGCTCGTCGCGCTGGAGGTCGCGCTGGTCTCGTGGCCCTCGTGGGCGGAGTGGTCCGCGGAATCGGAACCGGCGGAGCATGCGGTGGCGGTCACCAGGATGGCGAGACCGGCGAGGGTGAGGGGAAGTCGACGCATGGGAAAGGATCCTTTCTGCGGGCCCGCCCGGGTTGCTGGACCCCGGTACGGGCGGGTTTCTGGTGGGAATGCGGGGTGGCAGCGGAACCCCGCTGCACTGGTTCCCTACAGCAGGGTACCGAGGGAGGCGACGAAGCCGCCCAGCATGAACGCGCTGATGCCGTACGCCAGGGGGCGGTTGTCCATGGGGCCGCCGCCGGAGGCGTGGTGGGTGATGGCGTGGCCCTTGCCGCGGCGCAGCAGGGCCTTGTTCACCGGGTATGCCGCGAAGTACGCGATCACGAGGGACAGGGCCATGGAACCCCAGAACAGGGCGTCCAGCAGGCCGGCGTCCATGGCGCCGGGGACCAGCCACATGACGAGGTTGTCCACGACCTCCATGGTGAGGATGGAGACGGTGTCCGCGGCGAGCACGAGACGCAGGGCCCGACCCACGCTGATGCCGGCGCGCAGCAGGGGCAGGGAGGACAGGGCATAGCCGAACACGAAGGCCAGGGCGATGGCCACGGCGGTGCTGGTGACGTTGCCCCACCCGAACACGGTGGCCAGGATCAGGCCGAGGATCTCGCCGATGGAGCAGCCGGTGAGGCAGTGGAGGGTGGCGCTGGCGGCCATGTTGGACATGTCGTGACCGGGACTGCCGCACGAACAGGTGACAGTTGGGGTGTCAGGCCGCGAGGCTCACGGCGGGGTTCATGATGGTCTCGTATTCGATGGGGGTCAATCGACCCAGACGGGCCTGTCGACGGCGGCGGTGATACTTGCGTTCGATCCAGGTAACGATCGCGATCCTTGAGTTCCAGCCATCGTCGCAACACTCTGATCGAGAGGTGCGTGCGATGGTTATTCGGCCGAGGGGTAGAGAGAATGTGCAGTACAAGGCGAAGGAGCGGGACGAGTTCTTCCGTCGGCTTGATCGTGGCGGCACGATCCGTGCTGTCGCGGCTGAGCTGGGGCTGAGCGTTGAGTCGTGTTACCGGTGGCGAAATGAGGCTGGCGTATCGACTTCCCGTGCGAACAGCCGGGTCTATACGGCTGAGGACAAGGCCGAGTTCTTCCGCCTGCTGGCGTCGACGGGGAACGTGTCGAAGGTCGCGAAAGAGCTCGGGTTCGTGCGGGTCACTTGCTACAAGTGGGCGCATCAGGCGGGGATCTTCACGGGGAAGGACACCCGCGCTCAACGAGCACGGTTTGAGCGGTTGCGTGCCGACGGTGTCAGTCGGGCGGATGCTGCGAGACGGGTCGGCGTGGACAAGCGCTCTGCGCAAGATTGGGACAAGGGCATCAAGCAGATAACGGGCGGACGCGTTCACCCCGACGGTCGTGTAGTTCGCTACCGTCAGGCGGCGATACTGGCGAATGTGAAGAGCCCGCGTGATGCCTATACGAGAGGCGCCCCGGTTGATCTGGCGCGTCTTGAGACTGTTATCGATTCTCGCTACCTGAGTTTGATCGAACGAGAGCGTATTCACGATCTACGCAGCCGCGGGGACTCGATAAGGTCGATCGGGCGTGCGCTGGGGCGGAGCGCGTCGACGATCAGCCGGGAGATCGCCCGCAACACGGCCACGACAGTCGGCTATCTTCCTTACGCGGCGCACCGGATCGCGGCGGCGCGCCGGCCGAGGCGACGTGCATGCAAACTAGAATCTGCTGGCGATTTGCGCGCCTATGTGGCAGCGAAGTTGCGTAAACGATGGTCACCAGAGCAGATCAGTCACCGGCTCGTGAAAGACTTCCCGGACGATCAAGGGATGCGGGTGAGCACCGAAACGATCTACCAGGCGATTTACGTCCAAGGACGCGGCGCTCTGAAACGCGAGATCGCCGCGTCGATGAGGCGCGGGCGGACAACACGAAAACCACGGCGCGATCCAGCGAAGAGAACCAGTCGCTTCGTGGACCCTATGGTCTCCATCGCTGAGCGACCCGCGGAAGCTGAGGATCGTGCAATCCCTGGGCATTGGGAAGGGGACCTCATCGTCGGCACGATGGGACGATCAGCAATCGGAACACTCGTCGAGCGATCAAGCCGCTTCGTTACCCTCGTGCACCTTGAACATGACCACACGGCCGAGACCGTGCGCGATGGCCTCATCACCACCGTCGCTGATTTGCCAGCAGCGCTACGCCGCTCGCTGACCTGGGACCAGGGCACCGAGATGTCGGGGCATGTGGGGTTCCAGACCGCCACCGATATGGCGGTGTACTTCTGTGATCCGGGCAGCCCCTGGCAGCGCGGCAGCAACGAGAACACGAACGGTCTCCTACGCCAGTACTTCCCGAAGGGCACCGATCTCTCCCGCCACACGCCCGCAGAATTGCGACGCGTCGCAGAGGACCTCAACGAACGTCCACGCAAGACGCTCGACTGGGACACTCCAGCCGAACGACTCCATGCTTTACTGAATGCGAGTTGAACCAGTGTTGCGACGATGACTGGAACTCAAGCGGTCCAGTGTTCTGTGATGTCGGTCAGCCACAGTTCGTTGACGTCATCGGCGGAGAAGTCCCGCTTCACGAGATCGTCGTGGACCGGTGGCCCGGGACGCTTTCCGTTCTTGCCGCGCTTCTTCCCGAACACGGACCACCACTGGTTGTCCCGGCAGATGCTCCATGCCGTGCGCTGGCACATCACTTCGCCGGCCTCGGCGGCTTCGCCGACGAGGAACCGGTACCCGTACTCGGGGTCGTCGACGTGGGCGTCCAGTAACGCGTTGGCGCGGTAGGCCTCAGTCAGCTCAGCCTGGGTGACCTGCTGGTGGCGCCAGCGGTAGTAGGGCTGACGGGAGAGCTTGAGGACCCGCAGGGACACCGTGACGGGGATGCCGTCAGCGGCGAGCTCGCTCACGAGCGGTGGGGGCACCTCCCGCTTGCGGGGGAAGAACCTTTTCCCGGCAGGTTCGCCTGGGACAGGTAGGCGGCCGCGCGGCGGAGGACCTCGTTCTCCTGCTGGAGCAGCCGGATCTGCTTGCGGGCCTCACGCAGCTCGGTCGACTCCTCCCGTGTCCTGCCGGGCCGGTTGCCATCGTCGATATCGGCTTGGCGGATCCACTTATGGAGCGTCATTTCGTGGACTCCGAAGTCCTTCGCGATCTGCGCGATGGTGATGCCGTCCTCACGGGACCGGGCCACTCGCACGACGTCTTCGCGGAACTCCTGGGGGTAGGGAGCGGGCATGATGCACATCCTTCCAGGCCGCCCAACGGGCAAGCCAGATCAGATGTCACCTATCCGTGCGGCAGTCCCGATTGACCAACGTGTCCGGTCAGTACACCTAGTCGTGAAGAGCGCTTCCAGTGCGGCCTCGAATGCGCTGTGGCTGACCGAGCGCGGGACCCGGCTGCAGGCCCGTGACGTCGCTGACCGGTTCGGGTTCTACCGCGATGAGCTCGGCTTGGATCCGGCGTTGAGCCCGCACTGTCTGCGCCACAGCTACGTGACCCATCTGATCGAGGACGGGGTGGACCCCCGCTTCGTCCAGGAACAGGCCGGCCACGTCTACCAGTCCACCACCGGGCTCTACACGGCCGTGAGTGGGGACTTCAAGAACAAGATGCTCCATGACGCGATCCGGGCCGTGCTGCCCACGAACCCGGGAGGGCAGAGACAGTGAAGGTCATCGGCTATGAGTGGAAGCTGCGGCAGGTAATGGCGGCCGCGGGCATGTTCAGCACCACCAAGCTCATCCCGGAACTGGAAGCGAGGGGTATCCATCTGTCGGCCAGCCAGGTCTACCGGCTGGCCGCGGAGAAACCGGAACGGCTGAGTTTGCACGTGCTAGCGGCCCTGATGGACATCTTCGGCTGCACGGCCAATGACCTCATCACCCGTGTCGATCTCGGCGCGGCCACCGCTCGCACCGGCACCGGCACCGATGCGGGGTCGCCCGAGGCTTCGGCGGATGCGCTGCGTGCCTCCGGGGCTCGGCCCAAGCGGGCCCGGATCGTGCCTCCCAGCGATGAGTGAGCACCCGGGGCGGCCCATCGCCGAGCTGATCAGCACGGTGGAGGCCGGTGTGCCCGCCGATCGCCTCCGGGAGATCGTGGCTGCCATCGTCGTGCGGCCCCACTCCGGGGCCCGGCAGCTGGGTCAGCTGCACGTGGATCCGGGGTTGTTGACCTCGGCCGACAACGCGATGCCGACCCTGCTGCAGCGCATCATCGCCGCCCTGCTCGAGGCCGGTGCCACCTCGGTGCGCCTGCCGCGCTGCACCGGCTGTGGTCTCGAGCGGATGTTGCCCGAACGCCTCGACGGGCACCGGGTCTGCTCCAAGTGCAAGAAGCGGGCCGGTACCAGGGCCATCACCTGTCATTGCTGCCGACGAGAGCGTCAGCTCGCCTCCTTCGTCGGGGACGCCGACTACTGCGGGGCCTGCTGGCGGGACATGTACGGGCAAGCATCGGCGATCTTCGTCGCGGCCGCCCACGGCCTGATCCCCTCCCTGGATCCTGCGGTCCTGGGGGGTCTTCGCCCAGCTTCCCGCCTCGCCCGGGCGCCGGTTGCGCTTGGCCCTGGACATCGCCGACTACGGAGCGGATTGGTTCGCAGCCCCTGCCCGGGGGTCGGCCCTCTTCGGTGTCCTCTATGATCAGCTGGCCCGCCAGGCGCCCGAGTTGCCGCCGGCGTGCTGCGGGCACTGCGGGCAGCACCGGTCGCTGACCAACGTCTATGAAGGTTTACGCTGCTGCTCCCGGTGCTACACAGCACTGCGGTCCCAACCGTGCGACGGATGTGGGCGTACGGGCCCGATCGCACGGCGGATGCCCGACGAGGCCCGGCTGTGCCAGGGGTGAGCGAAGGCCCTCCCCGACGGCTGGGGCATCTGCAGCCAGTGCGGCACCCACCAGCACATCGTCTACCGCGGCCCCGCCGGACCCGTCTGCGCCCCGTGCCGGTTCGCAGCCCAGGTGGACACGTGCACCCGGTGTGGGCGCACTACACCGTGCCGGTTCCCCGGCACCCCGGGCGCGGTGTGCGAGAGGTGCCGCAAACCCAGGCAACCCTGCTCCCGGTGCGCCCAGGAGCGGATTGTCGCCACCCGGGACGAGTCCGGCGCCCCGATCTGCCACAGCTGTCACCACATTCTCGAGGACTGCAGCGTCTGCCACCGGCACCGGCGCGTCGTGGGACGAACCGAGGGGGCGCCCCTGTGCGAATACTGCTACCCGCGCCACCCGGTCAGCTTCCGCGACTGCACCCGCTGCGGCCGCCATGCCAAGCTGCGACAGACCGGGCTGTGCGACCGGTGCACCGCCGATGACCAGCTCGCCACCTTGTTCCCGCCCGAGTTGCTCGAGCGCCACGAGACCGCCCGCACGATGCTCACCGCCCTCCAGGCCGGGGACCCGGCCACGGTCCGCGCGGCCTTCCATCGCCACCGCGCCGTGGAACTGCTGCGCACGGTGTTGGCCACCCCCGATCTGCTCGACCACGAGGCCCTCGACGATCTCGGGCCCGAGTACACGACCCGGGCGGTGCGGGCGCTGCTGGTCGAGCACGGCCTGCTGCCCGCCCGCAACCTGCCGCTGGCCCGCTTCCAGGCGTGGATCATCACCACCGCCCAGCTGATCGAGGATCCGGGTGAGCGGCAGGCCTTTGTCCAGTTCGCCACCTGGAAGCACCTGCGCGATCTCAGAAGCCGCGCCGAGCCCCTGTCCGGTCCGCTGGTCACCAGCCGCCGGCACGAGCTGCGGGTCGTGCTTGACCTGCTCGCCTGGGCCCGAGACCGGGGCAAGACCCTGGCGAGCCTGGACCAGGCCGACCTGGACCACTGGGCCACCACCGGGGCCGAGAAATACCTCGTGGCCGGCTTCCTCACCTGGGCCCACACCAACGGCCGCAGCCAGCCTCTGGAGATCACCCGACCGCCCAGGACGTACCTGTTGGTGGGAGGTCTCAGCGATGACCAGCGCCGCCGAGTCCTCGACGGCGTCCTGAACCACGACACGATCACGGCGGGGACGAAGCTGGCCGCCGCCCTGGTGCTGGTCTTCGGCTTCCGCCCTGCCCAGATCACCCGGATCCGTCTGGACGACATCCGCTCCACCGGGGAGGCGCTGCAAGTCACGGTCGGGAAGGAACCGCTGCTCCTGCCCGAGCCGCTGGCCGATCTCGCTACCCAGACCGCAGCAGATCGCAGCGCGCGTCGGATGTTCACCCCTGCCCAAGACCACCACTGGCTGTATCCCGGCGCTCAGCCGGGGACACCCTTGTCAGCGGCCGCTCTGGTGCGCCGGCTGGCCGCAGTCGGTGTCCTGGTGAGCCCGGCGCGAACCGGGGCACTCACCTCACTGTCCCAACAGCTGCCACCACCCGTGCTCGCCGACCTCACCGGCATGCACCTGGCCACCGCCGTCCGCTGGCGCAGCACCGTCGCCGCCAGCAACGCTCACTACGCCGGCCTGCTGCTCGCCTCCGAAGAGAGCCCAACCGCAGTGCTGCGAACTGTGCTTTCCTCGGCATCCAGCACAGAGCCGCCCTGAGCGTCGCAAGACGGAGTAGTCCGCGGCCTGAGAAGCGCCTGCCCAACGAGGTCGGTCGGCCGCCCAGGTTTTGCCGCGCACCGCTGTTCACGGGTGAGCAGGCCAGGGTCGACGAGCTTCTTCATGTGGTGGCTGACCACCGTGTCCTCATTCTCGATCGGCGCCGGAGGAGGAAGGCAGGACGGTGGTGCTGGCTTTCTTGGCGGCCGTGCTGACGAGCCGTTCCAGAGGGCCTTGCCCGAAGGCGCGTTTCCAGGCGAGGGCGAAGATCGCCGCCAGAACGAGGTAGAGCAGGAACCACAGCTGGGGCTGGTCGTAGTGCAGCTCGAAGGAGAGCAGCACCAGCTGGGTGGAGTAGAGGGTCAGGGTCATCGCCCCCATCGCCGACAGGGGCAGCAGCCACGGACCGACCTTGCGGGCTAGTAGCAGGAACGCCCCGAGCGCGGCCAGGCTCACCCCCAGGCTCCAGGCGATGGCCAGGGGCATGTTGGTGTGCGGGGTGGTGATGGCCAGCCACCACCAGGAGCCCGCGGGCAGCGCGTCGTCGGGGCCCCAGATCAGGATCCCGGCCAGAGTCTCCTCGTCCAAGGACGCGGCGTGGGTGAGCTGGTGATAGCCGCCGAAGATGTAGAGCACCAGCCAGGAGGCCAGCCGGGCCGTGACCGCCAGACCCACCCCGATCACCAACAGACGGGTTTGGATCTCGACGTGGTGCAGGTGCAGGCGTCCGATGCCCAGGCCCACCAGCAAGTAGGTCAGATAGGGCAGGGCCGGGTAGGTGCCGGTGAGCAGCAATTGGGCGAGGGTGGCGCCGGGGTCGGTGAGCACGTCGATGACGGTGGGATTGCCGGAGGAGAATTCCGGGACCTGGTCGCCCAGCTCCAGCATCAGGACCGGTGCCGCCACCGCGAACCCAGCTGCGCTGAGGAACAGCGTCCGGGCGGGCAGGTGCAGGAAGGGGATGGTCAGCACGAAGAAGATGCCGTAGTAGGTGAGGATGTTGAACGCCGGTGGGTCCTCGGGCATCAGGGAGTTGATTGCCACCCCGAGGGCGAAGATCAGCAGGGCCCGCACCGCCACGCCCACCCGCGCTCCCGTCATCCGTCGGCCTGTTCGGGGGTGTCGGCCACCGGTGGCGAAGGCCAGGCCCACCCCTGCCAGCAGGGCGAACAGGGCGGCGGAGTCTCCGGAGAACAGGGTCCAGCTCAGCGTCGCCTCGTGGGTCTGTTCGTTCTCGGCGGGCAGGAAATGGATGGCGGTCAGCCCGATCAGCGCCAGCCCGCGCGCCGCGTCGATGCCGGTCAGCCGTTTCCGCGGGACACGTCCGGCCTCCGCCGGCATCGCGGCATGGGTGGCGTCCTGGTGCGTAGAGTCGTCCTTACTCATGATGGCCCCCTACTCCCTTGTTGCCTGGCGCGCTGTCAGGCGTGAATGGTCGCCGACTGTGCCTGGGGGCACGAGCGGTGGTGTTCACAGCAGCTGCTCCGTCGTGGCTCCACCGTCCAGGCTCCGCAGCACCCGGGGGCCCTCCACCAGCAGCGCCTCGACCTCCCCGCCGTCGGTCAGACCTGCTCCCAGGGCTACGACCTCGCCGACCGGGTCCCGACTGGCTGTCCAGGTGTCCCCGGCGTCACGGCTGGTCAGCAGGCGCCCGTCGATGCCGGCGCCCACCATCGTTTCGTCGTCGGCCCAGGCCACCCGGGACATCAACTGCGGGGTGTCCACCGTCGTCCACGTCGTGCCGTTGTCGGAGGAGCGCAGCAGGCCGTCCTCGGTGGTGGCCAGCACCGTGCCCGTACCCGGGGCGACCGCCAGAGAAGCGGGGGCGGAGGGGATGGCGGCGGTGTCCCAGTTGCGGCCGTCGGCGCTGATGCGCAGCTGCCCGTCGAAGCCGATGACCCCGTTCGGGCCGGCGGCCAGGGCATGGAAGTCCGATTCCCCGGCCCGCGAGAGCACTCTCCAGCTCTCACCGGCGTCGGTGGACTCGATCAGCCCGACCGGTTCAGGCAGGTCCACGCCCAGACCCGGGTGGCCGGAGGCGAGGTAGCGCCCCTCGCCGGTGGTGGTGAAGCCCATCAGGTCCACTACCGGGCCGACCTGGGTCAGGTCCTGGTCGTCCAGGCGGAACAGGCCTTCGTGGGTGGCCAGCAGGATCGTCCCGGCCGCATCGCGGGTGATGGCGTGGACGTGGGTGATGGCGGTGCCCGTGCTGGAGGCCGGGGCGGTGGAGTTCCCGGACTGTGGTGAGCAGGCGGTGACGGCCAGTCCGGTGCCGGCGACCAGGCCGAAGGTGAGCAGGGAGCGGCGGGAGAGGGTGGTCATGGGCGGTATCTCAGTTCGGTCGTCATGCCGGCTTCGGCGTGGTAGATGTTGTGGCAGTGGATCAGCCAGTTCCCGGGGTTGTCCGCCTGCACGTCGATGGCCATCGATCGCATCGGGGCGATCAGGACGGTATCCTTGCGCAGGCCGTTGGGCAGCGCGAAGGTGTGCCCGTGCAGGTGCAGGGGGTGGGCCATCATCGTGTGGTTGGCCACGGTCAGCCGCACCCGCTGTCCCTCCTGGATCTGCACAGGATCGTGCTGCCCGTAGGGGGCCCCCTTGAATCCCCACTCGTAAGGGTTCATCTGCCCGGTCATGGCCAGGTCCAGGGACACGTCGGGGTCCCGGGCCTCCAGCCGGGCGCTGTCCGCCGGTGTCAGGTCGGCGCCGATGAGCACGGATCTGTCCAGTTCCGCCGGTCGTACTGACGACGGCGGTGGATTGCCGGCCCCGGTGCGCACCAGGGCCATGGCCTGCCCGTCCTTGCCCAGCGGCACGGCCACGAAGGGGAAGACCCCTTCGGCCAGGGTGACGGTCGCGTCGTAGCGTTCTCCCATGCCCAGGTAGAGGGCATCGGTGTCCTGCGGCTGCACCGGGAACCCATCGGTGTGTGTGACGGTCATGCGATGCCCGCCCAGGGCGACCGTGAAGATGGTGTCCGCGGCGGCGTTGATGATCCGCAACCGCACTTTCTGGCCCGGCTTCGCCGTGAGCACCTCCGGGTCCGCGGGAACCCGCCCGTTGACCAGGTAGTGCGGGTAGGACACGTCCCCGGCGTCATCGCCGTACGGGGAGTCCCCGGCGCTTATCGCCCCGTGGTCCATCCCAGCCATGCCCTCCGAGGAGCCGGAGGACATGTCCATGCCCTCCATCCCGCCCATGTTGCCGTGGTCCATCCCGGGCATCCCGCCGTTGTCCCGGGAGGAGGTCAGTGCGGCCAGGACCTCATCGGGGGTACGGCCGGTGCCGTCGACCCAGTCGTCGAGGACGAGGATCCACTCGTGGTCGTAGGCGCCGGGTTCTTGCGGGTCGTCGATGATCAGCGGGGCGTACAGACCGCGGTCCAGCTGCACCCCGACGTGCGGGTGGTAGAAGTAGGTCCCCGGGTCCGGGGCGGTGAAGTCGTAGGTGTAGGTCGCCTCGGCGGCGATCGGATCCTGGGTCACCCCGGGCACCCCATCGGCGCCATTGGCCAGGGCGATGCCGTGCCAGTGCACGGTGGTGTCCGCCGGCAGGCGATTCTCGACCCGGATGCGCAGCCGGTCCCCGGCCGTGGCGCGGATGAGCGGACCGGGGAGACTGTCGCCGTAGGCCCACGTCGCCACCGTCGATCCGCCCAGATCGAGCGTGACCGGCCGGGCGGTGAGCGCCGTGTCCACGAGGCGCTGACCGGCTCCGGCGGAGGCCGTCCCGGCCCCCACCCCTGCTGGGAGGGACGGGGCAGGTGAGGAACAGGCCGCCAGGGCGCCGGAGCCGAGCAGGCCGAATCCGGCGACGAGCAGACTTCTACGGGAAAGGGTGTCCATGATTCCTTGTCGGGTCACCAGAAAATGCGGGGGTTGAGAACCATTCTGGCAGGCCACCGGCAGGCGGGAGCCCAGATTCCTTGAAGGTTTGGCGAAGATTGCGGACCATCCGGCCCCCGAGTGGCTTCTACGTCGGGACGGCGGGACACACTGGGATCATGGTGATCTCCGCAGACAGGGATGCGTCCTCAGCCGGGTGGGTGCTGGTGGTCGACGACGAAAAGCCTCTGGCGCAGATGGTCGCCACCTACCTGGCCCGCGCCGGCTACGCCGTCGCCCAGGCGCACACCGGCCCCGCCGCCCTCGAGACCGCCCGCACGGAGCAC
>NZ_JAVKPO010000060.1:0-707 GCF_040980945.1 Kocuria sp. CPCC 204721
AGCGCCAGTACCGCGTCATCGACTTCCGTCGCCACGACAAGGACGGCGTCGACGCCAAGGTCGCGCACATCGAGTACGACCCGAACCGCACGGCGCGCATCGCGCTGCTGCACTTCGTGGACGGCTCCAAGCGCTACATCATCGCGCCGAACAAGCTGTCCCAGGGCGACGTCGTCGAGTCGGGCCCCGGCGCCGACATCAAGCCCGGCAACAACCTGCCGCTGCGCAACATCCCCGTCGGCACCGTGATCCACGCCGTCGAGCTCCGTCCGGGCGGCGGCGCCAAGCTCGCCCGCTCCGCCGGCGCGTCGGTGCAGCTCGTCGCCAAGGAGGGCAAGTACGGCCAGCTCCGGCTGCCCTCCGGCGAGATCCGCAACGTCGACGTGCGCTGCCGCGCCACGGTCGGCGAGGTCGGCAACGCCGAGCAGTCGAACATCAACTGGGGCAAGGCCGGCCGCAACCGCTGGAAGGGCGTCCGCCCGACCGTCCGCGGTGTGGTCATGAACCCCGTCGACCACCCGCACGGTGGTGGCGAGGGCAAGACCTCCGGTGGCCGTCACCCGGTCAACCCGAACGGCAAGCCCGAGGGCCGCACCCGCCGCCCCAACAAGGAGAGCGACAAGCTCATCGTCCGCCGTCGTCGCACCGGCAAGAACAAGCGCTAAGGAGCCTGACACATGCCACGCAGCCTGAAGAAGGGCCCTTTC
>NZ_JAVKPO010000061.1:0-674 GCF_040980945.1 Kocuria sp. CPCC 204721
ATAGCCTTGATGTAACACTTGCCCCTATCGCGAGTGATGGTGGACACATGATGATAGAGGCTCAGGACTTCAGCGACCTTTTCGGAGTCTCTAGAATCAATCAATTCCAACACTTGACCAGTGTCATGATTGACGATGGCACTACCATACGAATAGCCTTTCCTTTTAGCAAAATCGTCTATACCAATGTTGGTTGCCGTCCTATCTGAAGCTAGTTTTATATTCTTGAGATGATTGATACATGTGTTGGGGCAGCAATGTATTCCCATATCCGACAATATTCTGGAAGCTGAGACTGATGACATCTGTAAGTGCACTTGGTTCATTAGTCTTGTACAGTCAATGGAAAATCTAGCATACTTGTTGAGCCAATCGGGCTGTTGCTCTGTAAAGAAATGACCATCGGCCTTACAGTGAAATTTACGCATATACAAAATCAGTGTAAAACGTTTTCCACCGAGCGGAGGCATGGTTACTTTCCTTTTTTGCCAGCCACGGGTATGATGTGTCTCGATATGGCAACGATCACAGCAAGCGCAAGTAGACTTGCTTTTTAGCGTCAGTGCCACTTCATCCTCTGTGATGGTATAGTTGATTATAACGAAATTAGCAAAGTGGGGGATGAGGAAAGCAACGAGGTTTTCTCCCACTTCAAAAGCATTTAATTTTAAATC
>NZ_JAVKPO010000062.1:0-632 GCF_040980945.1 Kocuria sp. CPCC 204721
CCTGACTCGTGCCACTTGAGAGCTCCTGGCTGACTTGGCCGGTGTTGTCGCTGGTCAGGGTCCTGTGGCGGGGGTCGGCGACACACTAATCGGGTGGGTAGGGTCGGACCGTGGTGTTCGTGCGTAAGGTCCGGACGGCGTCGGGGGCGACGGCGGTGCAGATCGCTGAGCGCCGGGGCGGGCGGGACAAAGTCCTCGAGCACCTGGGCTCAGCGCACACCGAGGCCGAGCTGACCGCGCTGTTGGAGGCCGCCCGGGTGAAGATGCACCCGGGTCAGGGCGAGCTCGACCTGAGCGCGGGCGCGGTGCCGGCGGGGCAGTCGGTGATCACCGGCAAGTGCAGCGCACTGCTGTGGCACGTGCTGACCAGCGCGTACGCCAGGTTGGGGTTCGATGCCCTGGGCGATGAGGCGTTCAAGGCGCTGGTGCTGGCGCGGATCGTGGAACCCACGAGCAAGGCCGACTCGCTGCGGGTGCTGGACGAGCTCGGTGTGCCGCACGCGTCGCTGCGCACGATGTTCCGGTGCCTGGCCCGGGCCCAGGAACGCGGCTACCGCGACCAGGTCGCCGCGGCGTGCTTCGCCCACGCCGCCGGGCACGGGGACCTGTCGCTGGTCCTGTACGACGTAACC
>NZ_JAVKPO010000008.1:0-99669 GCF_040980945.1 Kocuria sp. CPCC 204721
TCGGCAATGCACCCATCAATCGGAAACCGACGACTCGCACAGCGACCGGACCGAATGAAGGGGGCGGCCCACTACGGCGGGACCACGATGCACGACTCCCGCGACGGTGACCGCGTGACCCACGGCCTCATGGAGTTGCGCAAGGGAGGGCACGTCATCGAGCGGAGGGCACGTCATCGAGCCGGACCTGCTGTTCGCTACTGCTCTGCGGGCGGGCTGGAAGGGGCGCGAGGGCGGTGCTCTTCTGGAAGGTGGCCAAGGAAGTCGCTAAAGGGGTCAGGAAGCGACCCAAGCACCATTTCCGCGAGGACATCCTGAGCCACTGTCGCACCGAGGCCGACAGCGCCCTGTAGGGCCTACGACGCCGAGGATTGTCAGAGGTGCCGGTCATGCTGGGAAGCAGAGACCAGCCTAGAAAGGAGGTGAGCATGGGCAAGGGCGACATCGAGACGTACCACGAGGACGGCCAGTGGAAGAACCGCGCGCAGGGCAACAGCCGTGCGAGCAACGTCCACGACACGAAGGCGGCAGCACAGGCGACTGGCCGGGAGATGGCCAAGGACCGAGGCGTGGAGCACGTCATCAAGAAGATGGACGGCACCATCGGTGAGAAGAACTCCTACGGGAAGGACTCCTACCCGCCGAAGGGCTGACCGAACTAGAACCCCGCGCTCTTCACTGGGAGGGCGCGGGGTTCTGCATCGCCTAGACGCCGTAGGTCGCAAGGCCAGATGCGCTGGAGTGGCAGAGGATGTCGGCCAGCCTGGCTACAGTCCAGGCGCATGAGAGCGACCAACCAGCAGACCCTGATCTCCGCCGTCTTCGACGCAGCCGAGCGCGCCACGAACGACCTCACCCACCTCGTCCCCGACCTCGACCGAGACCGCTGCGAGTACGCCGTTGCCTCTACTCTCCTGGTGGAGGCATGGGTCGCGCAGAGGTAGCGGCCCGGGAGCGAGGTGCTCAGGTTCGAGGAGTCGCTCCACCGTCCGCGAAGCCCTCGAATGTGCGGATGTCCCGCCCCGGCTCGGGGAGGCCGTCACGACGGCGCTGAGCCTCCTTGCGGCGGTCTTCGCGCTCCTCGGCCTCGAAGACCTCAGCCAGCGCCTCCAGATCGGCCTGGAGGGTGTCCTTGGGGTGTTGCTGGGTCATGTCGGTCCCTCCTGAGGTGGGCTTGCGCTATTGGGTGCTATCGAGCGTAGGGAGACAGGTGTACGACCCTCACCGAACCCAGCAGGCGATGAAGATGCCTACAAGGACCAAGGGGACGTAGAACGGCAGGATCGACCAGGAGAGCCACACGTTCGGTCCCGGCAATACGCGATTGATCCACTCCGGCGCACGGCCAGGCCAGTCACCCTTCTCCTTCGTGGGAACGTCCGAGGGGAGGTCATCGGGTTGAAGCGAGAACGTGGCGATGTCGTGCTTGCCTTGGGCGACGGTCTTGTAGAGGCTGCGGAAGCGCTTCTCCTGCCGGAGGTAGTTGGCGTCCAGATAGGCGAATAGCAGTGTCGCCCCGAGACCCAGCAGTGCCACCGAGTCGGCGTTCTGCGTCAGGGCATAGCCGTAGGCAGCGGTCACCACGGGCAGGAGCCACGCCTTGGCCGTGGACGACGCGGCGGACATGCGTGTGACGACGGCCTGGATGAAGTCGAGGTGCTTGCGGGTGTCCTCTGGGTCACGCTGCGGCGGCTTGTGTTCACACATCGCTGCTCAGGCTCCTGCACGCTTCACGCACAGCCCTGAGGGCATGGTCCTTCCGATCCTCGCTGTAGTCCGTCTCCTCCGGCCAGATAGGTCCCATCGCATCCCCGCCCCAGCGGGGCACAAGGTGCACGTGGAGATGGAAGACGGTCTGGGTTGCCGCCTCTCCGTTGGACTGGATGAGGTTCAGCCCCTCAGGGTGCACCGCTTCTCGGATCGCCCCAGCGAGGCGCACGGTGGCGCGGGCCAGATGAGCCGCCTTCTCCTCCGAGAGTGACCAGATGTCCGGAACATGCTTTCGTGGTACGACCATCGTGTGGCCCAGGACGGCAGGATCGGTCGGGAAAAAGGCCACGACGTGATCGTCCCGGTACACCTCGCGGGCGTCTTCATCGTCCCGCTGAACGATCTCGCAGAAGGGGCAGCCCTCGCCTTCCTTCACCGCCACTTCGTCACGCCCTGGTCAGCCCAAGAGGGCAGTTGACGCACCAGGTTGTTGTAGGTCGCCTTGGTGTCGATTCGACCGCTCCAGTCGGTTGCCGTGGGGTCGAACAGGGGCACGCCGGAGAGGCCCGCCGCCTTGAACGGGTCCGCCCCCGCAGAGTCGGCCCCGTCACTCATGGAGGCGAGCCCGTGGATGCGGACACCGAGCAACGGCTTCCTCATCGACCAGGCTCGCTCGATCTCGTACTGCACGTAGGGTCGCTTGGAAGTCTCGCGACCGACGAGGACGATGACCGCCTTCTTGTAGTTCATCTCCTTGTCGATCCATTTCTGAACAGCCGCCTCGCTCTGGCGACGGACCTGCTCCCAGTTCTGCCCCGTGACCTCGGGCGCGCCAGTGAGGGAGTTGATCTCGCGGACGAGATGCACCCGGAACTTGTCACGGTCGTAGTGGAATGAGTAGAAGACTGACTTGGCCATGGTGGTGGCTCCCTTCATGCGCTCCCCGGCCTCTCCGGGCTCACGAACATCTCTAGCAGGCGGGTCCGACACTCCTAGGGCACCGCCGTGAGGGGTGGGGTGCAGCGGACGCTTCCCCTCGCCGCCGCATCCCACCTGACCTACTTGACCCGCATCTGGATGTGAGTGCCCTCGCTGATGTGAGTCGCGTACTCGGTCAACTCGGGATCGGAGATCGACCCACCGACCCGTGACCACTCGCGCCGCAGCACGGGCTTGATCTCGGAGACGGGCCGACCCTTGTAACGCCGGAGGAGGGAGTCGAACATCTTCTGGTAGTCAGAGGCGATGTCCTTCAGAGCGGGCCGAACAGCCTTCTCCAGTTCCTTCTCCCAGCCGGGACTCATCTTGAAGTTGGCCATGGCTCACACCCGCTGACTGATCGTCGTGCTCGGGTGGCTCTGGGCCGTGGACTCCTTGACGAACCGTCCGGTGATGGTGGAGCGGTGGACGGTCGTCTTGTTGGACGTGCCGCGACCGATCCGCTCGGTCATGGTCGTCCGGGGACTCCGACGTGCGGTCGAAGCCTTCACAAAGCGCCCCGTGCGGGCGCTCCTACGCGCGGTGCGTGCCATTGGCTCGCCTCCGTTCTGGGCCTTGGCCCACTGCGAGCACTGCGCATGGAGCGACTAGAGTCGCAGTCCTAGTTCGCCAACTAGACACCAGGCCCTGAGCGCTCCACCCCGGGGCGTTCGGGGCTCCGGCCTTGGACTCTAGCCCCGCAGGGAGGCCCCCCTTGTCCCAGCACCACAGCGTGACGGGCTGGCCGTCCTCGGCGTGGTCCAGGGCCCAGCGAAGGGCGGTGATGCGTCCTGGCCCCGGTCGGTCGTGTCGCACAGGGCGGTGTAGGCGCGCGTCATGTCCAGCACGTTGCCAGAGGTCACTGACAGTTCTGGAGTCCCAGCGCCGTGTGGTGAACCTACGGTTGGGCGTGTGGTGAAGTGTTCAGACCGTCCGCGAGAGGCGCGTCTGACGTGGGGTTTCACCGTTTCCATGAATAGCCACCGCAAGAAGTCCCGTTCGACCGGAAGGTCGGGCGGGACTTCGTCATTCGCTGGGTCGGTCGAAGGCAACCGTTATCCGGCGCTCCCCACCGGACGGCTCCGTGGAACGGAAGCCGACGGAGACCGCGGGAACCCTCCGCATCGATGGTGCGGCCGGCCCCTCGCGCCGCGGCCCCCGCTCAATCCTCGGTCAGTTCGTACCGGGCCCCGTCCGGGGCGCGCCTGAGCACTCCCGTGTCCACGACGTGCCGGTGGAAGAACGCGGCGTCGGGCACGAACATCCGCAGCCACCCGTTGAGCGCGGACTCCGCGACGGCTTCCCCGGGGCGCACGACCCGCCGGGCCACCGCGGCCACGACGTCGTCGACCCAGCGCACGGGCAGGTCCGGCACGTCGATCAACTCACCCTGCAGCACCCCGTCGGGACCCAAATAGCCCTCGAGGGCGTCCTGGCCATTGCGCAGGAACTCGTCCGAGACCCTGATCCGCCCGGACTCCTCCCGCGCGAAGCCGAGCTTCACGGCAGTGGAGGCACTCACGAGTGCGCGCAATCCCATGATCATGGTGGGCAGCGGGCCCGGTACGCTGCGGATCAGATCCGCGCGCTGGCCGAGAAACTGCAGGCGCCGGTCGTGTCCCTGCGCGGGGGCCGGGGCATCACGCCCTCGTCCGGACCATGGGCGCAACACCCCGGGTGGCACGCCCCGGACGCACGGTGGTTGCCGTGCGTCCGGGGCACCGGTCGGGTACCGCTACCCCCGACTCACCGTGACCTTGCCGGTGGAGCGGTGCCACGTGGCCACCACACCGCGGGAAAAGCGCTGGGCCATACCGCCGGAGACGGCGTACTCGTCGGTCGCGGGGTACCCCCACGCGTGTTCGTGCCCGGCCTTCTGCCAGGCCGTACCGATCCCGCCGCTGAGCTTGATCACGCGGGTGCCCGTGGCCGGGGAGTACATGGCGCGGTAGCGGGCGTTGCCGTTGCGGAAGTCCTGGTAGGCGCCGCCGGGGATCTTGCGCTCCGCCATTACGGGATAGCCCCACCCGCGCTCCAGACCGGCAGCCTTGTAGGCGTTACCGATGCCGGTCCCCCACTTCACGGGGTGGGCGCCGGTCGCGGGGCTCCAGTAATACGTGTAGTTCTTCGTGAAGCCCTGGTAGACCCCGCCCGCGCGGCCCGTGGGCTTCTCCGCCGACGTCGGTTGCCCATATGTCCCCATCCCGCCCGTGGCGACGTAGTCGGTCCGGATGGCCCCGCGCAGCCAGGACGTCTGAGGGGTGCCCAGTGTGGCGTTCTGGCCCGTCGTCGTCGGCGCGGGCGGCAGCGTGGCCAAGCCCTGGGCGATCAGGCCCACGATGTCGTAGTCGTCGTGGTTGTAGCCCTGCAGGGTCTTGAGGGAGGTGCGGGTGAACCCGTCCGCCCGGAACCGCTTCATGCCCTGGGCTGCGGCGGCGGACGCGGACCACGTGGGCGGGTTGGTGCTGCCGGCCACGTCCTTGGTCCCCGCGTGCCACGTGATCGGGAGGGAGCGCACCGCGGCACTCGGCGCGGTCTGCATGCCGCTGGCACCGCCGCCGCCGATGATTGTCGCACCGCCGCCACGGATCCAGTTCTGCCGATCGGCCAGCAGCTCGTACGTGATGAACTCCGCGCCACCCGAGTAGCCGGCGAGCCACACGCGGGAGGTGTCCAGGTCGTAGGTCTTCACGAGGCTGTCCTTGAGCGCGCGAAAGTAGTCGCCGTTGCCGTCCGCGTCCTCCCACCACGTGATGCCGTTGGGCTTGAGCTTGTGGTCCGGGGAGATGGGGACCACCAGGATCATGTTCTTCTTGCGGGCCTGAGCGGCCAGTGCTGTGAGCGCGGTCCCTTGGGGGCTGTGCACCCAGGTCTCGCCGGGGTTGTCGTAGTCGCCGCCCAGGTAGAACAGCACACCCACGGCCTTCGAACGGTCGATGCCGTTCGTGTAGATGTGGTAGCTCGAGTTCTTGCCCGCGGCCTTGAAGGGTTTGTGATGGGCGGTCGCGGGAAGGGCGGGGGCCTGAGCCGCGAGCACGGGCGCCTCGGGAACCCGCGGCGCGGTCCGGACCGCGGGAGCGGCCACTGCGGGAGCGGCGTTCGCCGGGGCCAGGAATGACGGGGAGAGCGCCAACGGGGACAGCGCCGTGACCACGGCGAGGGCCGCCGCGGGCACCACGGAGGAACGGAAGAAACGCATGGGGGGCTGCTTTCTACATGGGGGGGTATTCAGTTGTGGCCCGCCCGGTCAGCTCATTCCGGGCGCAGCACTGGCCGAGCATCGGGGGAAATGCTCAGCCAGGTGAAGATCATGCCATCGGCGTGATGGAATTTTGCGAACGCGAAGCCCGTGCCGCGTTAATTTCTGGTGTCCCGGCCGCTCGCAGCCGTCGCCCCCCCCCCCCACGACTGGCCGCCTGCGGCCGCCGATCCCGCCCCGATCAGCCCCTCATCCGGGTCACGACGTCGGTGAGCTGCGCGTCTTCCTCCTCGGTGATCCGCACGCCCAGATCCCGGACCTCGGTCACGATCTCCGGGGCCGTCAGTTCCCGCTGCCGGGTCGGCCGCCCAGGGGTGCGCACGGTGGTGCCGTGTTCGGTCACGGTCACGTGGCCCCGCGGGGTGTGCTTCATGACCATGAGGTGATGGCGGAATATGGACTCCGCACCGGTCGAGGTCTGCAGGTGGCCCATCCGCACGTCCGCGGGGTGGATGGTGGACTCGTCCAGCACGTGTTCCATGTCCCCGTCCCGCTCGAACGACCACACGGGCCAGCCCTCGTCCGTGACCCGCCCGATCGAGAAGGTGCGGTTCCCCTCCACGCGGCGAGCGCCGTCGTGCAACGAGATGGGACCTGTGATGCTGAAACCGAAGCCGGGATCGCACAGGTAGCGTGTGCCGGCGAGGTCCACGAGCACGGTCATGTGGGTGCGGGGGCTGTCGAACGAACGCACGCGGCCCAGGGCGCGGCGCACGGTGAAGCCCAGCGTTTCCAGAACGGCCGCGAACAACTGCGAGTGCTCGAAGCAGTATCCGCCGCGGCGGCGTCGGACGAGTTGGTCCTGCGCGGTCGCCAATTCCACCCCGGGATGCCGTCCGAGCAGCACCTCCACGTTGCTGAACGGGAACGTGAAAACATGGGCGCGGTGCAGCCGTTCGAGCAGGCCCAGGTCCCGCGGGGCGGCGGCGAGCTGTGGGGCGTCGACGTCCAATGCCGCGAGGTAGCCGGGGACGTCCACGTCCTCGATCCGCCACGGGGACGCGGGGCGTTCGTTCATCATGACCTCCGGTGGCACGGGAGCGGGCCGGTACGCGGGGCGCGGCAAGGTTGACCCGGCATCATGGTGACACACGACCGCACCCCGACAAGGACCCGTCATGCATCCGCACACCACGTCCCCGTCCCCCTCATGAGCCGCGCTCCGGGACGCGCCGTCGGCTGGACGTTGGGTCTGCTCGTGGTGCTGGCCCTCGTGGTGGGTGCCGTGTGGGCCGGTTCGGGACCGCTGCGTTCGCTCGTGTCGAGTGCCCCTCCCGCACTGGGCAGGGCGGAATGCACGGTGACCACGCAGGACGGGGACGTCCCTCTGACCCGCGAGGAGGCCAAGGCCGCGACCACCGCCGTCGTGCGCGGTGCGGACGCCTCCGCGGTACCCGGCGTGGAGCCGACTGTCATGGAGCGTCTCACGCACGGCCCGCCCGACGACGCCGGGCCCAGCCTGCGCTGCCGCGGGCACAGCAGCGAGGGACTCCAGGCGCAGGAGATCACCCCCTCCGGGCTGACGCCCCGGGCCGAAGCGGTCCGGGACGCGATGATCGAGGTCTTCGGCCCCCTGAGCCTCGGCGGTTACGCCCCGGGCGGTGTGGGCCACGGACATGGCGAGAATTCCACGCACTACGACGGGCGCGCCGTCGACGTGTTCTTCCGCCCCGTGACGGAGGAGAACCGCCGGCAGGGGTGGCAGCTCGCGCACTGGCTCGTGGCCCACGCCGAGGACCTGGACGTCCAGTACGTGATCTTCGACGACATGGTCTGGGGTTCGCGCTCCCCCGCCGGGCGCTGGCACCCCTACAACGCGCCGCCGCCCGCGAACGAGATCCTGCGCCACCTGGACCACGTGCACGTGGACGTGGTGCGCGGAGAGCCCGCGTAGTCGTCGCGCACTCCGGCCCGATCCCGTAACGTGACGAACCAGCCCGCACGGCACCCGTTGCGGTCCGTCTCAGCGCAGGAGGACACCCATGAACGCTCACGTGGTGGTTTTCGGAGCCACCGGATACACCGGCCGCCTGGTGGTCGAGTCCCTCGTGGAACGGGGAGTGCGCCCCGTCCTCGCCGGGCGCCGCGAACGGCCCCTGAACCAGCTGGCCTGCACGCTGGGCGGCCTGGACGTGCGGACCGCGGACCTGGCTGAGCCCGATTCCGTCCGCGCGCTGGTCTCCGAGGGGGACGTCCTGGTCACCACCGTGGGTCCCTTCGAGCGACTCGGGGACGTGGCCGCGGACGCCGCCGCGTCGCAGGGTGCCCACTACCTGGACTCGACGGGTGAGGTGGGCTTCGTGCGTCGACTCCAGAAGCGCTATCCCGCCGCCGCGTCCGACGACGCCGCTGCGCCGGGTGATGCGCCCCGCGGCACCATGCTGCCCGCATTCGGTTACGACTACGTGCCCGGGATCCTCGCGGGATCCCTGGCTCTGGAACGCGCCGGGGACCGCGCCGAGACCCTGCGGGTGGGCTACTTCGCCCCCGGGGCGGGCCCTACCGGGTTGAGCGGCGGGACCATGACCACCATGCTCGAAGAGCTGAGCAAACCGTTCCTGGTGTGGCGTGATCACCGGTGGCAGAAGCCGGGGCGGATACCGCGGCAACACACGTTCACGGTAGACGGGGCGAAGCGCAATGCGGTGATGGTCCCCGGGAGCGAGATCGTGTTCCTGCCGGAGGCGTTCCCGGAGGTTGCGAACATCGAGGTGTTCAACGGGTGGTTCTCCGCGCCGGGGCCAGTCATGAAGGCTGCGCTGCCCGTGATGGCCGTGGCCGGTTCCTCGTCCCTGGCCCGCAAGGCGCTCGGCAAGGGCATCACCGCCCTGACCGGGTCCGAGGGCGGGCCGAGCGCGAGTGAGCGGGCGAAGTCGTCCTCCCTGGCCATAGCAATGGTCACCGACTCCCGGGGCGAGACCGTGTCCGAGGTCCATGTGGCGGGTCCCAACGTCTACACGCTCACGGGTCACCTCTTGGCGGCCGGGGCGGAGCACGTGCTCAAGGACCGTTCACGGGCGCGCGGGGTGGTGGGCCCGCTGCAGGCCTTCGGCATGGAAGGCCTCGTGGAGCTGTGCGCTTCGGCGGGGTTGCGGGAGGTCAGCCCCGGGGCGGCTCGCTGACCGCGGTCGAGCCGCCTTCCACGTGAGGATCTGCCGATGACGACGCCCCGGTCGCCGAGACCCCGGACGACGGCGCTCCGCGCACCGCGGCGACGTTCCCCCGGTGGGTAGACACGGCGTCGTCGGCATCCGAGGACTCACGGCCGGCGGCATCGGAGGAGTGAACGTCGTCGTCGCCGTGCTTCTTGCCGAAGGGCAGTACGTGGACGATGCCCACGATGATGGAACCCCACACGATGCCCAGCACCAGGGCACAGAACGTCTCCACGAGCCACGCGAGCGCGGGGCCCACCCCGGCCACGTGGTGCACGGACTCGCCCAGGTGGTGGACCCAGTCGTACACGGGGGTGAACCCGAGGTCGGCCATGCCCACCAGGATGATGTGCCCGCCCACCCACAGCATGGCGAAGACACCCACGATCGAGATCACGGACAGCACCGTGGGCATGGCCTTGACCAGGCCCCGGCCGAACTTCTGGGCGCCCTCGGAGTCCTTCTGGGCCAGGGCCAGGCCGATGTCGTCCATCTTCACGATCAGGGCCACGACGCCGTAGACGAGCACCGTGATGAAGATCGCCACCACGATCAGGATGAGCGTGCGGGTCAGGAACGGCTCGTGGGAGACCTCATTGAGCGCGATCACCATGATCTCCGCGCTGAGGATCAGGTCCGTGCGGATCGCCCCGGAGGTGATCTTCTTCTCTGCCTCCGGACCGCGGTCCGCGGCGGGTTCGTTGGGGGCGTGCTCCTGGTGGGACAGGTGCTCGATCACTTTTTCTGCGCCCTCGAAGCACAGGTACGTGCCGCCCAGCATCAGCAGCGGCGTGAGCAACCACGGCGCGAACTGGCTCAGGATCAGGGCCACCGGCAGGATGATCAGCAGCTTGTTGCGCAGGGAGCCGATCGTGATCTTCTTGATGATCGGTAGTTCCCGCTTGGGGTTAACACCCTGCACGAATCGCGGGGCCACCGCGGTGTCGTCGACGACGACGCCCGCGGCCTTGGCGCTCGCACGCCCCGCCGCCCCGGCGACGTCGTCCACACTCGCGGCGGTCAGCTTGGCGAGTGCCGCGATGTCATCCAGCAGCGCAGCCAGTCCAGCGGCCATCAGGCTCCCTCAATCCTTGTGCTCAGCCATCTCGATTAAGGACAAGCGTAAAGGGTGCCGCGGCCGGCGCGAACCACGAGCGGCATCGGCCCCTGTCCGAGGTGGTTCGCGCCTCGGTCGCCGAGACCGCTACGCACGGTCGAGGCCGCTGCGGTGCAGATCGGCCATCGCCTGTGCGACCACGACGGCGCGTTCGGGGCCCAGGACGTCCACGAACGTGGCCGTCATTGTCTCGGCCACGAGATCACGGACCTTCCCTGCCGTGGTGCGGCCTTCGGCGGTGAGCTCGAGGTAGACGACGCGCCGGTCCTCGGGACACGGGGCACGCCGGACCAGGCCGCGCTTGGTGAGCCGGTCCGCAACCTTGGTGAAACCGCCGGTGCTGAAGGCCACCTGACGGGCCAATTCGGCCATGGGCATGCGCTGGTGCGGGGTGCGCGTCAGACGCAGCAACGCCTCGGCCTCCGCGGCGTTCAACGCATGGGCCGCGGCCACCTCTCGGTGCAGGTTCTTGTTGGCGCTCTGGAACCCCTCGATCACCTGGCCCCACAGGGTCACGGGGTCCACCGCCTGGGCAGCGGTGTCGGTGTGCGCGGTCATGATCTCCCCTTTCAAGCCCTTAGAACTCGTTGAGCTGAGGGATGATTTTACCTCGCCTCAAAAACATTTGTCTAAGAATCTTCTTGCGCAGCCATCTCCAGCCTCGCACCCTGTCCCGCCCCCTTGAGCGGACCCCGACCGCAAGTTAGCCTTGCGAGGAAGATATTTCTGTTTAAACAAGTTCATCTCCACCCGGACCGCCCCGTCGCATCCCGGACCCGCGCCGGGTGGCCGCGACAGCAGCGTCGTCGACCCCGGCGAATACAGTCGGCGCACGAAACCACGAGGAGCCGCCATGACCGAGCAGGACCGTTTCTTCCTGGACAAGTCCGACCCCTCCAGCTGGCGGGCGGTCAACGCCTTCTCCCGCAAGGTCGGTGCCGCTGCAGAGGATGCGGGCACCCCCGCCTCGGTCGTGGAGCTGGTCAACGTGCGAGTGTCCCAGCTCAACGGGTGCGCGTTCTGCCTGGACCTGCACGTTCGCAAGGCCGAGGCTGCCGGGGTGACCGCGCAGCAACTCGCCGTGCTCCCCGCATGGCGTGACACCGTTCTTTTCAATGCCGTGGAACGGGCCGCCCTGATCATCGCCGAAACGGCCACCCTGCTGCCCGACGAGAACACGCGGCACGCCGAGCAGGCCGCGGCCCGGGAAGCACTGAACGACGAGCAGTACTCCGCCCTGCAGTGGACCGCGATCGCAATCAACGCCTTCAACCGGATCTCCATCCTGTCCGGACACCCCGTCCGTCCCCGTAAGACTGCGTCCGCGCCGGCCGGTGCGACCACGAGCACCGGAGGTGCGCGATGACCAACCTGGAACGCAACCCGCAAGAGGTCCTGTGCACCGAGGCGATCGGTGCCGGGGCGGCCCTGCTGACCCCGCGGGACGTGCCCCTGGGTGGCCCGCGGGCGATGACCGTGCGCCGCACCCTCCCCCAGCGCCATCGCAGTCTCATCGGCGCGTGGTGTTTCCTGGACCACTACGGCCCCGATCCCGTGGCGGACACCGGGGGCATGTCCGTGGCGCGCCACCCGCACACCGGCCTGGCCACGGTGAGCTGGCTGTTCACCGGCGGCATCTCCCACCTGGACTCCGCCGGGTACAGCGCGGACGTGCGCCCCGGGGAGGTCAACCTCATGATCGCCGGGCGCGGGATCTCCCACCAGGAGTTCTCCACCCCGGACACCACCACCCTGCACGGCGTGCAGCTGTGGTACGCCCTGCCGGACGACACCCGTCACATGGCACCGACCTTCGAGCACTACACGCCAGAGCCCGTGAAGAACCACGGCGCCGAGCTGCGGATATTCATCGGTGAGCTGGCCGGATCCACGTCCCCGGTGAACACCTATACACCCCCGCTGGTGGCCGCTGAGATCCTCATGGAGCCGGGAACGGAACTGGACCTGGACCTGGACCCGTCCTTCGAGCACGGGGTCCTGGTGGACACCGGGGACCTGAGCGTGAACTCGGCGCCGATCCCGGAGGACCACCTGGCCTACCTCCCCACGGGGCGGGACAGCGTGGTCCTAACCGCCGGTGAGAAGCCCGTGCGGGCCATGCTCCTGGGCGGGGAGCCCCTGGGGGAGCAGATCGTGATGTGGTGGAATTTCGTGGGCCGCACCCACGAGGAGGTCGTGGCCTACCGTGAGCAGTGGCAGGCCGAGATCGACCCCGAACCGGCCCCCACCCCAGAGTCCGGAACTTACTCGGACGGGACCCCGTACCCGCGCTTCGGCCCCTTTCCCGACGGTCAGCCCGCGCCACTGCCGGCCCCGACTTTGCCCACCATCACTTTGCGACCCCGCGGCTGAGCCCGCCCGATCCCGCCCCGCCCGATCCCACCCAGGAGAGTCCCGTGGAAACCGAATCCGACATCACCGTCCGCCACAACGCCGACGGGCACCGCTACGAACTCCTCGACGGTGACGCGGTCATCGGCGAGGCGCACTACCTGCCGTTCGACGGCGCCGACGAGCCGCGGCGGATCTTCTACCACACGACCGTCGACGACGCTTACAGCGGTCAGGGTCTCGCGTCCACGCTCTCGAGGGTGGCCTTGGACGGCACCATCGCCGACGGGAAGACCATCGTCCCGGTGTGCCCCTACATCAAGTCCTGGCTCGGCAAGCACGACGACTACCAGCCCCACGCCACTGCGGTCCGCCCGACGCATTTGCAGGCGTTGTCGGGGATGAATCGGTAACTTCTATCGGCGCCTCAGCACAGCCGCTTCCACTCACCCGTCCGCGGCGCCCAACACGGTCACGAGGAACTCGCTGTCCGGGGACCAGGGGCGTACGTCCCACCCCGCCAGGGTGAGTTGCGGTGTGAGACCCTCCGCAGCGGCGTCGGCGAAGAACTCCTCGGCGGAGTAGCCGCGCCCCGCGCCGAAACCGACCACCGCGCGGCCGTCCTGACCCAGGTGACTGCGGAAGCCGCGCAGCACGTCCCGCCGGGTGTTTTCCGCTAGGAACGTGACCACGTTGCCCGCGCACACGATGGCGTCGAAGGCGTCCCCGAGGTCCATGTCGGCCAGTACGGCGAGATCGGCCACGCGATACTCAGGGCCCGGGTAGTCCTGCCGGGCGGCGTCGATCAACTCGGGATCCACGTCCACCCCGACCACCCGATGCCCGGCCGCGTGTAGGTACCCGGACAGCCGCCCCGCTCCGCACCCGGCATCCAGGATGCGAGCGCCGCGGGGAACCATGGCGTCGATGAGCCGGGCCTCCCCCACGATGTCCTCCCCGCGCGCGGCCATGGTGCGGAACCGTTCGATATACCACTGAGAATGCCCGGGGTTCTGAGCCACCTGGGCAAGCCACTTGTTCTGTTCCGTCATAGGGCCAGGCTATCGAGGTGCCGCCCCCTTGCCCACGCTCCGCGTGCCCGCCTCCGTGAACGGTCTGGGTAGGCTGACGATCGGCAGGCTCGTCGGCGAACAATGCTCGGAGGACAGACAGTGGCTGGACGTGGAGGCGTCTCGTGGCGGCTGCGCCTCGCGGCGCTGCGGTACCGATTTGAGGAGAGCCTGTTCCTCTATCCCGCCATCATCATGCTGGGCGGGATCGTGTTGGCAATCATCGCGACGTCCGTCGATCATGCCCTGGGGTACGACACCCACGTGCCGTTCATGCTGGAGATGAGCAGCAACGCGGCCACGTGGTTGCTGGCCACCGTGGCCGGGGCGATGATCACCACCGTGGGCGTGGTGTTCTCCCTGACCGTGGTCAGCCTGCAGTTGGCCAGCAGCCAGTTCTCACCTCGGGTCATGCGGTCCTTCATCCGGGACCGGCTGAGTCAGCGCGTGATTGGCCTGCTCGTGGCCACCTTCTTCTACTGCGTGCTGGCGCTGCCGAGTGTCAGCGGGGAGACCACGGCCCCTGCGCCGAAGGTGTCGCTGACGCTCGCCGTGGTGCTGACGCTGATCACCGTGATCGGCATCATCGTGCACCTGGATCACCTGGCCCACGGGCTCCAGGTGGGCAACGTGGCCCGGGTCATCGCGGACGAGGGAGAGAAGGTGGCCGCCGCACTTGACGAAGTGCCCTCCGGGATGCGTGAGGTCGACCCCCGGGACTTCCACGATGCCCCCGATGACGCCGCGGTCATTCCCGCCACGCGCAGCGGATGGATCAGCCAGGTGGACATCCGCCACCTCCTCGCAGCCGCCTCCCCCGATACCACCGTGCGCATGGACACCCGCGTGGGTGCTTACATCCACGCCGGTGAACCCCTGTTGACGGTGTGGCCCCGCCCCTCGGCCGCCAGTAGGAAGGGTCTCGCCGAGTCGATCGGCGTGTCCGATATGCGCACCACGCTCCAGGACGTCGACTTCTCCATCCGGCAGCTCGTGGACATCGGGCTGCGTGCCCTGAGTCCGGCCGTGAATGACCCCACGACCGCCGTGGAGGTCATCCTGCGGCTGGGGAGTCTGATGCGGACGTTGCTCATCACTCCACTTCCGCCCCCGGCGTTGCAGGACGGATCCCGCCGGGTGCTCGTCCAGCCCTGGAACCTCTCCCATGAGGAATACATCGCCCACGCCTTCGATCAGCTCCGGCAGACGTGCCTCGACCAGCCGGACGTGGCCGCCACCATGTTGCGGGGGCTGCGGATGCTGATCACCCACCTGCGGGACCAGGGGCACCCCGATCTGGTTCCGGCACTGCAGCGACAGATGCAACTGCTGCTCGACGGGCTCGAAGCGCAGAAGGACATGCACCCCGAGGATCTACGCCACCTCCGCTCCCTGTCCTCCGACCACACGGATCCCGCCGACCACAGTCGGTGACCCGCCCCCGCCGGGTTACGCACAGAAACCCGAGAACGGGCACTTCGTGACTCTCGATGTGTCCGCTGAGACCGGACCGCGGGAGCAGTTCCAGGAGGCTTTCCAGGGCAGCGAATACATGTTCAACCCCTTTGACTGGAAGTTCATCACCCCGTCCGGGACCACGGCGAATTCGGTAGCTTCCGCCCCGGCGTTCTCGTGTCTGACGCAAGCCGAGCAGATCTCAGAGATGGGGCCCGCCGAGCGTGCGACCGGCAAGATTGTGTTGGACGTGCCAGCGAAAACGGGAACCCTGGTCTATGCGCCCGGTTTCGTGGACCAGGCCTGGGAGTGGAAGCTGTAGGCTCCATCCTTCGTGGTGCCCGCGCGTAGCGAACGCGCCACGACCACCGCACGACGACGCCGCCCGGGTTCCGCACACGAAGCCCGGGCGTCGTCGTACCCGCGGAGCGCACCCAACGCGGCGTCGGGCACTGCGCGGCGTCGTCGACCGGACCCGGCGACCTTTGCGACTCGGGCACCTCCGAGCGCAGGCCCGGACGGCTCCCGGGCAACTCCTAAGAACACGACGGAGCCCTACGGGGTGTGTTTTCACACGTCAGGCGTAGCATGCCGATTGTTAGGTAGTCTTCTTTCCCTGCCGGACGTCCTTCTGATCATCCTTGGAGCCGCAATGCACTTGATCCCTCGCGAGCAGGAGAAACTGCAGATCGTCGTCGCCGCGGACCTCGCACGCAGACGCCAGGCCCGGGGCCTGAAGCTCAATTACCCGGAGGCCGTGGCGATCATCAGCTACGAACTGATCGAGGGCGCCCGGGACGGCCGCACGGTGGCGGACCTCATGAGTTGGGGGACCACCATCCTCGGCCGGGACGACGTCATGGAGGGTGTGCCCGAGATGATCTCGGACGTCCAGGTGGAGGCCACCTTCCCGGACGGAACCAAGCTCGTCACCGTCCACACCCCCATCCGATAGGCAGGAGACTCCCATGATCCCTGGCGAATACGTCCTGGCGGACACCCCCGTGGTGTGCAACGAGGGCCGCGACACCGTGGAGCTGGACGTCACCAACACCGGCGACCGCCCGGTGCAGGTGGGCTCCCACTTCCATTTCGCGGAGGCCAACCCGGCGCTGCGCTTCGATCGCGACGCCGCCCGCGGCTTCCACCTCGACATCCCCGCCGGCACGGCCGTGCGCTTCGAACCGGGAGACAAGAAGACCGTCCGCCTGGTGGCGATGGCCGGTGACCGTGCCGTGTTCGGATTCCGCAACGCCGTCAACGGCCCCCTGGACAGTGAGGAACGCTCATGAGCTTCGAGATGTCCCGGCAGCAGTACGCCGGTCTGTACGGCCCCACCACGGGGGACGCCGTCCGGCTCGCGGACACGGACCTGTTCCTGGAGGTGGAGAAGGACCTCACGAGCCACGGTGACGAGACCGTGTTCGGCGGCGGCAAGGTCATCCGCGACGGGATGGGTCAGGACGGCAACACCGTCCGCGACGGCGCCCCGGGTGACCTGGCCGTGGCGGACACCGTGATCACCAACGTGATCGTCCTGGACCACACGGGCATCTACAAGGCGGACGTGGGGCTGCGGGACGGGCGGATCCTGGCCATCGGCAAGGCCGGCAACCCCAACATCATGGACGGCGTGGACGTGGTGATCGGTCCCGCGACCGAGGCCGTGGCCGGTGAGGGCCGCATCCTCACCGCCGGGGGCCTGGACACCCACATCCACTTCATCAGCCCCGACCAGTTCGCCACCGCCCTGAACTCGGGGATCACCACCATGATCGGTGGCGGTACCGGACCCGCGGAGGGCACGAAGGCCACGACCATCACGCCCGGGTCCTGGAACCTCGCGAACATGCTGCGCGCCGTCGAGAACTTCCCCATGAACGTGGGCCTGCTGGGCAAGGGGCACGCGAGTGCGGTGGAACCGCTGGCCGAGCAGATCAAAGCCGGGGCCATTGGGCTCAAGGTGCACGAGGACTGGGGCGCCACGCCCGCGGCAATCGACAACTCCTTGAAGGTGGCCGACCATTACGACGTGCAGGTGGCCATCCACACGGACACCCTCAACGAGGCCGGGTTCGTGGAGGACACGATCAAGGCCATCGACGGGCGGGTCATCCACACGTACCACACCGAGGGTGCCGGCGGCGGCCACGCCCCGGACATCATCAAGATCGCCGCGTTCCCCAACGTGCTGCCCGCCTCCACGAACCCCACGTTGCCGTTCACACGCAACACGGAGGAGGAGCACCTGGACATGCTCATGGTGTGCCATCACCTCAACCCGGACATCCCCGAGGACGTGGCGTTCGCGGATTCCCGCATCCGCCCGGAGACGATCGCTGCGGAGGACGTGCTGCAGGACATGGGCATCTTTTCCATCACGAGCTCCGACTCCCAGGCCATGGGCCGCGTGGGGGAAGTGATCCTGCGGACGTGGCAGGTCGCGGACAAGATGAAGAAGCAGCGCGGCAAGCTGGACGGGGACACCGAGCGCGGCGACAACTTCCGGCTCAAGCGCTACATCTCCAAGTACACGATCAACCCCGCGCTCGCCCACGGTGTGGGTGACTACGTGGGCAGTGTGGAGGCCGGGAAGTTCGCGGACCTGGTGCTGTGGGAACCTGCGTTCTTCGGCGTCAAGCCGTTCATGGTGTTCAAGGGCGGGCAGGTGGTCTCCTCCCTCATGGGTGATTCCAACGGGTCCATCCCCACGCCCCAGCCCATGACCATGCGCGGTTCGTTCGGCGGGTTGGGTTCCGCGGTGCACTCCTCCTCCATCACGTTCATGTCCCAGGCGGCCGTGGACGCGGGCGTCCCGGAGCAGCTCGGTCTGCGGAAGACTGTCAAGGCGGTCCACGGCATCCGGTCCCTGCGCAAGTCCGACCTCGCGTTCAACGGCGAGACCCCCGAGCTGGACGTGGACCCCGAAACCTACGAGGTGCGCGTGGACGGCGAGAAGGTCACGTGCGAGCCCGTGGACGTGCTCCCCATGGCCCAGCGGTACTTCCTGTTCTGAGCCCACGCGGCCGCCGGCAATCCGCGGACGACGGCGCTCGGCGGGCACCCGGCGCCGCCAACCAGTCGTTGCGGGCCCGTCGTTGCCGCCCCGGCACCGGCACCCCGAACAACCATTCCTGACACGTTCCCGACAAGGAGGATCTCGTGATCGTCGACCGCGTCCTGGGCAACCTGGCCGATTTGTCCCCCTCCGAACGGCAGGGGCTGCACGTGGAGAAGGTGGTGCTGCCCAGTTCCGAACTCGTGAAGCGGATCCAGCGCGTGACCACGGATCACGGCCGCACCCTGGGGTTGCGCCTGGACAGTCCGCGCGGCGCGGCCGGCGACCTCCAGGACGGGGACATCCTGCTCCGGGACGAGCGCGGCGTCGTCGTCGTGTCCGTCGAGGCCACGGACGTGCTCGTGATCGCCCCGCGCACCATCACCGAGATGGGCATGACGGCGCACGGGCTGGGCAACCGGCACCTGCAGGCCCAGTTCTTCGACGCGTCCTCCGAATACGGCGCAGAGGTCATGGTGGTGCAGCTCGACCACACGGTGACCCAGTACCTGGACGAGCACGGCGTGCCCTACGAGCGGCAGGAGCGCGTGATGCCGGTCCCGTTCCGCCACGCGGAGCATACGCACTAATGACCGGGGACGCACAGGACTGGGCGGGATCTCTCCTGCCGCTGCTGCAGATCTGCGATTCCGCGCTGCCCACGGGGGCATTCGCGCACACGTTCGGCATGGAGACCTACCTGGAACGCGGCACCGTGTCGGACCAAGCGAGCTTCCAGGACTGGCTCGAACGTTTCCTCGACCACCAGCTCGTCTACGCGGACGGTCTGGCCGTGCGGCTCACCGCGGAGTTGTTCGCGGGGACGACGGCGAACGGAGCCTCGGCGGGCACGGCACCTTCCGCGCTGGCGGCCGCCGATGGCGCGGCGTCGCCCGCGGATCCCCCCGCAGCCCCGGCGGACGCGACACCCGACTCCGACATCGACGCCGGCCTCGTCCGACTCGACGCCCTCATGTTCGCCCAGGCCCTACCGGCCCAGGTGCGACAAGCCGGGCTGACCATGGGACGCCGGCTGCTCGAGATCGGCACGCTGTCCCTACCCGGCCCGGGACTGGAACGCTACGCCCGCCTCGTGGCGGAGGGGACGTGCCACGGCCACCAGGCGATCGTGTTCGCGCTGATCGGGGTGGACCACGGTGTGCCCCCGGCAGCGATCACGCAGGCCTTCCTGTTCTCCACCCTCACCTCGCTGACCCAGAACGCGGTGCGCGGGATCCCCATCGGGCAGAACGCGGGCCAGCGCACCCTGGGAGCACTGCGCCCCCGGGTCGCGGCCGCATGGGAGCGCATCTCCACGCTGGACATGTCCGATCTGGGCGTGGTCTCCCCGGGGTTGGAGATCGCCCAGATGCATCACGAAACCCAACGTGCGCGCATGTTCATGAGCTGAACCGCGCCACCGAACGTACGGAGGAATAAACCACATGACGGCAGTGAAGATCGGGATCGGCGGACCGGTGGGCGCGGGCAAGACCCAGTTGATCGAACGCCTCACCCGGGCGCTGAGCCAGGACATCTCCATGGCGGCGATCACCAACGACATCTACACGATCGAGGACGCCAAGATCCTCTCCCGCAACAGCGTGCTGCCCCTGGACAGGATCGTGGGACTCGAGACCGGCGGGTGCCCCCACACCGCGATCCGCGAGGACACCTCCATGAACCAGGCGGCGATCGACCGGTTGGAGCAGGAGCATCCGGACCTCGAGATCGTGTTCGTGGAATCCGGCGGGGACAACCTCTCCGCCACGTTCAGCCCCGAGCTCGTGGACTTCTCGATCTACATCATCGACGTGGCCCAGGGCGAGAAGATCCCCCGCAAGGCCGGCCAGGGCATGATCAAGTCCGATCTGTTCATCATCAACAAGACGGACCTGGCGCCGCACGTGGGGGCGGACCTCACGGTCATGGAGGCCGATTCCCACCAGTTCCGCGGGGACAAGGCGTTCTGCTTCACCAACCTGAAGACGGACGAGGGCCTCGAGCACGTGATCGAGTGGTTGCGCCACGACGTCCTCATGCAGGACCTCACGTGAGCCCAGCCGCACCGGTGACCGACACGCACGCCTCCGCCGCGCCGACGGCCACGCGGGACGACGCGTCCGAGTCGGCGTCGACGACCGCGGGGACAGCTGCGACCAAGCTGACTGTGGCGGCATCGGCGAACACGGTGACCGCGGCGTCGTCGTCCCCCGGAACTGCGCGAGAGACGTGGCGCGGTGAACTGGAACTGGGAATCACGGCGCGCCCGGGGCGTTCCGTGGCAACCCACCAGTTCCACCGCGGGGCGCTGCGCGTGCTGCGCCCGCACTACCTGGACGCGAGTGGGCAGGTGACCTACACGGTGGTCAATCCCGGCGGCGCGTACCTGGACGGTGACCGTTACCGCGTGGCCGTCACGGTCGGGGACGGCGCGGACCTGCTGCTGACCACCCAGTCCGCGACCAAGGTCTACCGCACCCCCGTGGGTCTTTCGACCCAGGAGATGACGGTGTGCCTGGGCTCGGGCGCGCGGCTCGAGTACCTGCCGGACCAATTGATCGCCTACCGGGACTCACGCTATCGGCAGCACACGCTCGTGGACATGGACCCGTCCGCGACCCTGGTGCTCGCGGAGGTCGTCACGCCCGGCTGGTCCCCCACGGGCGAGCCGTTCCGCTACGACAGTGTCCGGTTGCGCACCGAGGTGCGGATGTCCGGGCGCCCGGTGGCGCTCGACAACATCCGCCTGGAACCCTCCGGGGATGAGCCGGGGTTTGACGGTGTGGGCTCGTTCGAGGGGTTCAGCCACGTGGGTTCGCTGCTGGTCCTGGATCCCCGCGTGAACGACGCCGCTCTGGCAGCCGTCCGCGCACTGCTCACCGAGCGCGCGGGGCACCTCCGTGGCGGCGCCTCCGCCCTGGCCGTGCCCGGGTTCGCGTTGCGTGTGTTGGGCAACTCGACGCAGGAGATCGACGAGCTGATCCTGGCCGCGGTGGCCGTGGTTCGCGAACGGTTCTTCGGCCAGGGGCCCGTGAACCTGAGGAAGTACTGACGTCCGTTGGAGGTAGAGATGACGCGCACCGATGGAAGTACGGCGGTGACCCGCACGGCAGTGAGTGAGTGGAGTCTGCGCTCCCGGGTGCTCGCAACCCTGGGCGCGGTGGTGCTGCTGCACGTCCTCGCGCTGGGCATGTTGGGTGCCGGGGCCCTGGAGAGTTCCGTTCCCTTGTCCATCGGACTCGTGATCACGTGCTACCTCACGGGGGTGAAGCACAGTTACGACTGGGACCACATCGCCGCGATCGACAACTCGACCCGCCGGTTCATCTCCCAGGGCAAGCGACCGGCGAGCGTGGGTCTCGCGTTCAGCCTGGGGCACAGCTCGGTCGTGATCCTCGCGGGAGTCCTGGTGGTGCTCGGGGCCACGTTCGTGTCCTCGTTCATCGAAGAGGGCACCACCGCGAACACCGCGCTGGGGATCATCGGTGGCACGGTATCCGGGGTCTTCCTGCTGGTGCTGGGAACGTACAACGCCACCGCGAGCGTGCGGTCGTGGCGGCTGCGGCGCGCGGTGGCGGACGGGCAGCAGATCACGGAAAAGGACATGCGGTCCCAGGGGTTGATCGCCCGCGTCCTGGACCGGCCGCTGCAGCGGGTCAAGAGCCCGCGCAACATCTACGTGCTCGGTTTCCTCTTCGGTCTGGGTTTCGACACCGCGGGCACCGTGTCCCTGTTGATCATCACGGCGTCCGCGTCCGTGGCAGGGGTGTCCACGTGGACCCTGATCTCCCTGCCGTTCTTCTTCGCCGCGGGCATGTGCCTGTGCGATTCCCTCAACGGACTGGCCGTGCTGCGCATGTACGGCTCCACGTGGCGCAATCCCATGCGCAAACTCGGGTTCAACGCGGTGATCACGGGCATCTCCGCGGTCTCCGCCCTGTTCATCGCCTTCATCACGGTGGGCGCGGTGCTCAACACCGCGTTCGACCTCAACGATCCGCTCACCACTTTCCTGGCCTCCGTGGACCTGGGCCACGCGGGACTGTTGTTGATCGCGGGGCTGCTCGCGGTGTGGGGCATCTTCGCCCTGGTTCACCGCTCGTCGTGGCGGGCCTCCCCCGCCCTCCACTGACGGGAGCGCAGCGCCAGAACGGTCCACGTGACGAGCACGAAGGGCCACGTGTACGGCGCGACCCCCACGGCCGTGATGACCCACCACAGCGGCACGGTGAGCGCGGCGGCCAGGACGGGCACCCCGATCCGCAGGATGCGGGACCCCCGCGCGGGGAACGCGACACCGAGCGCCACGGTCACGAGCAACGCGCCGTAGCCCAGCAACCCGGATGCGGCGGGGCCCCGCCCGATCCCCACGAACCCGGTGAGCGTGCCCACCAGGGTCCCGGCCGCCGCCCACACACCGACCCGCCACCCGGCGGCGAACATCCCCGCGAGCACCAACAGCCCGCCCAGCACGGAACCGCCCAGGATCACCTGGTGCGCTCCCCGCACGGCCCCGGCGAGTACGTCGTGCACGGGGGAGCCCAGGGGCACCACGGCTCCCTGGGTCCGTTCGAAAGGGACCGCTACGGTCACCGCGATGCTGTTGACCAGGCAGAACGGCCCCGTGAGCAGCGGAAGGGATTGGGGCCACGAGAGCTTGGGGGCGCCCCACACGATCAGCGCGCAGACCGCCGAACCCGCGAGGGTCCACACCACCGCGGGGATCCCGGGCCCGCACGCGAGCACCGCGGCACACCCCGTCAGCGCACCGTTGAACCCGTGCAATCCCTGGTCTACCTCTGCGGGGATCACCCCTGCTCGGCTCCGGGCCAGGGCCTTTGCACCGACCCGTGAGCTCTCGGGATCGTGTCCCGGGATGCCACTCCGGGCCCGGGTCCCGCCCTCCCGGAGACGGTGCAGGCCCCGCGCGTCGTCCCACCTGGCGAGCGCCAGCGCACACCCTGCCTGGACCGCCGCCCCCGCGAGCGCGGCGAGCGCGAACCACGCGGACGCCACCGTCATGGCGGCGAGCGCGAACACCGCGGGGCCCCATCCGGCCTGCAGGAAGATCTGGCCTTGGGCCCGGACGATGCCGCGGAGGAAGCTCATACCCCTATCCTCCTACCGTCATCCCCAGGTCGCGACCCATGTCCCGGGTGCAGCACCCATGACATGCGCCACGGATCCCACGTGGTGCCACCCGCCGGCGCACACACGGATACCCTCGAACCACCGACCCCGCTCACCGGAAGCCGCCCATGTTGATCCTCATCGCCGCCCTGCTCGCCGTGCTCATGGGTACCGTCCTGCAACGGGTGTCCGGCACCGGGGTGGGCCTCGTGGTGGCACCGGTGCTGTCCCTGATCATGGGTCCCGGCCCGGGAGTCCTCGCGACGAACGCGGCCACCACGTGCTCCGGTTTCCTGATCACCCTGTCCGTGCGCCGATTCGTGGAATGGCGGCACGCGGCGGTGCTGGTCGCGTCCGCCGTGCCCGGGATCGTGGCCGGAGCGCTCGTGGTGCGCTGGGTGCCGAGCGCGTGGTTGCAGGTGGCCGTGGGTGCGGTGGTGCTCGCGGGCCTCGCCGTCACGCGCTTCTCCCCCGCGACCCCCGAGCTCTCCCGCCGCAAGGCCATGGTCCCGGCCGGGGTGATCGGGGGATTCTTCAACTCCACCGCGGGTGTGGCGGCCCCCGCCATGGTGATCTACTCGCGCGTGACCCGCTGGGACCAACACCGGTTCGCGGCCACGATGCAGCCCGTGTTCATGTCCATGGGGGCCTTGTCGGTGGTCTCCAAACTCGCGGCCGGGGTGCACTTCGCCCTGCCCGTCCCCGCGCTCGCGGCCGTGGGCGCGCTCGTGCTCACGGTCCTGGCCGGGATCGCGGTGGGGACCTGGCTGTCCCGCCACCTCACCAAGGCGACCGCGCAGAAACTGGCCATAGCGCTCGCGGCCGCGGGCGGCGTCGTCGTCCTGTTGCGCGGCGCGGCGACCCTGGTCCTCGGCTGAGCACGGCCGCCCCGCGACGACCCGGCATCACCCGCCGTACGGGCGCATTCGTCACGGGACGACGACGCCGCTGCCCCTGCTACCGCGCGGCCGCCGCCTCGAGCGCGTCCAGGTCGCGCACCTCGTGCCGCCGCCCGTAGGCCATGATGCCCAGGCACAGGGCCGCGATCACGGCACCGGAGGCGAACAGCCACGGGTAGGACGTGAACCGGGCGATCAGCGCGAGGACCATGGGCACGAAGAAGCCCACGTAGGTGAGGGAGTAGAAGACCGCGGTGAGTCCCGCGAGGTCGTCCGGGCGGGCGATGCGCTGGACCTCCTGCAACCCGGAGACCAGCACGAGACCGTAGCCGCAACCCAGGACCGCGGAAGCCGCGAGGACCACAAGGATGTTCAGGGTCGCGGCGGAGGCCACCGCGGTGAGCATGCCCAGGATCACCGCGACCATGCCCACGGCGAGCGAACGGATGGAACCGTCGCGGTCCAGGTGCCGGCCCAGGGGCTGGATGAAGAACCCGCAGCCCAGGCCCACCAGGCACATGAGCCCCGAGAACGCGATGCCGTAGTCCGGGCCCACGACGTCCGCCATGAGCGCCGGGAGGATCGCGTACGAGGACGCCGCGCATCCGAACACCCAGGGCGCGGACGGCGCCACCACGAACCAGAACCTGTGCTGACGCGTGGCCGGGATCTTCAGATCGGACAGGAGGGAGCCGTGCGGTGCGCTTGCGTGGCGGGTCTCGGGTGCTCCCGCGACCAGCAGGACCGCGGGCAGACAGATCAAGAGGTTGATCACGTACGGCAATACGGTTTGCAGCGGGGCGAACTGGGCGAGCATCGCTGCGATCACGGCACCCAGGGCGAATCCGGCCGTGAGCGACAGGGACGCCCTGCGAGCGCCCGAGACCCGCTCCGGGTGCTCCTCGTACGGCCGGTCGGAGAGCTCCTTGATCCACGAGGTCCCCACGGCCATGCCCAGTCCCAGGGCCAGCCCGGAGAAGACCCGGCCCACGAAAAGCAGCACCAGACTCCCTGCCCCCATGGCCAACAGGATGCTGCCCACCATCGCGAGGATGGGCGCGGGGATCATCAGTGCCCGCCGCCCGTGCCGATCGGACAACGGCCCGCCGATCAACAGGGCCGGCACGATCCCCAGGACGTACGCGGCCAGGAGCATGTCCACGGCCACCTGTTCGTACCCCTCCACCGTGCGGTACATGACGAGCAACGGGGTGAACTCGTTACCACCCCACGCCACCGCCAACAGCGCCGAACTGACCCTCATCCAGGGTTTCACACTCATGACACGATCCCTTCGTACACGCGCTGCAAATGCTCCGCCAACAGGGCTTCCACCCGTTCCGTATCTTTTTCCCGAACGCCCGCCACGATCTCCGCGTGCTGCGCCAGGATCTCGTCAGACCGCTCCTGGGCCGTGCGCACCGCGGTGGCGATCAACCGGATCTGCCGGTCCCGCAGCCCCTGGTAGAAACCGCTCAACAGACTGTTGCCCGCGGCCTCCACGAGAGCGGTGTGGAACGCGGCATCCAGCTCACCGAATCGCGGCGTGCCCGCAGCCTTTCGCTGCTGTTCCAGGAGGTCGGCGAGGGTGTCGGGCAGATCGGGATCCCCGATCGCCTCCTTCACGCTCGCGCATTCCACGACCCGCCGCGCAGCGAGCACCTCGCGGGACTCGTGCGGGCCCACCGGCACCACGAGCGCACCACGCTTGGGGTAGAGCCGCATGAGCCCCTCCACCTGGAGCCGCAGGAACGCCTCACGGACCGGAGTCCGGGAGACCCCCAGCTCCGTGGCGAAGACGCCCTCGGACAACATGTGCCCGTCCAGCTCACCCGTGAGGATCCTGGCCTTGACGTGCTCGTACGCGCGCTCGGCCGCGTTGTACGCCATGGTGCTCCCTGTTCGACGTCGCTCCGGCCGGTTCCGTACCCGCTGGCACGGCCGCGTGCCCCGGGGTGTGGGGCGAGCGGCAACCCGCGGCGATCAGTCCGCGGGTTGCATAGATACAAGCTGCATACTAAGTGTCACACGTCACGCGGGCAACCGAGACGAGTGGCTCCGCAGCGTCGTCGAACTCTGCTACGCCGTCGCAATCCGTAGCGCGGTGGAACTCAGCCGATCCGAACCCACGGGACCGAGGCCCGTGCCGGATCAGTGCTCCATCTCGTACAACCGCCGGGCCCGGACGCGCGCCTCGTGGTGCACCGCGGCGTCGGGATTCACGAGTCGGTAGCACGCGAGCCCCAGCAGCACCGCGATCGCGTGCCCGATGGCCGTCCATCCGAAATCCAGGACCACTCCCCCGGCCGCCGCGGCCACGAGCCCGGCGGCCCACAGGAGCCTGCGGCGCGCGGAACCGTGATAGGTGGCCAGCGCGGCGAACGCGAAGAACCCGTAGCTCGCGACCACGTCGATCCGTTCCGGGATCAAGTCGGGGTTCGGGAAGGCCTGGGCCTCCCACATCTGCAGTGCCGCGGTGGACACGGTGGCACCCACGTGCCCGATCACGAAGCCGGCGAACACGCGCCGCCACCCGAAGCGATGTTCCCTGGGCGCCACGACCAGGGAGAACGCGATCCACCACACCGCGAGCTCGATGGGTGAGACGCACATGGCGCTGCGCAGCAGAACGGTCACCGGATTGATGCCCAGCTCATGCAGACTCGTGGACTGCTCCACGAGGAACGCTCCCTCGCCGAGCGCGCCCTGCCGCTCGTGGTCGTGGCGTTCGACCAGCACGCCCCGCAGCAGAGCCCGGACACCGTGAACGGCATGGCGGTCGCGGGCGGGTTGATCCCCGCGGTGATCTTCCTGATCGTCATGCTCATCATGGCCGGCTACCCGCTCACGGAAGCAAAGTTCAAGGACATCATGAAGTCCATCGAGGCCAACCGTTCGCTGCGCCACGAGCAGCTGCACCCCGGTGAGGTCCCGGCTCCCGCGGGGACCCGCACCGACCGCCCCGGCCCCACGGCCCGGGATTCCCACCCCATGACCACCCAGGGCCCGTCCGTGCCGTCCGAGCGCGGCGACGGGTCCGGCCCGTCCACACGCTGATCCGCCATAATCGAGCGGGCCCACCGTTCCAGAGAGGAAACACCATGAAGATCACCGAAGCCAAGGTCATCGTCACCAGTCCCTCACGCAACTTCGTGACGCTCAAGCTCACGACCGACGAGGGTGTCACCGGGATCGGTGACGCGACCCTCAACGGCCGCGAACTGGCGGTGGCCACGTACCTGTCCGACCACGTGGCACCCCTGCTGATCGACCGCGACCCGGCAAACATCGAGGACACGTGGCAGTTCCTGTACCGCTCCGGCTACTGGCGCCGCGGCCCCGTGACCATGGCCGCGATCGCCGCGGTGGACATGGCCCTGTGGGACATCAAGGGCAAGGTGGCCGGCATGCCGGTGTACCAGCTGCTCGGTGGCGCCTCCCGCCGCGGGCTGTCCACGTACGGCCACGCCTCCGGGCGGGACACCGAGGAGATCTTCGACTCGATCCGCTCCGAGCAGGAGCACGGCTACACCGCGATCCGCGTGCAGTCCTCGGTCCCGGGGATCACCGCGCTGTACGGCGTGGCCGCCCAGCCGCAGGCCCCCGGCGAGCGCTCCGACTACCAGCCGGCACAGCGTGCCGCGCTGCCCGCGGAGGAGGACTGGGACACCCGCGCGTACCTGCGCCATATTCCGTGCGTCTTCGAGGCCGTGCGCAACGAGTTCGGCCCGGAGCTGCCCCTGGTGCACAACGGCCACCACCGCATGACTCCTATCCAGGCCGCCAAGCTCGGCAAGTCGCTCGAGCCCTACGACCTGTTCTGGCTCGAGGACTGCACCCCGGCGGAGAACCAGGAGGCCCTGCGGCTGGTGCGTCAGCACACCACGCAGCCGCTCGCCATCGGCAAGGTCTTCAACACGATCTGGGACATCAAGGACCTGATCTCCGAACAGCTGATCGACTACGTGCGCTGCGCGTCCACGCACTTCGGCGGGATCTCTCCGCTGAAGAAGGTCATGGACTACGCCGCGATGTACCAGGTCAAGTCCGGCTTCCACGGCTCCACGGACGTCTCCCCCGTGGGCTTCGCGGCGCAGCTGCACGTGGGTATGGCCATCCACAACTTCGGCCTGCAGGAGTACATGCCTCTCTCGGAGAAGACCAACCAGGTCTTCCGTCAGCACATGACGTTCGAGAACGGTCTGCTGCACCCCTCCCACACCCCGGGCCTGGGCGTGGAGATCGACGAGGATGAGGCGGAAAAGTACGAGTACACCACCGCGCACCTGCCCTACAACCGCCTCACCGACGGCACGGTGCACGACCGGTGAGCGGGGTGAGCACGGACATCGCACCGCTCGTGGTGGTCATGGGCGTCTCGGGGTCGGGCAAGACCACGATCGGCACGCTCGTGGCCCACGAGCTGGGTGTGGACTTCGTCGACGGGGACAGCCTGCACCCCATCGAGAACGTCCAGAAAATGGCCTCGGGCACGCCGCTCGACGACGAAGACCGCTGGCCCTGGCTCGAGATCGTGGGCCGCACACTGCACGAGCGGGGTGAACAGCACGAGGGCATGGTGATCGCGTGCTCCGCGCTCAAGCGCAAGTACCGGGAACGGATCCGCTCGCAAGCGCCGTCGGCGTTGTTCCTGCACCTGGATGGGTCCGTGGCGGTGCTGACCCGGCGGATCGAGGGCCGCAGCGGGCACTTCATGCCGGCCACGCTGCTGCAGTCCCAGCTGGACACCCTCGAGCCGCTCGCGCAGGAGGAGGGCGGCTACAAGCTCGACATCGATCAGTCCGTGCCGGACATGGTGAACGAGGCGGTGACCAAGCTGCGGGCCATGGCGGCGGCGAACTCGTAGTCCGCGCCTTCGCGGTAAGCATCCGAAGCGTCCCAGGGTGCTCGACAGGGCACCCCGGGACGCTTCTTCGATGCGCGTGCCCGTCCGCGACCCGGGACGACGGCGCCGGGCCCGGCGCCGTCGTCAGCCTCGCCGGGTCGCCGGCATCGAACCGGTAGTCCCGCCCCTCACCCCCTGCGCAGCAGGACCGCGACCTCGTAGTGTCCGGTGTGGGGGAACATGTCCAGCAGTCGTGCTTCCACGGGCCGCAAGGACGGCATCCGGCCCAGGTCCCGCGCGAGCGTCGTGGCGTTGCACGACGAGTACACGACATGATCCACCGATGAGTTCTCGAGCCACGCACACAGGGACGCTTCCAGCCCGCGGCGGGGCGGGTTGACGATCGCGAGCTCCGGGGTGCCGGGCAGATCCGCGGGGGTCGCGGCGGCGTCGTCGGCGAGGAAACGCACGGAGCCCGGACCCTCATCCGGTAGCCCCATGGCGCGGGCGGTGTCCCGGGCGGAGGCCACGGCCTCGGCGGAGATCTCGGTGCCCACGACCTCGCGCGTGGGAGCGGCGACATGCAGCGCGAAACCCCCGACCCCGCAGTACAGGTCCCACACGCTCGCCGGGTCCACCGCGTCCACCCAGTCCGCGACCTGGCGGTACAGCTGCTCCGTGACCCGTGTGTTCGTCTGGAAGAACGAGCGCGGCCGGACTCGCAGGTCGATGCCGTTGACCGGCATGATCAGCTCGCCCTGCCGCGAGAGCAGGATCTCCTCGGCGCCCTCGATCACGGCCTTGTGCTCAGGCTGGATGTTCACGGAGAGCACGTCCGCGTGCGGCACGAACTCGCGCAGCAGATCCGTGTTGTCCCGGATCTTGGCCAGCTGCCCGGTGCTGCGCAGCACGAACCGGATCATGAGCCGCCCGTCCGGGTTCCCCGTGACGATCAGGTGTTTGAGCTCGCCGCGCCGCTTGGCCACGTCGTACGGCAACAGCCGCACCCGCGCCATGAACTCGGCGAGCGCGTGGATCGCGCGCGTCACGGGTTCGGGGTAGAGCGGGCAGTCGCGCAGGTCGATCCCGCGGCCCCCGCGGTCCAGGATGCCTAGGGTCGGTGCGCCGACCTTCCCGGCCACGACCATCTTGGCCTTGTTGCGGAACCCCGCCTCCGCGGACGCGACCGGCTCGAGCCACCGCGGCTCACCGTGTGAGTCCACGAGGTCGCGCACGAGCTGTTGTTTGCGAGCGAGCTGCCGCGCGTAGGGTACCTCGATCACCGTGCAGGATCGGCACAGGTCCCGGTCGTGATATCCGCATTCCACCCGCTCGATTCTACGACGACGCCGCACGCGCCCCTTCCCCGCTCGGGCCGCCCGCCCGCTGGCAATCCCGGCGGTATCGTGACAGCGTGGCACGGACACCGCCCCTTCCGCCCGAGGACCTGCCATGAGCACTCCACACCCCTCCCCCGCCGCGATGCGCGGCCGCAAGGACCCCGCACTGGGCGTCCGTCCGGTGGACTACACCTCGTGGCGCCCTTCCGAGCGGCAAGGGGACGCGGACGCCGTCGGCGATGACTCCGAACCTCGGGCCGGAGCAGCGCCGGACGGGACGCCTCGGTCAGGTCCCGGGCCCCGAACAGTTCCCGGCGCGGACGGCACCCGTGCTGTTCCTGCCACGGGCGGGGCACCCAAACCGGGCCCCGGGCCGCGCACGGTCCCCGCCGGGGAACCCACCACGCCCATCGCGTCCGAAGCACCACGCGAGCTCACGGTGGACCCGCAGCTCGCGGAGTTCGTTCGCCTGTTGCGCGCGGGCATCACCCCCGACACCACTGCCCCCGAGCGTGCGTTCTACACCGTGGACTCCGATCTGTCGGGGGCCCCGACGCTCGAGGTGCCCGCGGACGGCGTCGTCGTACAGGGCGTGTGGGACGTGAGCGAGAGCGCGCTGCAAGCCGTCGTGGCGGACCCCGAGGACACCTGGACCGCGGACCTCGGGCGCACCGACTACTACGTGCGCGGCCGGCTGTGCGTGCAGGTGACCCGGGCGGAGCACCGCGTGGTGGGGATCTACCGCAGCGGGTGGGCGATCGCCCGGCGCCCGGACGAGACCTGGGCGGACACCCCCGACTCCCTCGAGCACACCGGCGCGAAACCCGGGGGCAGCGGCACCCGCTATCCCACCAACCGCAGGGAACTGCTCGAACGGTTGCGCGGGGCGGGCTTCGAGGTCACCACGTCCGGGCCCACCCACGGGAAGATCACCCACCCGGACGTCCCCGGTAGGTTCCTGCCGTTCTCCTCGACGCCGTCCTCGCAGCGCTATGGCCGCCACGTGACCACTGCGGTGAAGCGGGTCTTCGGGATCGACCTGCGGGACCCCGCGAAAACCCGGTAACTGCCCTAAGTACCCCCTAAAGGGAGGGCAGGCATTTCCCCTCGGGAACCCCGGAATCACGTGCTAAAGGCGTATGATTTTGCACAGTTCCCTCCGCCCGTCCCGGGGAAAATGGTTAGTCTGGGCAAAAGTTCGTCAGGGGGCAAGCGCGCCGAGGTTCTTGGGGAAGAACCGGACGCCCGCGGCGGAGACACGTATTACTTGGGGGATCATTCATGCTCACGTACTCGCAGCTGCGCCGTTCCAGGCCCGGCCACCGCTCACGCGTTCGCGAGGAGGACTCCGTACGCCACGGGTGGGTGCCTGCCGGGAACCGGTGGATCGCGGTGGACGTGCACGAATCCACGGCCACCGAGCGCGGCGGGACCGTCATCATCGTGGGGTCCCCGGGACGCGAGCGCGTGACCCTGACCCGCAGCATGATCCACACGGCCCGGGCGCTGGCCGCTCACGGGTGGCGTGTGGTGCGCCTCGACTGGTCCGGGACCGGTCAGAGCCCCACCGCCGAGGAAGCCGTGGACGCCGGACTGTGGGTCGACGACCTGACCACCGTCCGCGATTGGGCGAGCTCCCACGGCCCCGTCCACGGGGTGGGCTTCAGCCTGGGCGGCACCGTGCTCGCCGCCACCGAGGATCATGGCTGGGCCTCCCGGCTGGTGCTGGCCCCCGTGTCCGGTAAGCAGTGGGTGCGCCACCAGAGCGCACTGCGCCGCATGGGCGGGCCCGACCTACCGCCCCGCGTGAGCGAGGGCACGGAACTGATGAACCTGCAGCTGTCCTCGCACGGCGCGGCCGCGCTCAAGGCGCTTCCCGAGCCCGCGGACGGTCCCGATCGTCGGATCCGCATCCTGTCCGACGAAGAAGCAGGCGCACTCCCGATCAACGTGCACCCCCGCGCGGCTGCCGTCCCCGCCCGTCTGATCGCCACCGTGCGCACCGCGCTGGACGCCGCCCCGGCCGGGACGACGCCGGATGACACCGCTCGTCCCGACGGGGACGGCCTGGTCCCCGAGCAGGAGATCACCGTGGACGTGGCCGGGACATCCGTGGTGCTGCGGCGCTCGACCAGCGGGGCCGCCCGACGCCCGGCCATCATCACCGAGCCGGTGACCCGCGACCACGACGCCCCCGGGCTGGCGTTCATCTCCCCAGGTTCGGAGGTCATGGAGGCCTCCGGCGGTCTGTGGCTGCGCACCGCGCTGCTCGCGTCCGCGCGCGGCGCCGTGTGCTTGCTTGCCGAACGATCCGACACCGGCGAGCTCGTGCGCTCGGACATCACGCAGGACTCCAACCCGTACGCTCACCACACGCTCACCGAGTCCCGGGAACTCGTGATGCACCTGAGCGAGCTCACGGACGGTCCGCTCCTGGGGGCAGGCATCTGTCTGGGCGCGTGGGGCCTGGTGGCCTCGGCCCACGAACTGCCCGCAACCGTGAGCGAACGACTCACGCTCATGGTCATCAACAACGTCGCGTGGCAGCGGGCACCGTGGCGCTACTGGCGCCAGGGCCTGCGCGGTGGCCCCCTGGCCCCGACCCTGCCCGGGCAGGACGAGGCGGCGGCAGCGCCGTCGTCCGCTCTCGCCGCCGACGACGCACCCGCCGGCTCCCGCTGGGATGCCGTCCTGGCCGGGCTCAACGCCTACGTGGGGACGACGGCGCGCACCGTGGTACGCGGCACCCGTCACCGCGCCCGCAACGCGTCACCTCGGGTCAATGCGCTCGCGGCCGGGGTGGGGGTCATCGACGTCCCGCAGCCCACGCTGCGCCGGCTCGCCAAGATCCCCGGACTCACGGTGGACGCGGTCTTCGGACCCGCCGATGCCAAGCACTGCGGGGTCACACCCCAGCGCCTGGGCCCGCGCAGCACGCTCACCGTCCTGGACCCGTTGGACCACTCGCTGTTCGCCACGGAATCGTGCCGCCGGATGGTGGATTACGTCCTGGCGTACGTGCCCGAGGTGTGAACCGCGGCGCGTACGGGACAGCGGGCCGATGACAACCGCCGGCAAATGACTCAGGAGCCCCGCACGGGTGGCGTTGCCAGCACGTGCGGGGCTCTCTCGTCGATACGGCTCATGGGGCCGTCATGAGGTGACGCTTCACCCGGCCCGTTGATAGATCGTCGGCTACTCGGACTCGGCGCCCACCGGTACCGATGGGACGCCCAGCGCCCGCACCCGCGCGGCCGCACGACCCTCGTCGGCGAGGGCTCCGCTGACCGGAACGTGCACCGTCTCACCCGGGAGTACATGGACGTAGCCGTCCTCGGCCACGGCCCCGCGGGGCAGGTCCAGGGCCACGAATCGCGCAAGTCCGAACGCCGTCACGGCCACCGACCACTCCCCCTGTTCCGTCCTGACCCAGTGAGCGTCAAGTCCCGGATCGGGTGCATCGTTGCGTCGCGGTCCGCCGGTCAGGTGGACGTCCCGGGCGAGCACGCGACCGGAGGGGTTCACGAGCTGGGCGGACACGGCGTCGTACTCCCGCTCGCCGAAACCGTACGCGTGGTCAAGGTCCCGGAACGTACCGTCCGCGAGGTCCGCGCGGATCACGGTCTCGCCGCGCGCGGGCACCGTGACCGGGATGTCGAGGGGTTGCTGGCAGCCGCCGTGCACCGTGGCCACGGTCAGTCGCAGTGTGGCCGTGAGCGGGGTCGGGCCGTCGTTCCAGACATGGACGGGTAGTCCGTCGCCGCCGGCGGGGAGGAAGGACACGGCCACGGGCGCGCACGCCCGGCGCATCCCGTACCACGCGGCGGTGGGCCGCCCGGAAGCATCCAGGACACCCCACCCGGGCCCCGCGGCCATGGACAGCGCCGAGAGCACGAGCGCTCCCCGGCACGGCGAATCCCTGCTGCGCCACTGGGCGAAAGTCCGCTGGAACACGTGGGCGAGCGCGGCGCGCTCGTACTCGAGGCGCTCGACGTGACCCGTCCCTGCGCCGTCGGACGCTGGCTGCCCCGGGGTCGCCAGACCGGCGTCCGGATCGCTGTCCCGGTCCAGGAACAGTCGGTGGACATAGATCGCGGTGGTGTCCTCGAAGGTCCATTCCGCCCCCGGGTCGTGGGCCACACCGGCGCGCCACGCGTCCGTGGAATCCCCATCGTCCAGCGGACCGTCCGTCCCGAATTGCTCCCGCACCGCGGCGGGTTCCGGCGGCACCGCGAAGGCCAGCGCCTCCGCAGCGAACCGCACCCCGCGGGTCACCGCGTCCTCGAGCGGTCGCCCGTAGGCCCCCACCCCGAAATAGTGGGACACGCCATCGGCCGCGTCCGTGGGAGCGACGGTCGGCACCGACGACGACGCCCGCTCCCCCGAGGCCTCGCCCGTCTCGTACGCGTGCTGCGCGGCGTCCAGGTCCGCGTCCGAGCACGGAGAGGACGGGACGACCACCACGTCCGCATCGGCCTCCCCGACCGCGCGGGGAACGTCCCGCAGGACCACGTCTGTGCGCCACTGCTCGGCGGGCCGGCCCGCGAGCACGGGGGCCTGGATGACCTCGGTGCCCCCGGAGATCACGACCGTGGACGGATGAGAGGCCAACCGTGAGGCGAGGTATCGGACCTCGTGGCGCAGCCCGGCGCGCCACTCGGGATCGTCCGGCGGGTCCTGAGGCCCCAGGGCCACGTCTTGCCAGACCATGAGACCCAGCTCGTCGCACGCGCGGTGGAAGTCCTCGGTCTCGTAGCACGCCGTTCCCGGGACGCGGATCATGGTGCTGCCGCCCGCGTGCAGGCGTTCCAGCACGTCGCGGGTGCGCTGCGGGTCCGCGGCCACCTCGAAGGGGTCCGCACCGGCCCACACGGCACCCCTCGCGAACACGGGGACGTCATTGATCCGCAGGGCCAAACCGCGATGGTCCCGGTCCCGCGGTTCGGCACACACCGACCGGAACCCCACGGCGTACGTGCATTCCCCCTGCCCGGTGCGCACCCGCACCCGGTACAGCGGTTGCTCGCCCATCCCGTGCGGCCACCACAGCGCGGGGTCGGGCACGGCCACGTCCACGGTGAACGTTTCGCGCGATGTGGCATCGGACGCGGTCACGACGCACTCGGCGGTCACCGGCTGCGCGTCCACCTCATAGGGAGGCTCCACGGTGATGTGTACGGTTTCACGCGCATGTTCCACCGCAGCGCCGCGGGCCACCAAAACATCCGGGTCCGCTGAGCATCCGACGCACGCCAGCTCCGCGGCCGCGCCCGCGCTCCCGGCCGTGTCCGCGTAAAGATCCGGGGTCGTACCCGTGGTCGGGCCGAGTTCCACGGTCACGACGCCGCTACCGTCCTCCCCGACCCGCGTGCGCACCGCGCGCGGTACGAGTCCGAGCGAGGGGTGGGGAGTGTCGTCGTCGGCGGAAGAAGGAAGTGGGACAGCGCGCAGGCCGCCCCACGGACCCAGGACGGGCAGCGCACCGGGCCAGTCGATCGAGCCGATCAGCGGGGTGCGGCGCCACCGCAGGGAGCGGTCGGACACGAGCGGCGACAACCAGCGGGCGCGCGGCTTGCGCGGCACGCTCACGGACGCCGTGGGCAGGACCCGTAGGGCGATCTCACACGGCCCGGACGGCAGCTCCACGATCACGTCCCACGGTGCGAAGGCACTGTGGGACTCGTGCACGACCCGGTCCGCGACCAGCAGCTGCGCCACGGTGGCCACGCCCGTGGACATGAACCGGTGCCGACCACCGGCGGTGGTGACCCGGGTGCGGTACTCCCACACGGTGTCGGGACCGTCAGTGGCCAGCACGGTGGCCACGCGGTCCTCCCCGAGGGCGTCCCGCAGGGCACCGGACACCGTCCCCGGGACCCGCGCGGGAATCACACGAGCGAGGGCATCGCCCGGGTCCTGCGACGGGTCGAGGCGCCGGAGCGTCCACGCGGCGTCGCGCACCCCGGTCACTCCCCCAGGCCCAGGGCCTCACGCACCGCGCGCATGCCCGCGGTGTGCCCGGCCACGAACGCCTCCGCGGACGAGTCGATGCGCGGTGTCCTGCCCGAGGCCGCCCGGGCGAGCTTGAACTGCAGGGCCTTGGCGGCGCCGGCGGCGGCATCGAACTGCTCGGCGGCCTCGATCAGCTGCTCCGCGTCCACGTCGCTCGGCCACTCCTGCGCACCGCGGGACAGGTACCGGCACGCGTGGGCGGCGAGCCCGGACGTGAGACCGGCCTGGCGCGTCGTCGCGAACGAGTACTGGTGGAAGTACTCCATGCCCCGCTCGGCGAGCACCGGGACGTGCTCCCGGATCGCGGCCACGAGCCGGTCGGCCGGATCGGGGCGCGCGGAATTCCCCGCCCCGGCATCAGGAGCGCGGCGCACGTGCCCCCGCGCGATCTCGACGGCGCGCTGCCACAGCGCCTCGGGCGCCAGGGACCGGATGCCGTCCAGGCGCACGAGTTCCACGTACGGGTACGGGACCCACCCGGAACCCACACCCGTGCCCAGCGCGTTGTCGAGGTCCTCCCCGTGCAGCACGTGGACACCGTCGTTGTGCAGGTAGATGAGTTCCCCCGCGACCGGATCCAGGCGCAACGGCACGATGGACGTCTTGGTATGGGCCCGTCCGTAGGACACGCCCTCGGTGTCCGGGAGGTGGTAGGCGTCCACCTCCACGATCAGGGCGTCCCCGCGGGACATCACCAGCTGCACGTGTTCGGCCAGGGGCCGCCACGTGTCGTACTCCCCCACCGTGAGGCCGTAGAGCGTCTCGAGGTCCTCCTGCCGGGGCTTGAGGAACTCCCACTGGTCCCCCAGGAAGTCCGCGCTGAACGCGGCCCCGAGCATGGGCAGCGGGTCCAACCCGAGGGTCGCGGTGAGACCGATCCACACGTCCATGTAGCAGTTCGTGGGTGACCACGGTTCCGCCGGGTCGTGCAGGACGGAGCGCGGTGCGTTCGCCACGGTGAGCGACTCGCACCCGCGCACCGCCAGGACCTCGTGGCCGAAGGGCTCCCGCACGGACGCGGTATCCGCCGGCCCACCGTGGTTCACGGTCACGGCGGTCATGGCAACCCCAGTTCCTGACGCACGGTCACGGGCCACGCGGCGGTGTCGAAACCGTGGCGCATGGCCAGGGCCAGGGCCACCCGCTCCAGACCGAAGCCGAAGCACGCGGAGTGGGCCACGGCACCGTCGGCGGTGTGCATGCTGAAAGCCTCGCCGAAGTGGTCCTCGTGCAGGTTCGCCGAGGCGATCGCCGTGGGGTGGCCCGGGTAGACCTCCGTGAGGATCTCGAACTTCAGCTGCGCCTCACGCTGACCCGCGCTGAGCAACTTGCCCGCGCGGCCGAAGAACGGGTCGTTGGCGGTGTCCGCCTGGACCTCGAGCCCCAGGGAGCTCAGCAGGTTGGTCCCCGCCTCGAGCCACTTCTCGCGGTGCTCCCGGGCCTCCTGCGGCGTGCCCAGGCACACCGCCTCGAACATCCGGAAGGTCACGAAACGCATGGGGTCCGGGCTGGGCTCGTGGCGGTAACACTCGCCCACGAGCTCGAACACCGAGCCGTCCACCTGCGAGCCCTCGAGGTACGCGTACAAGGGGTGGCACACCGCGGGGACCAGCGCGTGGCCGGCCGGGGTGAGCTGGGCGGACCAGTCACCGTGCTCCTCGTACGTGGCGAGCAGCTCACGGTGGGCCTTGTTGTCGCCCTCGAACGCGGAGATGGTCCCGAGTAGTTGCGGGAAGGACGCGACGTAGTCGGTGCGCTCGAGCAACCGGGTCCCGTTGACCGGTGGGAAGCGCAACCGGCGCGTTCCCGCGTCCGGGGACAATCGCGCCGCGACCTTGCGGGCCGCGGCGGCGATGCCCTGCACGACGTCCTCGGCCTGCGGACCGAGCCCGGTCACGCCGTCCCCGAGGGTGGGCAGGAACCAGCCGTGGGCTTCGAGGCCCTCGCGGAAGGTGTCCTGCAGCTGGGAGAGGTCCTGTGTGGTGTCCGTGGCGCTCATCGTTGCCCCCTGGAAACGAGTTGGAGTGTGGCGGTGTGGAGCAGGATGCGGTCGTTGTTGACCATGACCGAGGGCCCGATGCTGTCCCGGTACAACCGGGCCAGGCTCACGGGCGAACGATTGGCGAAAGCGGTGATGCCCACGATCACCATGGCGTCCCCCACGATCCGGCGCACTGCTTCCGCGCCCGAGACCTTGAGGGTGTTCATGGCGATCGCGAACTGCATGGACTCGGTCACGGCCGGATCGTCCCACGCGGCCTCGTAGCGGGCCACGCTCGCACGCACCACGTCTGTCATGGACTGCAGCTGCACCTCGAGTTCCGCGAGTCGCAGCGCGGACGGCGGTGTGGTCCCCGGGGTCTTACGCGCGGCCTTTTGCACGACGGACCGGGCGGTGAGCCCGGCCTGGGTAGCCATGCCCAACCACGCGGAGGCCCACAGGCAGTGGGCCGCCGGGAGCATGGTCTGCGCGGAGATCGTCTCGAACAGCACCGTGAACATGGCGTCCGCGGGCGTGGTGGCGTCCAGCTCGAAGGACTCGGAGCACGTGCCCCGCATCCCCAGGGCGTCCCAGCCACGCTGGCGGTCCAGCTGCAGGTTCTCGGCCTCGACCACCAACAGCACCTGGTCGCTCGACGCCGCGTCCTCGCTGCGCCGCGCGGTCACCAGGATCGCGTCCGCGTACGCACCGTAGGAGATCACGGGGCAGCTCTTGTGCAGGGCCACCCGGCCGTCCTCGATCGGGCGCACGGCGCACGTGGAATTGCGGGTGTCCCCGCCGATCTGGGCCTCGGTCGTGGCGGAGGCCAACAACAGCCCCTCGGCGGCCACGCGGCGGGTGTAGTCCCGTAGGAAGTCGGTGTCCGCGTGGCGGGTGAGGCACAGCACCTGGGAGTGGTGCATGGCCAGGATCATGGCCGTGGAGGTGCACTCCCGACCCACGCGCTCGAGCATCCGGCACAGCTCGGTGATGCTGTAGCCCAGCCCACCGTCCGCTTCCGGGATCGGCGCGGCCAACAGGCCCTGGGCGCGGGCCTCCTCGATGGCCTCCCGCGGGAACCGGGACTCCGAGTCCACCGCGTCCGCGAACTCGCGCGCCACGGCGGCCACGGCCTCCGCGCGCGCGGCGACCCGCTCGGCCCGGTCGGTGTCCTCGGCACCTCGCTGCGAGGTGTCGGTCAATACTGCATGATCAGTCATTGTTGATCGCCTCCACGGCCTCGGTGATGGAGTTGATGGACGTGAACGTGGCCTTGGTCAGGCGCTCCTCGGGAAACTCGATGTCGAACTCGTCCTCCAGGCCCAGCATCACGTTCACGGACGCGTGGGAGGTCATGCCTGCGCGGTACAGGTCCGCATCCGCGGCGATCGTCCCGGCGTCCTCGGACAGCTTCCCGTGCTGGCCCAGCACGGAGCGGACGGTGGTCTCGATGGCGGTGGAATCCATGGGGTGAACCTCTTTCGGTTGATGTGGTGGTTTTCGATGTCCGCGCCCCGGGTACCGGTCGGCGCGGTGGTCTGGCCTCCGGTCAGGGCTGGGGTGAGCGGATGGCCAGGGCCACGGCCATCGCGAAGCCTCCGTCGTGGGACGTGCTCACGCTCCACGCCCCGAGTCCGGCGCCGCGGGCCAGGCGGGCGGCCGTGCCCCGCAGTTCCACGCGAGGGGCACCGTGGGCGTCCGAGCGGATCATGATCTGGGGCCAGGCCACGGCGTCGTCGGCGCTCGGGCGCAAGACCTTCAGCACGGCCTCCTTGGCCGCGAAGCACCCCGCCACGGACTCCGCCGCGAGCGGGCGTCCGTCCGGACGCGTGAGGTCGGCGATCTCCTCGGGCGCGAACAGTGCCCGCAGGTACCGCTGCCCGCGCTGTGCGAGCGCTTCGGCCACGGGCGCGACCTCCTGCAGGTCGCAGCCCACGCGGGGTACGCCGACGACACCGTCCCCTGCCTCGGTCCCGCGTGTCACGGTCACGGGCGCGCTCGTCACGACGAGCTCCGTGAGGTCACGTCCTCGAATGCCGAGGGCACCGACGGCTGGGGCGAGGTGCGCTTCACGCCCACCCGATCGGCCCAGCGCCCGAGGGCGACCGTGGCCGCGGGGGTCCAGCACGGGAACTCGTGGCCGCCGTTGCACTGGCCCGCCTGGCCGTACTCGGTGTACTGGTAATCCACTCCCTGTGACTCGAGCTCGCGCGCCATGGTCACCGTGGTGGCCTTCAGAGCGGGTTCGATGTCCCCCTCCTGGCCGTTTCCCCGGCCGGCGAAGAGTTGCACGTGGACATTCTTGAGCTCCCCGCTCCGGACCGCGGGATCGTTCGCACGCCACTGTTCCTCGGTCGTGATCGAGCCGTTGCCGAACACCGAATCGGTGCGGCCCGTGGCCTCCTGGGATCCCGTGGCGATCGTCTGCTTGGCCTCGTTCGAGGACAGGTCCAGCAACCCGGACAGGCTCACGGCCTCCCCGAAGAGATCGGGACGTTGCTCGGCGTAGCGCATGGCGCCGTACCCGCCCATCGAGTTGCCGATGATCACGCGGTGCTCGCGGTCCGCCCTGGTGGACAGGTGCTGATCCACCCACGGGACCACCTGGTCCAGGTGGAATGTCTCCCAGTTCTGCGTGAGTTCCTCCTGGGACGCCCAGTCCGAGTACCAGCCCACCTTGCCCCCGCTCACGATGACAGTGATCACGGGCAGACCCTGGGTGAGCTGCTCGGCCTGACCCGCCTCGTACCACTGCAGGGCAGGGGACTCCGTGGCACCGCTGCCCGGGAGGAGATACACCACCGGGTACTTCTTCGCGGGGTCGTAGTCCTGCGGGGTGATCACCACCACCGAGTTGCGCCCGCCCGGGGCCTCGGCAGAGACCTGGTCCGTGCTCACCGCGAGTTCCGCGGCCCGCTCCGAGAGCCCCCGCGCACCCGTCACGGTGATCCCGTGGGACGGTTGCGTGAGTTGCTGCGGGTCCGCGAAACCCACCTGGGACAGCGCGGCGTCGTCGAAACCCAGGCTCTCACCGGAGGAGGACGGCGCGTGGTCGCCGGACCCGCCGGCCGCGCAGCCGCTCAGCAGCACGGCCGTGAGGGCGCACCCGGCGAGCGCGCGGGCGCTGCGTGTTCTCAGACGGCGCACGGGACGACCTCCTCGGCGGGTGAGGGGCTCAGGCCCAGGGCGGCGTCCACGATCTCGAGGGCCGTGAGGCGTGAGGCGTGGGCCTGGAGGGAATGGTCCAGGGCGGGCACGTGGGCCACCCTGATCCGGCGGCCCTGGCGCTGCAACCGGGCCAGGCCCTCCTCCCCGCGTTCCTGCTGGAAGAGCAGACCGTCCTCCGGCCCGAAGTAGAACGTGACCTCGGCGCCCCGGGACGCGTACTCCATGACCACCTCGGGAACGTTGGGGATGTTGCGCCGGCCCAGCACGAGCCACGCGATGTACGGCATGCGGCGGCGCACCCGGTCCTTGGCGCGCGTGCGCCAGCTCGTGGTGACCTCCACGTCGCTCATGGTGCGCAGCTGTTCCAGCACGGCGTCCACGTCCCAGTTGCGATAGAGCTTGTCGTAGTAGCTCTCCGCCGCGCGCCACGCCACGTTGTTGAGCACCACGCGGGTGGTCATGGCGCTCGTGGGCGGGGCCATGGCGACCAGCCAGCCGCCCACGCACAGCCCCACCCCGGTGACTTTTTCCCCGGTGCGCTCGGCCAGCCACGCGGCACCCAGGTCCAGGTCCGCCACGCCCTGCCCCGTGTAAGGGTTGATGTCCTTGACCTCGTCCAGGCCAGCGGCGTCACCGCAGTGGTGACGCTCGATGCGCAGCGCGGGGACACCGCGCGCGGCGAGTCGGCGTGCCTGCACGGTCCACAGTCCCGTGGGCCCGTCCTTGGGGTCCGCGGACGGCGGTGCGAGCACCACCGCGCCGGCCCCGGTGCCGTCGCGGCCCACGGGGTGGGTGTAGGAGGTCGGCAAGTGGTCCGGGCCCAGCTCCAGCAGGTCCTCCTGGACCTCCGCGCCGAACTCCGCCACATGGAAGCACGCGGTCGTCGTGGGACGCCAGCCGCTCACGTCCACCCAGTCCTCCCTGTGGGACGTGGTGGGGACGGAATCGTCCAGTCGACCCACGAGGGCGGCGATCGCCTCCGGGCTCGCCTTCGCGTAGATCGCGGCCACGCCGTATAACTTCTTGGCGATGCGCCGGTCCTCCTCGCGCACCGTGATCAGACCCGGGGTCTTGATCTTGCGGGGATCCGGTAGGGCGCGGATGGCCGCGGCTTCGGCGTCGGTGAAGTGTGCGCCGCCGATCTCCACGCCGTCGGGGACCTCGGGCGGCAGGATCAACCCGCTCGTGCGCCGCAGGCCCGTGTACTGGCGCATGTAGACGGCGCCCGAGACCGGTTCCCACAGCACGCGCCGATCGAACGGCAGGGGTGAGGTCGCGAGCACACCCGCACCGATGCGCAGCCCGATCCCGTGCACGGGCAGATCAGGTCCTACGAGCTCCCGCGCGGCACGGTGGGCCACCGCGAGGTCCTCGTGCCACACCTCGAGCGGGTTGCTCAGGGCCGGACGCGCACCGGATTCGGAGGTCCCGCTCCACGCCAGGCGGATCACGAGCCACCCGGATTCCGCGGCGCGCGCGGCCACGAGGCGCATGCTGCGGTGACTCACGACCTCCTCGCGCGCCAAGGCCGGCGCCACGATCACGGCGCCGCGCACACGATCGTCCGCGGGGCCGTGGACCCACGCGTGGATGGTGTGGTCGTGGTCCGTCAAGAAAGTTGCCTGCCCGGCAATACGCATGAAATCTCCCCCAGTTCTGCTCCGGTGCGCCTCAGCCGCGCCCCTTCGCACGTCCCCCGTGGTGATGGGTGCCCTCTCGAAGACCGGGCCCCACCCCGAAGTGCGGATCGATGCCCCGAACTCCGCGTCACTTTCGCGTTCCCCCGCGGGAGTCGTGCATGTTTGCACTCATAAAGCATAGCCAGGGAGACACCGGTCGTGACCGAGATTACCGTCCCCTAATGTGTGGTTTTACATCAAGATCACTGTTTTTCACGCTCCCACCTGAGGTGATACCCACGTGTACCTATATGAGCCCACACAGAATTGTCATCACTGTGGTGTTAGGTGCTTGTGCACACGATTATGATGGCAAACGTCGGCACACGCGGGATTCGTGTTTCGGCGACATTCACCGCTCCCGGTGGGACAGCCATGAGGCATTGCTGCACCACGTGGCGCGGAGGCGGACTGGGGAAGTCCGCCCATTCGGGAAAAGCGGCAGCGGCTGAGTTGCTCCGCTTTTCATGGGGGAGGAGAAAGCGTGGCAGCACGCGTCCTGATCATCGGACTCAACTATTCACCGGAACACACGGGCATCGCCCCGTACACCGCCGGCATGGCTCGCGCGCTGCGCGAGGAGGGATGGGACGCCCGGGTCGTCACGGGTCTCCCGCACTACCCGCAGTGGCGCGTCCACGAAGGGTATTCGCACCGCCGCGCCGCGCACGAGGAGATCGACGGTGTACCCGTCCTGCGCGTGCCGCATCCCGTTCCCCACGACGCCGGACAGCTGCGCCGGCTGGGGATGGAGATCGTCTTCGGTCTGCGTGCCGCGACCGCCGCGTGGGGCGATCCCGACGCCGTCGTGGTCGTGAGCCCCGCCCTGTTCTCGTCCGCGATCGTGCGGGTGCGCGCCGCACTGAACCGCACGCCGGTGATCGCGTGGGTGCAGGACATCTACACCGCCGGGCTCACCGAGACCGGCGCGGCGAGCGGACCCGTGGCGCGCGTCATGCGCGGTATCGAGAGCACCTTCCTGCGCTCGTGCCAGGGGGTGGTCGTGATCCACGACCGCTTCTCGGACTACCTGCGCCGCGAGATGGCCGTGCCCGCGCGCCGGATCAGCACCGTGCGCAACTGGACCCACATCTCCCAGACCCCTTCGGTGGACACCGACGAACTACGGCGTCGTTTCGGGTGGGGCGCGGGCGACGTCGTCGTCCTGCACACGGGCAACATGGGGGCCAAACAGGACCTCGCGAACGTCGCCGCGGCCGCGGATGTGGCCGAGCGCACGGGAGCGCCGCTGCGGTTCGTGCTCGTGGGCGGCGGGCACCAGCGCCCACAGCTCGAGGAGCTGGCCCGGCGCACGCCGCGCTTCGAGGTCCTGCCCGGGGTCGACGACGAGACCTACGCCGGACTGCTGCGCGCCGCGGACGTCCTGCTGGTCAACGAACGACCGGGGCTCAAGGAGATGTGCGTCCCGAGCAAGCTCACGAGCTACTTCACCGCTGGCCGTCCCGTGCTCGCGGCCGTCGAGGCCGAGAGCCCGTCCGCCGCCGAGCTCGACGCCGCGGACGCGGGCATCCGTGTGGCGCCCGGGGATCCCGAGGCACTCGTGGCGGGCGCCCTGCAACTGCACGAGGAGTGGATCGCGACCGGCGGCGCCACGCACCGCGGCGGACGCCGCTACGTGCGCGACGTGCTCAGCGCCGGCGCCGCGGTCCGCGCCTTCAGCACCGCGCTGCGCGCACTGCTACCCACCGAGACCACCGCACCTGCGGCGGCACTGCATTCCTGATCGGCCGGGACACCCGTCCCGACGTACCACGTCACACAGGGGAGACCACTCATGACCAAGAAAGCACTCATCACCGGCATCACCGGGCAGGACGGTTCCTACCTCGCGGAGCTGTTGCTCGCCAAGGGCTACGAGGTCCACGGCCTGATCCGCCGCGCGTCCACGTTCAACACGTCCCGCATCGACCACCTGTACCAGGACCCGCACGACCCGCAGGCGCGGCTGTTCCTGCACTACGGCGATCTTTCCGACGCCGCCCGTCTGGTCACGCTGCTGGGCGAGATAGACCCGGACGAGGTCTACAACCTCGCGGCCCAGTCGCACGTGCGCGTGTCCTTCGACGAGCCCGAGCACACGGGTGACACCACGGGCCTCGGCACCGTGCGTCTGCTCGAGGCCGTGCGCCGCGCCGGGGTGAAGTGCCGCTTCTACCAGGCCTCCACGTCCGAGCTGTTCGGGGCCACTCCCCCGCCGCAGAACGAGGACACCCCGTTCTACCCGCGCTCCCCGTACGGCGCGGCTAAGATCTACTCCTACTGGATCACCAAGAACTACCGCGAGGCGTACGACATGTTCGCCGTGAACGGGATCCTCTTCAACCACGAGTCCCCGCGCCGCGGCGAGACGTTCGTGACCCGCAAGATCACGCGTGCCGTGGCCGCGATCGCGGCGGGCAAGCAGGACCTGCTCTACATGGGCAACCTGGACGCCGTGCGCGACTGGGGCTACGCGGCGGAGTACGTGGAGGGCATGTGGCGCATGCTCCAGGTGGACGAACCGGAGGACTTCGTGCTGGCCACGGGCCGCCCGTCCACGGTGCGCGAGTTCCTGGAGACCGCGTTCGAGCACGCCGGGCTGGACTGGGAGAAGCACGTCCGCTTCGACGACCGTTACCTGCGCCCCACCGAGGTGGACGCGCTCATCGGTGACCCGTCCAAGGCCGAGCAGAAGCTCGGGTGGAAGGCCACGGTGCACGCCCCGGAGCTCGCGCGGATCATGGTGGACGCGGACCGCGCTGCCCTGGAGTGCGCCGGTTCCCCGTGGATCGACACCGTGTCCGAGCGCATCTGGACGCCGGAGCACGCGGCGTGAGCGCGGACGTGGCGAACCGCCGGGACACCACTGCCGGCCAGGAGCACTGGCCGCACACGGTGAGCGACCCGGCCGATGCTCGCACGACCGACGACGTCGCCTACACCCCCGGCGCGCTGGACCGCTCCGCGCCGTTCTACGTGGCCGGTCACCGCGGTCTCGTGGGTTCCGCCATCTGGCGTCACCTCCAGGACGAGGGTTTCGAGAACCTGATCGGTGCGAGCTCCCGTGAGCTGGATCTGCGGGACCGCGCGGCCGTGGAGGCGTTCATAGCCGAGCACAGGCCGCGCTACCTCGTGCTCGCGGCGGCCAAGGTGGGCGGGATCGGCGCGAACAATTCCCAGCCCGTGGACTTCCTGTCCGACAACCTGCGGATCCAGCTCAACATCCTGGACGCCGCGCGCACCGCAGGCGTGGAACGCGTGCTGTTCCTGGGCTCCTCCTGCATCTACCCCAAACTCGCGGAACAACCGCTGCGCGAGGACTCGTTACTCACGGGGTACCTGGAGCCCACCAACGACGCCTACGCGATCGCCAAGATCGCCGGCATCCTGCACGTGCAGTCGATGCGACGCCAGTACGGGCTGCCGTGGATCTCCGCGATGCCCACCAACCTCTACGGCCCCGGGGACAACTTCTCCCCGTCCGGCTCCCACGTGCTGCCCGCCATGATCCGCCGCTACGACGAGGCCGTGCGTGCCGGTGACACCGAGATCACCAACTGGGGTTCGGGTTCACCGCGGCGCGAGTTCCTGCACGTGTCGGACCTGGCCACGGCCTGCCTGTACCTCATGGAGCATTACGACGGGCCCCAGCAGGTCAACGTGGGCACCGGCGAGGACGTGACCATCAAGGAACTAGCCGGCCTCGTGGCCTCGGCCACCGGGTACGAGGGCACCACCTCGTGGGACACCTCCAAGCCGGACGGGACGCCCCGCAAGCTTATGGACGTCTCCCTGTTGCGTTCGCTGGGCTGGTCCGCCTCGATCGACCTGCCCACCGGGCTCGACGACGCCGTGGCCTGGTACCGCGCGCACCGCGAGCAGGCGCGGGGCGCCTGAGCGACGGGATGCCCCGCGTGATGCGGGGACACTCCGTGTCATGGGCGAACTCTCCGCATGATGCCGTGACGACCCGCGCGATGCGGGTCGTCACCGCCGCCCCGGGGGGGATGACCGCGGCGTGCCGACCGCAAATAGCATGGGAGCCCGGCGTTCAGAGCCGAGCGCCCTGCTCGAGAAGGCAGCCATGAACATCCACGCCTACGTGGTCGATCACGTCGATGCACCGTTCCGGTGGGAAGAACTCACCGTGGACGAGCCGGGTCCCGGTGAGGCGGTGGTTAAGATCGTGGCCACGGGCCTGTGCCACACGGACCTGAACACCTAAGCGGGCAAATATGCCGCTGCCGCTGCCCGGAGTGCTGGGCCACGAGGGTGTCGGGATCGTCACGAAGATCGGCCCGGGCGTGGAGAACGTGGCCGTGGACGAGTCCGTTCCCCTGGAACTCGCGGGCCCCCTCGCGTGCGGTATCACCACCGGGGCGGGAGCCGTGCTCAACACCGCGAACCCCGCCCCGGGTGAATCCGTGGTGGTCTACGGTGTGGGTGCCGTGGGACTCGGGGCCATCATGGCAGCCCACAATTCGGCCGCGGCCACGATCATCGCGGTGGACCTGCATGACTCCCGCCTGGAGCTCGCCCAGCGCTACGGGGCCACGCACGGGATCACCTCCCGGAAGGAGGACTCGCTGGAACAGATCCGGGAGATCACCGGAGGGGCAGCGGATTACGCCATCGAATGCACCGGTGTGATCGCCGTGCTCGAGGAGGCCATCGAGGCGGTGCTCACGCTCGAGTGAGCTCCGCCCGCCGCGCCGCGGGACGCCACGCGTCCACGCCCACGACCAGGCCCAGGATCGCGATCGCGAGCAGCAGCGAGGCCGTCACGTCCGTGAGCCAGTGGTACCCCAGGTAGAGCCGACTGAACGCGACCACCCCGATCAACACCACCCCCGCCGCGGCCACCCACCATCGGGTGAGCGGGGAGCGGGAAGGGCGCAGCGTCGTCGTACCCGTTGCGGCCTCAAAGGACGACGCCGCCGCGGGACCCGCCGCCGGTGACCGCGGGCTCGTCAAGGCGCCCGCGCAGGAAGGTGGACCGGCCGGTCGCCGGGGTCGAGGTGGTCATGGCGTCATGCTGCGTCCGCAGACCGGGAACGGGTTGTGCGTTGGCCCTACGCCACCAGGAGCCAGCAGCCCGCCAGCCCGATGGTCGAGAGGACCGCAGCCACCAGGAACGACCGCCACGGCGCACTGCGTCCCACCAGGACGTATGCGACGAGGACCACGGCGAACTCACGGATGACCAGCAGCGTGGCCGCGAGGTGCAGGTCGAACGACGCGACCCATGCGATCAGCGCACCGAAGACCACGCCGATCACCGGACCCACGAACGTCTTCCAGGCCGCACCGGTGCGCACGAGCAGCACGGAGGCCGCCCAGGACAGCACTACGGGGAAGGACACCATGGCGATGAACGGCACCATGGACATCGCGGGTTTCCAGTCGCCACCCAGCAGGGGCGTGAGGACCACGCTCGCCGTGAGGGCGATCAGCACGCACGCGAACGCGAGCATGAGTGCGCGCAGCAACAAATGGTCACTCGCGCTCCGGATCTCCTCCGGGGTCTCCTTGTCCGCAATCCCCACGCGCACCACGTTCGCGGTGGACGCGGCCAGGGCGTCCCCCGGGGCGCGGCCCACGGCGCTGCCCGCGGTGTAGGTACCGAGGACGGCGGTGCCGGCGAACACGGCCATGAACAGTCGCTCGGCCTGGCCCTGGAACCAGGACACCAGCGCGTAGCCGGACATCGTGCCCATGTCGGAGAGGATCGAACGCTCGCCCGGCGTGGAGTGCGGCAGGGGTTGGGTGTTACGGCGCGCACGGCGCCAGCACAGCAGGGCGAACATGCCCTCCGTGACGGCCAGCTGCAGGGCCGGGCCCAGCAGCGAGTGGGTCAGCACCAGGATGGTCCCGCCCACGAGCAAACCCACGAGGGAGGCCCGCAACTGCATCCGGGCCAGGGTCCCCCACTGGTTGGTGGCCTGCAGCGTGCCCACGTACAGCAGACCCAGGGCCCCGAAACCGGGCGCGAGCGCCACGGGCAGCACCTGGAAGAACTCGCCCCAGTTCTCGAGCGTCCCGTTGTGCAGCAGGAACAGCATGAGCCCGGTAAGGATCACGAAGGCCAGGACGGGCATGATCACCCGGTAGCGGTTCATGATCTTCATGCCCCCGGGTTCGGTCAGCACACGGATCACCGCGAACCGGGCCCCGGAGTCGATCGTGACCTGGATGGCCGTGTAGAGCAGGGTCACCACGTTGTAGATTCCCACGTAATGCGGGGACGTGAACGCGGCGAGCGTGAGGATCACGATCGCGGAGGACATCCGCGGGATCGCGCGCTCAATGAGCGACTTGATCTGGTTCAGCATGCCGGCGCCGGGATGAGCGTGGCGTTCCTCCACAACTGTCGGCGCATATAGGGCCGGGTCCGTGGCCGGGCTCGCGCTACTACGTCCTCGAGCTGCGCCCGCGTGGCCACGGGGTGCATGGTCCCTCCCCCGTTGTCCATCAGCCAAGACATCCCCAAGGCCTCCACCCAGGCGCGATAGGCGCGATCGACCTGGGGATCGTCCTTGACCCGCCGTAGGTAGTCTGGGGCGCCGGAGATCTGGTTCGCACTGATCCGATACGCGATCACCGCGGTGGCCGTCTTGTGGATCGTGGACCCATTGAGTAGCGCATCGACCCATAGAACATAGTCCTCCGCAGCCGAGGGCGTGGCGTATGCGTTGGCGTCCAGAAGTGTCTGCCGCCGGGCCAACAGACTCGGGTGGAACAACGGATTCGTGAACGGCAACAGAAGCCCCACCTCCTTGCTCGTGAGCGACCCCAGGTATGAGGGTCGAGGGACGGCGCGATGGCCGAACCGGATGCCGCTGCCGCACACGATGTCCGCGTGCTGCATGGCCGCGAGCTCAACACGGAACCGCCACGGCAAACACACGTCGTCGGCGTCCATCTTCGCCACGAGTTCGCTGTCCGTCGTCTCCAGGGCGTGACGCATGCATGCCACGGTGCCCCGATTGACCGGGTTGGCACGCACGACGACGCGGCGGTCCGTCACGCGGCGTGCCGCGCGTTCGGTCTCGGCGTCCGGGCCGTCCACGGACACCACCAACTCCGCGTCCCGCGGCATGGCCCGCAGCGTGGAACGCATGGCGCTCTCCACGGTGGCGCCCGCCCGATAGGCGGGCATGATGACAGTAAGCCTGGGCAAAGTGGTCCACTCCCGTTGATGAAGCCCCGGGAACGCGAAGGTCGCCCCTCCACACCCGTTGAGCTGATTTATTTGTGAACTGCCGGTGTCCGCGGTGAAAGCTCCGTGGCCGGTGAAGATCTTATTCCCGCGGGCGGTGATTTCGTATCACCACGGCCGAAGATGCGTTCAACGATCCACAACCCCCACAGGGGCAGGATCGACAACGTCAAGAACACCTCGAGGGACTCCAGCTGCCCCACGATGCCCTGGAAGACGAGCGTGGATCCTACGGTGGCCAACAACAACCGATTGGTTTCACTCCGGCTGCGACTGTAGGCATCGGAGACCATGGCAGACACCAGCCCCAACACGAAGTAGCCGACGATCGCACCGAGCAGGCCGAAATTCAGGATCATTTCTGCGCTGAGCCCCGGAACCACGTAAATCTGGTCTTCCCCACCCAACAAGTCGTATCCCGAGACCTGCACCATGGACCGGAAAGGATTCTCCGCCGGGATACCCGCGAAATGCAGAAGCGCAAGCGGGACGTTGAGCAGAGCGCTCAACAGGGTCTCACCCTGGAGTGCCCCGTGGAACTGGACGTGGTTCTCGGCCCAGGCGGCCATGGAGAACCGACCCCATTGCCAATCCACGAACGACCACGGGTCCGTGGTGGCACCTACGCGCCGGGCCGTGGTCGCGATGATGAACCCCACGAACACGGTCACGCCCACCACGATCAGCGGCCACCGCAGGACGTTGATCCGGGGCAGCATCAGAGCCAGCAGGGGAAATGCCACGTAGGCGATCTCGGAACGCCCACCGTTCCACGTGGCGCTGACGCCCAATGCGGCCAACCCGGCCACCAGGATGATGGTGTTCCACACCGCTGGGCCGGGCACACGCTTCCGGCTCGCGAGCGCCAAGACCAGGATCGTAATGCCCCACGGCAGCCAACCCGCCAGGAATGCGTAGCGGGCATTGCCGCCGTCCACGGAAATGATCCGCCCGCCGGTCTGGTCGGTCGTGGCGCCCATCACTCGCACGAGTCCCACGGCGCCCGCTGCTACGAGTACGAGAGCCAGGCCCCCCATGCTGACCCGGTGATGGGATACGAAGGAATACAACTGTTCGGGTACCAGAGGGCGCCGGGGAACCTGTCGGGGACCACGGTGTGCGGCCAGGATCCGCGGCCGCGGGATCGTCAGCCCCGCCCAGAGGGCACACATGCCCAAGAAGGTCGCCCAGGCGGCCGTGGTCAAGCCGGATGTAGCACCTGCGGGAGTACCGGACATGGCCTCGTAGAATCCGCGGTCCCTGGACCACCCCAATACATGGGCGAATCCGGACAGGACGTTGGCCACGAGGAAGTTGATCACGAGCCACATCCGCAGGTTCAGCCCGTCCACCCGGTCCCTGGTCCAGATGTGGATGAGCGCGAGCGCACCCACGGCGGTCGTGGCCCCCAGGAGGAACACGGCCCAGCCGAAAGGAGTCATCGTGTTCATCGTGGGCTTCAGAGAACGCCGGAGTGTGCGCGCGAAGGGCGCACCTGGTTGGCCACCAATGCCACGGGCGTTTCGCGGAATCCCTGAACCGAGAACTGCAGCTGATCGGTCGAGGTCTTCCCGGGCACCGTGACCAGCAGGACCTCATCCGCCAGTTCGCCCAGCACCGCCGCGTCCACGGAGTCCTGCAACGGGGAACAATCGAGGACGACAACGTCGAATTCCGAACGCAACTCACCCACCAACGCAGCCATCGGTTCCGAGCACACCAGGTCACTCGGGCGCGGCGTCGGCGTACCCGCGGGTAAGAAGGTCAGCCCCATCTCGAGGCGAACAGTGCTCTGGTCTGCGCCGGCCCGACGTTCCACGAGATCCGAGACACCGAGGTGATTGTGCTGGGCCAGCAAAACAGTTGCCCCGCGGTCGGAGAGGTTGGCATCCACGAGAGCCACGCGGCTGCCCAGACCGGCAAAGCTACGCGCGAGTTCCACGGCGACCGTGGTGGCACCGTCGCCCGAACGCTGACCGGTCACCACCAGTACCGCGCAGCCGGCCACATGGGGCAGGACCTCGGCATGACCCTGTTGGATGCGCGAGCGCAGCGAAGTGACGTGAGGTGACACCTCCCGCGCCGGCGCGGATTCGCCACCCGCGGGAAAGAAGCTGCGCGCGTCAGTCCTGTGCTTCAGTCGCGGAACGGACGCGACCAGCGATGCACCCGGCACACGACGCAGCTCCGTCGTGGTCCGCGGCCGCCGAACCAGACTCTCCAACACGAAGGCGAGGATCACGCCCAACAGCGCGCCACCGACCACACCGAACAACGGATAGAGCCACGACGGCAGGCCACTGGTTTCATCCGGGAGCTGCGCCCGGCTAAGAACCGTGGCCTGAACGGTGCCTCCCCGGTTGGCGACCTCGGGGGACAGTGACCCGACCCCTCTGGTCAATTGATCCGCGACCCCGTTGGCAACCGTCTGGGCCTCCTGAGGCGAGTCCGCGGTGGCATCGACCTGGATGATGGAGGTGGCCGTCGGATTGGTGACGTCCAACATGTCCTGCAATTGCGCGACCGTCTTATCCACACCCGTGTCCTCGACGACGGGTTTGAGGATGTAGGGGGACGTCGCCACGGTCGCGTACGACTTCAGCTCTCGCGAAAGGTACGTGGCTGCCTGGTTCAACTCCGTGGCGGAGTCACTCGCGGGAATGGAGACGTAGAGGGATGACGTGGCCTTGTACATGTCCGGAGACACCAAGGCGTAGATCCCCCCGGCCAACAAGCCCACCACGGTCAGTGTGATGACGGTTTTCCACCATTTCTTCAAAATATTGACGTAATCATGCAGCGTCATGTGCCCTCCCAGCCCCTGATCACAATGAAAGACGGTTCGTTTCGGACGCTGCCCAGCCCCCGAGCACGTCCCGCCAGTCTCTTCATCGCTCCCCTGTAATGGGCCTCAGTCTAACGCGCGAAATCATGTCGATGAACACGCAGATAGTTTCTGTAGAATTATTTTGTACCCGAATTGGGGGATAAACCTTCATCGGCAGATCTCGACAGCAATTTGAACCCGCAAGAAATGAGGGCTGCAAAACTGTTCGCAGAAGCAGAATCATTCCCACGACAAGTACGTTGCCCTCAGCAACGAGACAGTGCGCGACCTGCGCCGTTGCGGAAAGTCTTCCCGGACGCATGCGGGCAAGGACCCCGACCCAGGCGCCCGTCGGCGTCGAGGAGATATCGAGGACGAAGCGACGGCATTAGTCCCGGTGTCTCCACTTATGGGGTCAGAAGCAGGCGGATCGACGGGCGCAGTGTGCCAAGCTTGGATCCCGTAGCCGCGCGCCCGCGGGGAGAGCGGACCGGTTGCGCGCAGCGCGCAGCCCTATTTGCGGCTCGACGACAGGGGGAGACCATGACACACACGACGAGACGCCTGGCCACCTTCACCGGCCGCGGCTACGACAAGGGCCGGGGAACACTGCAGTGCGCCGCGTGGGCCCTCGTGGCGGAACCGCTGCAACGGTCCGTCCTGTGCCCGCCGAGCGTACGCACCCGCATCCTGCGGGCCTTCGGCGCGCAGATCGGGGAGGGCACACTGATCCGCCACGACGTGCGGATCCACTGGCCGTGGAAACTGACCGTGGGCGAGAACTCGTGGATCGGCGTGGGCGCATGGTTGCTCAACCTGGAGCCCATCACGATCGGCTCGGACGTGTGCGTGTCGCAGGGCGCCATGCTGTGCACGGGCAGCCACCGCGCGGACGACCCGGCCTTCGAGTTCGACAACGCCCCCATCACCGTGGCCGACGGCGCATGGATCGCCCTGCGAGCCACCGTCCTGCGCGGCGTCACGGTGGGCGAGGGCGCCGTCGTGGGAGCCACCGCGCTCATCACGCGGGACGTCCCGGCCGGGGCGCGCGTGCTCGCCCCCGTGGCCACGAAGGCGTGAGCGGCATGCGGATCCTGCAGGTCGTCGCCCTGGTCTCGGGCACCAACGCGTACGGCGGGCCCACCACGGTGGCCCTCAACCAGTGCCGCGCGCTCGCCGACGCCGGACACGACGTGATCCTCGCCGCGACCGGCTCCGATCTGGGCGCGCCTCTGCCCACCGAACGCGACGGCGTGCGCACGCAGCTCTTCCGTCCCGTCCAGGCCCTGCCGGGTGCGGGTTTCGCGGGTCTCACATCGCCGGCCATGCTGTCGTGGCTGCGCCGGGTCGCGCCGACCGCGGACGTGGTGCACGTGCACACGGCGCGTGACCTGCTGACCCTGCCGGCCGCGTGGCTCGCGGAGCGCGCGGGCACCCGAACCGTCCTGCAGACCCACGGGATGATCGACCCGTCCGAGAATCCCCTCGCGGGGCCCCTGGACGCCCTGCTGACCCGACGGGTGCTGCGGGACGCGCACCGGGTCTGCTATCTCACCCCTCAGGAGGAACAGGACCTCACCGAGGTCGCCCGCGGGCCCGTGAACCTCATGGAACTGCACAATGGGATGCCCGTATCCTCGCGCCCCCGCGTGCCGCGGGAAGACGACGAGTGTCGCGTGCTGTTCCTCGCGCGTCTGCAGGATCGCAAGCGTCCGCTCGCGTTCGTGGCCGCCGCGCGATCCCTGGCCGAGCGGTTCCCGCGCGCCACGTTCACGCTCGTGGGCCCGGATGAGGGCCAGGGGGACGCGGTGCGCGCGGCGATCGCGGCCGCGGGCCTCGGCGAGCGCCTCTCGTGGGCCGGCCCGGTGGACTCCGCGGGCGCGGCGCGGTGGATGGCGGAATCGGACGTGTACGTCCTACCCTCCGTCCACGAGCCGTACCCCATGTCGGTTCTCGAGGCCATGTCCGCGGGACTGCCCGTGGTCGTGACGGACACGTGCGGGCTCGCGCCCACGGTCGCGCGAACGGGGTCCGGCGCGGTCGTGGACGACACCCAGCCACCCCTCGAAGATGCCCTCGCGCAGCTGATCGCCGATCCCGAGCGGCGACGGCGAGCGGGTCGGGCGGCCGCGGACACGATCGCGCGCGAGTACGGGATGCGCGCCGTCGTCGAGAAGCTGCTGGGCGCGTACCGGGACTGAGCGGACGGCGCGGTCCCGGAGGACGACGCCGCCGGGTCACCCCGCGCGCGAGCGCCGCGCTCGGGGGTGACCCGGAATGCTACGTCGTGAAACGGGGCGCCCGCGCCCCACCCCATAGGATGGACGGGTGAAGGCCTTACTGCTCGAGAACATTCATACCGACGCCGTCGACTCGCTGCGCAGCCGCGGCTTCGAGGTAGAGACCCGCAAGGGTGCCCTGGACCCGCAGGAACTGATGGCCGCGCTGGACGGCGTGGACCTGCTGGGGATCCGCTCCAAGACGCGCGTGACCCGCGAAGTGTTCGAGGCGCACCCCACCCTCAAGGCCGTGGGTGCGTTCTGCATCGGGACCAACCAGATCGATCTCACCGCCGCCACGGACACCGCCACGGCCGTGTTCAACGCGCCGTACTCCAACACGCGTTCCGTGGTGGAGCTCGCGCTGGGTGAGATCATCGCGCTGGCGCGTCACCTCACGGACAAGAACTCCGGGATGCACCAGGGCGTGTGGGACAAGTCCGCCAAGGGCTCCCACGAGGTGCGGGGCCGCACCCTGGGGATTGTGGGCTACGGCAACATCGGCAAGCAGTTGTCGGTCGTGGCGGAGGCCTTCGGGATGAACGTCTACTTCTACGACATCGTGGACCGCCTGGCCATGGGCAACGCGACCAAGTGCGATTCCCTGGAGCAACTGCTGAACACGGTGGAGACCGTGACCCTGCACGTGGACGGGCGCGAGAGCAACACCAACATGTTCGGCCGGGAGCAGTTCCGCCAGATGCGCCCCCGTTCCCTGTTCCTCAACCTGTCCCGCGGTCACGTGGTGGACATCGAGGCCCTGCGCGAGGCCCTCGTCTCCGGCCACCTGGCCGGGGCGGGCCTGGACGTCTACCCGTCCGAACCCAAGGTCGCCGGCGAGGCGTTCGAGTCCCCGCTGCAGGGGCTGCCCAATGTGATCCTCACCCCGCACGTGGGTGGTTCCACGGCGGAGGCCCAGGAGAACATCGGCGGTTTCGTCTCCGGCAAGCTCATCGACTACTGCCGCTACGGCACCACGAGCCTGTCCGTGAACTTCCCCGAGGTGCAGCTGGACCCCCACATCCACGGCACCCGGTTGCTGCACATCCACAGCAACCTGCCCGGCGTGCTGGCTCGCGTGAACGCGGTGCTCGGCGAGCACGGGATCAACGTGGACCGCCAGCAGCTCGTGACCAAGGGGCAGATGGGTTACCTGGTCACGGACTGCGGCAACGGTGTCACGGAGGACGTCGTGGCGGCCATCAAGGCCCTGCCCGAAACCATCCGGGTGGCCACGGTCAGCTGAGCCGCGCTGCCGTACGCTGGGATGACCGACCTTTTCCCCACAACGATGTGGAGACATCATGAGTCACCCGGCCGTACCCGGCGCGCACCTGCAGAATATGGATCCCGACCCTCACCGCGGTGAGGAGGTGGACTTCCAGTCCCCGGGCGAGCGGGCGGAGGCGGAGAAACCCCGCACCCGCACCGTGCGCTGGATCGGCCTGGCGGGCGGTCTGTTGCTCGCGGTGCTCATCTACACCCTGATGCCGCAGGACGTCCCCCACGCCGCCCGGCTCACGGCCGCCACGGCCGTGCTCATGGGCGTGTGGTGGATGACCGAGGCCCTGCCGTTGCCCGCGACCGCCCTGGTCCCCCTGGTGGTGTTCCCCACGCTCGGCACGGACGTGAAGTTCGACGCCGTCGGGGCGTCCTACGGCAACAACGTCATCTTCCTGTTCATGGGCGGGTTCCTGCTCGCGCTCGCGATGCAGCGCTGGAACCTGCACCGGCGGATCGCCCTGCTCACCGTCAAGGTGATCGGTACCAAGCCCACACAGATGATCGCGGGGTTCATGGTGGCCACGGGCTTCCTGTCCATGTGGGTGTCCAACACCGCGACCGCCGTGATGATGCTGCCGATCGGCGTGTCCGTGCTGCTGCTCGTGACCAAGATCGGTTCCGGTGCCGACGCCGCCCAGGGCACCTCCGCCGCGCCCGCACGGGAGGAGATCGACCCCCAGGACAGCGAGGTCAAGGGGGAGATCGTCAAGTCCAACTTCGGCACCGCGCTGATGCTCGGGATCGCGTACGCGGCGTCGATCGGTTCGCTGGGGACCATCATCGGCACCCCGCCCAACACCCTGATGGCCGGCTATCTCTCGGACGCGCACGACATCACGATCGGTTTCGGTCAGTGGATGCTCGTGGGCGTGCCCCTGGCCGTGGTGCTGCTCGCACTGTGCTGGGTGCTGCTGACCAAGGTGTTGTTCAAGCCCGAGATCACCGAGATCCCCGGCGGCAAGGAACTCATCAACGACGAACTCGCCAAGCTCGGCCCTATGTCCCCGGGTGAGAAGCGTGTGCTGACCATCTTCGTGCTCGCCGCGCTGTCCTGGGTCTTCGTGCCGGTGCTCTTCGCGGATCCCATCATCTCCGACGCCGGCATCGCCATGGCCGTGGGGCTGCTGCTGTTCCTGTGCCCGGCCGGTGCGGCACCGGGCGTGCGCCTGCTGGACTGGGACTCCGCGGTCAAATTGCCGTGGGGCGTGCTGTTGCTGTTCGGCGGTGGCCTGGCCCTGTCCGCGCAGTTCTCCACCTCCGGGCTCACCGAGTGGATCGGCGAGCGCGCCCAGGGTCTCGGCGGACTGCCCGTGGTGTTGCTCGTGCTCATCATGGCCGGCGGCATCCTGCTGCTCACCGAGCTCACGTCCAACACGGCTACCGCGGCCACGTTCCTGCCCGTGGCCGGCGGTGTGGCCATGGGGATCGGCGTGGACCCCATGCTCCTGGCGATCCCTGTGGCGCTCGCCGCCACGTGCGCGTTCATGCTGCCGGTGGCCACCCCGCCCAACGCCATCGCGTTCGGTTCCGGGTACGTGACCATCGGGCAGATGATCAAGGGCGGGATCGGGCTCAACCTGATCGCCCTGGTCCTGATCACCGCCACGACCATGACCCTGGGCGTGTGGGTGTTCAACCTGGCGTTCTGACCCGCGGTCACCCATCCGGCGACGACGGCGCGGCACCGCCTTGGCCGGGTGACCGCAAGCGGCGGCGTCGTCGTTCTCCAAGGCATACGACAGCGTGCGGCGGCACCCGACCGCAGAGGAAGGACCCCCGGACCCGCATGATGCGGATCCGGGGGTCCTTCTACTACATGTGTGGTTACTTCTTCTTGGCGACCCGGCCGCGCTTGACGGCCTTGGCGGCGTCCTTCTCCGTGCGGGCGGCGGAGTTCTCCAGCACGCCGGAATCGGACTCGATGTGCGAGCGCATGAACCACTGGAAGAGCTCGAGCCCGCGGACCTGGGCGATCAGCATGTCCTCGGTGATGGGATCCACGTCGCTGATGCGGGCCAGGGCATCCCGATGGTCGGTGATGACGCCGTCGTAGACGAGGTCCAGTGCCGCGAGGTGCTCCACGCCGGAGGCGCGCTGGACGTCGTAGTCGTCCCACGTGCGCTCGGCCACGATGGCGCCGGGCAGACCGTTCGGCGAGACACCCAGGGTGGCCATGCGCTCGGCGAGCTCGTCCACGTACCCGCGGACCTCCTCGATCTGCGGGTCCAGCATCTCGTGGACGGAGATGAAGTTGGGACCCACCACGTTCCAGTGGGCGTGCTTGAGGGTCAGTTGCAGGTCGTTGAGCGCGTGCAGCCGCTGCTGCAGGATCTCGGCCACACCGTGGCCCCGCTCCGTGGTGAGACCCGGAACGGTGTAGTTGGCGTTCTTCGTGGATTTCTTGGCCATGACAACCTCCTCGTGGGGCGGTGGTCCCGGGGTGGAACCACACCATGCCGTCTTATTTTGATGTATTCAGAATAACAAGGACGCGAGCATTGCACCAGGGGTCACTCGGGAGCCACCGCCCTGGGGCGCTCGTGGCCTCGGGGTGCCCGGAAGATCGGCCCGACGGCGCTCTGGGCCCGAAGCGCCTCCACGGTACTCTGGCTCCGGAGCGCCTCTACGGTACGGCGGCACGACACCCCGCTGACGGAACGCGAGCGGGAATCCGCGAGCGGCCCGGATGCGGGTTGTGAACTCCGCCTGAACCGACCCCTCGACCCATCCCGCTGCGGACGCCGAACGGATCGGGGGTTTCCTGCTGAACTGGTTCCCGCCGCGCCACACCGAGAAGTTACGCCGGACCGACCGGGACACCGTGCGCACCCTGGGTGGTTACGTACGGGGCACCGCTGCGGTGGCGGTGATCGAGATGCTCGCGATCGCGGTCGGCTGTGGTTGCTCGGTGTGCCGCTCGCGGCCCCGCTGACCATGCTCGTGTCCCTGGGAGCGTTCATCCCCATCGTGGGCCCGATTGTCGCCGCAGCGCTGGCCGCTCTCGTGGCCCTCGTGACCACGGGACCGTGGGCCGCGCTCGTGGTGCTGCTGAGCATCGCGCTCGGCACGCTCGTGGACGGCGTCGTGGGCGCCGCCCTGGCGGTACCCCCTCACGGCGGTGGCGTGGTCCGTGGTCCAGTTGTGGCTGCCACGGCCCGGTCGGATTGGTGATCCAGCTCACGGGCTCTAGGGTGGAAGAAATACCTGAGACCTGGAGTATCGGATGAGTTCCTATCCCCATCTTCTGTCCCCGCTGCGCGTGGGGTCGCTGACCCTGCCCCACCGCGTGATCATGGGGTCCATGCATACCGGCCTCGAGGAGGTCCCGGGCGGTGAGCACGAGCTCGCGCGGTTCTACGTGGAACGCGTGCGCGGCGGCGCCGGGCTGATCGTCACGGGCGGGATCTCCCCCAACCCGGAGGGCGCCGCTCGCCGCGGCGGGGCGCACCTCAGCCGCGAGGACCAACTGGGCCCCCACCGCACGGTCACGGACGCGGTACATGGCGAGGGCGGGCTGATCGCACTGCAGCTGATGCACAGCGGACGGTACGCGATGCACGAAGATGCCGTGGCGCCGTCGGCCATCCGCGCTCCCATCAACAAGGTCACGCCGCGCGAGCTGAGTACGGCGGAGGTCGAGCGCACGGTCGAGGACTTCGCGAACGCCGCGCACCTCGCGCAGCGCGCGGGTTACGACGGCGTGGAGATCATGGGCTCCGAGGGATACCTGATCAACGAGTTCCTCGTGGCCCACACGAACGAGCGCACCGACCGGTACGGCGGGTCCGACGCCGCTCGCCGCCGGTTCGCCACCGAGATCGTCCGGCGCGTGCGCGAGGCCACGGGCCCGGACTTCCTCATCATGTACCGGCTCTCCGCGCTGGACCTCGTGCCGGACGCCCAGCAGTTCGCGCAGGTCCTGGAGCTCGGCCGGGAGATCGAGGCCGCGGGGGCGTCGATCATCAACACGGGGATCGGGTGGCACGAGGCCCGGATCCCCACGATCGCCACGAGCGTGCCGCCCGCGGGGTTCACATGGGTCAGCAGGGCACTGCGCGAGCACCTGAGCTTACCCGTGGCCGCGGTCAACCGGATCAACACCCCGGAAATCGGGGAAGCGGTGATCGAACGCGGGGACGCAGACCTCGTGTGCCTGGCCCGCCCGTTCCTGGCGGACCCGCAATTCGTGGCCAAGGCCCGCGCGCAGCGCCCCGCGGAGATCAACACGTGCATCGCATGCAACCAGGCGTGCCTGGACCACACCTTCTCGGGCCGCCGCATGTCATGCCTCGTGAACCCGCGCGCGATGCGCGAGGACGAGCTGGTGCTGGGCCCCACGCGCACCGCGGAGCGGATCGCGGTGGTGGGTGCCGGACCGGCCGGGCTGGCCTTCGCGGAGGCTGCGGCGCAGCGGGGTCACCGGGTGACCCTGTTCGAGGAGCAACCGGAGTTGGGCGGCCAGTTCCAGTTGGCGCTGCGCATCCCGGGCAAGGAGGACTACGCCCACACCGTGCGCTACTTCAGCACGCGCCTGGCCGAGCTGGGGGTCACCGTGCGCACGGGGCACACCGCCACCGCGCAGGACGTGGCCTTCGCGGACCGCGTGGTCGTCGCCACCGGCGTGACCCCGCGCGTCCCCGGCATCCCCGGGGAGGACGGCCCCACGGTGCTCGGGTACAAGGACGTCTTGGCCGGCGCCCCCGTGGGTGAGCGCGTGGCGGTCGTCGGCGGCGGCGGGATCGGTTTCGACGTCGCGCACTTCCTCACGCACGACCCGCACTCCGACTTCTACACCGAGTGGGGAGTGGACCGCTCGCTGGAAGCGCGGGGCGGGTTGCTCGCCCCGGCGCCGTCGAAACCGAGACGGCACGTGACCCTGCTGCAGCGCAGCGCCGGTAAGCCCGGAGCGCGACTGGGCACCACCACGGGGTGGATCCACCGCGCCGAACTGCGCATGGCGGACGTGGAGTTCGTAACCGGGGTGCAGTACGTGCGGATCGACGAACAGGGCGTGCACGTCCTGGCGCCCGCGCAGCGGGATGCGTCGCAGACCGGCCACCCGGACACCGAGGACCGGATCGAACGGATCATCCCCGCGGACACCGTGGTGCTGTGCGCGGGCCAGGAACCCCGCGCCGAGCTCGCCCGGGAACTCGCGGGAGAGAACGGGGAGCGCCCCGTGCACGTGGTGGGCGGCGCGCACGTGGCGGCGGAACTGGACGCGAAACGCGCGATCCGTGAGGCCGTGGAACTGGCCGCGTCGCTGCCCTGATACGGCGTCGCAGTCACGACGCGATCACCGAGCGCCCCGCTGTCAGTGTGCAGCGGGGCGCTCGGTCAGCGGCTCATAGGGGCGTCCCCGGTGATCCGCCCCCGCCTCCTCCCCACGAAGCGACAGGCGTGGGTGGCAAGACGGTATGTAAGCGGCGCCCCGGGACGTCAGCGCGCGGTGACGCTGCCGTTCTGCACGTTGACCGTGTACTCCTTGTCCCGGTTGTCGATGTCGAGCTCGACTTCCCAGCGCACGACGTCGTCGTCCTCGTCCAGGGAGGCCTCGTCCAGCACCTTGGTGCCCGACTCGGACTCGGCGGACTCGAAGACCCGCTTGATCGCGTCCTTCGCGCCCACGGACGCGGCACGCAGCTCGGCCACGTCGTCCTCATCCGCGCGGCCGTCCGCACGGTCCTCCTGGACGTTCTTGCCCGTGCCGTCCACCGTGACCTGGTGGGCGTTACCGTCCGCGATCAGGTCCACCTCAAACTTGTCCGCGCGGCGGTCGTAGTCGATCTCCACCACGTCACCACCCTGGTGCTGGGCCAGCGCGGAGTCAACGGCGGCCAGCGCGGCCGCCTGCCCGCCGTTGACGGCCGGGCCGGACGCCGAACCGCTCGGGCTCGCGCTGCCGGACGCGCTGCTCATGGGCGAGGCGCTCTCGGACGGCGAGGCGCTGTCCGTGGCGGACGCGGTGTCGGACGGGGATGCACCGGTCGCGTCGGGCGTGGCCGCGTCCTGCGTGGTGCCGGTGGCCGCCGCGGTGGCGTCCCCGGCGCCCTGGGTCGCGTCGTTCTGCGCGGGGGCCTGGTTCTGGGTGGTGTTCCCGCAGCCCACGAGCAACGAGGCGCTCAGCAGTGCGGCGGAACCGAGGGTCAGGATCTTCTGGGGTCGCTTCATGGTCCCGAGTATCGCCCGCCCCGGGGGACCGGGTCGAGGGTCCGTCGGTAGAAGTCGCAGTGTGTTGACCACCCGCGCTGCACCGCGGTACGCCGCGACGCGCCGGGCCGGCCACCGCGTCCTGCCCGGCCGGGCGCGCTCCCAGCGGGATCACGCGCGCTGTCACCGCCCACTCAGCCTGTCCGGCTACTATTCTGAACACTGTCCATGACCGTGTGTACCGCCGCCCCCTGCGGTCGCACGCCGCGCAGCGCCACTGGCTGACCGAGGAAGGAGGCGGGATGGGTTTCTGGACCGGGCTGGAGAACGGGATCGAGAAGGTGGTCCGCACCGCCTTCACCGCGGGTTCTCGCAAGCGGGTCGAGGCCGTGGAGATCGCAAGCGCCCTGCGCCGTGAACTGGACCAGGAGTCCTTCACCGTTCCCGCGGGCCGCACCATGGCACCCAACGTCTTCACCGTGGAGTTCTCCGACGACGACTTCCCCCGGGCCCAGGAATGGGGCGTCCAACTGGCCGAGGAACTGTGCGACGTCGTCATCCGCCACGCGCGCTCGCAGGCCTATACCCTGCAGGGCGCGGTGCGCGTGAGCTTCACGCGCCAGTCCGAACTCGAGGCCGGCCACTTCGACATCCTGTCCTCGTTCGAGCGCACGAGCACACCGGAGGTTCCCGCGGACGCCGGGACCTCCGCGCGCGCACCCCAACCCCCGGCGCCCGCCCCGCACGCCCGCCCGCGCGATGACCAAGCCGCTCATTCGGCCGACGACAACGCTGCGGGCCACGTTCCCGGCGGCTATCACGACCCGGTCGACGACCAGGCCGGGTTGCAACCGGTGCCCGTGATCCAGGTGGGCGCCGAACGTTTCACGCTCAACGCGGACCGCGTGAGCGTGGGCCGCTCCGCGCAGGCGGACGTGACCGTGGAGGACACGGGGGTCTCCCGCGAGCACCTCGAAATCCGGCGCCAAGGGGACCATTTCCTGGCTGTGGACCTCGGTTCCACGAACGGTTCCTATGTAGACGGCCAGCGGATCCAGGGTAGGGCCCAGCTCGTGGACGGTTCCGTGATCACCGTGGGGCGCACCAGGTTGACCTTCCGACTGATGCTCCCGAGGGAGAGGCGCTGACGTGTCCGAACTGACCGTGACCCTGCTGCGCTACGGATTCCTGGCGCTGCTGTGGATCTTCATCGCCGCCGTGGTCTTCTCCCAGGCGCGTGACCTGACCGTGGGCGGCAAGGCCCGCGCGGCCGTGCGCGGTGGCCGCGAGAAACTGCGTGACGCCCGCGCACGGGAACCCCGCCAGGAGGCACCCCAGAACCCCCGCCCCGCCGCCCCCACCACCGGGGGTGCGCGTACGCGCGCGCAACAGCTCGTGGTCGTGGACGGCCCGCTCGCCGGGCGTAGCTTCCAACTGGGATCGGCCCCCGTGATGCTGGGCCGTTCCGCAGAGGCCACCATCCCGCTCGAGGACGACTACGCCTCGGGGCGCCACGCCCGCCTGTTCGCGCAGGGATCCAAGTGGTTCCTGGAGGACCTCGGGTCCACGAACGGCACCTACCTACAGGACCAGCGACTGTCCCGCGCCACCGTGGTGGACCCGGGTGCCCGGTTCCGGGTGGGGCGCACCGTAATGGAACTGAGGCCGTAGCCCATGCCCATTGCTTTCCGATATGCTGCTCGCTCCGACGTGGGCCGGGCCCGTTCCAAGAACGACGACTCCGCCTACGCCGGCCGCTACCTGGCCGTCGTCGCGGACGGGATGGGTGGTCACGTGGGGGGTGACGTCGCCTCGGCCTCCGCGGTGATCGACCTGACCCACCTGGACCACGGCGGCTACGACGGCGACGCCGAGACCGTGCTCGCGGACGAGATCCAGAACGCCAACCAGAACCTCGCGAAACTCGTACAGTCCAATCCACGGTTGGGCGGGATGGGCACCACCGTGACGTCCCTGCTGATCGACGGGGACGTGATCTGCGTGGCGCACATCGGGGACTCCCGCGCGTACCGGTTGTCCGAGGCCGAGGGTTTCGAGCAGGTCACTACCGACCACACGTTCGTCCAGCGGCTGATCGACGAGGGCCGGTTGCAGCCCGAGGAGGCCGAGACCCACCCCCACAAGAACGTGCTCATGCGGGTGCTCGGTGACGTGGACGCCTCCCCCGAACTCGAGGTGCGCACCGTGCGCCCGGCCGTGGGTGAGCGCTGGTTGCTGTGCTCCGACGGCCTCAACGCGGTAGTGAACGCTCAGACCATCGAGAACGTGATGCGCTCCACGGGGGATCTGAACCAGATCGTGAACTCCCTCGTGGAACTGACCCTGGACCGCGGGGCCCCGGACAACGTGACCGTGGTTGTGGTGCAGGTGGACGAGATCCCCCAGGGCAGCGAGGCCCACCCCATGACCGGGGAGAGCCAGGGGGCCGTACCGGATCAGTCCCGCACGTCGGACGAGCAACTCATGAGCGAGTCCGAGGTGGAGCACTGGGACGGACCCATGGACTCCCCCGTGGCCGGCGGCGGCACCGACTACCGCGAACCCGGCTACCCCCACACCACATCGCAGCCCACCCAGTCCTCGGCCTCCGTGCTGCGCCGGGACCTGGCCGAGCGTCCCCACCTGCTCGTGGGTGCCGCGGCGAACGCGACCCAGACGGGGCGCATCCCTACCGTCTCGGACTCGGCGATCCAGCGCCGCGCCACGATGCTCGCGACCTCCACGCTGGACGTGACCACCGATCCCGCCGAGGTACGCAGCCTGTTGCGTCGCAAGGGTGACGACCCCGCGCGCGGGACCAAACGCCGTCGTGCGGCGTGGATCGTGGGCGTCGTCGTGCTCGCCCTCGCCCTGCTGCTCGGCGGGTGGGGTGCGCGCGCGTGGACCTCGTCCCAGTACTACGTGGGTGAGGACCGGGGTCACGTGGCCGTGTTCCAGGGTGTCTCGCAGTCCCTGGGTCCCATTTCGCTGAGCGAGTTGAGCGCGACCACCGAGATCCCCGTGGACTCCCTGTCCCAGTACGCGCAGGACCGCGTGCGCGCCACGATCCCCGCGGGCAGCCGCGAGGAGGCCGAACAGATCGTCGCGGACCTGGAGTCCTCGCGCGGACCCGAACCCCGCCCCACGGGCCGGGTGACGGTCACGACTCCCACACCGAACCCGTCCGCGAGCGCGTCGCCGAGTGGCTCGGCCACCCCGCGCACGTCCCCCGGGGGTGAGAACCGATGAGTTCGACCGTGAACGCCGCACACGAGCGCGGCACAGAGGCTCCCGTGCGCCCCAGGCCGCGGCGGATCACCGAGTTGCTGTTGCTGCTCGTGGCCCTGGCGATCGGCGTGGGCGCCAACATCCTGGTGGATCCCGAACGCGCCCAAGCGGATCCCCGCCACATCATCATGAGCGGCACCGTGCTGGGCGTGGGCGCCCTGCTGGTGCACGTGGTGCTGTGGATCCGGGCGCGCTACGCGGACCCCTACCTGCTCCCGCTGGCCGTGGCGCTCAACGGGCTCGGGCTGGCGATGATCCACCGCATCGACCTGTCCACCAACCAGAGTGCCGCCAACACCCAGGTGGTGTGGACCGGCGTGGCCATGCTCGCGTGCTGCGTGGTGCTGTGGTTGCTCAAGGACCACCGGCGACTGCGCAACGTCACGTACATCATGTTGCTGCTCTCCGCCGTGCTCCTGCTGCTGCCCATGATCCCGGGCCTCGGCGTGGAGATCAACGGCGCCCGACTGTGGATCTCGGTGGCCGGGCGAACGTTCCAGCCCGGTGAGATCGCCAAGATCACGCTGGCCATCTTCTTCGCGGGCTACCTCTCGACCAACCGGGACCTGATCCTGCTGGCTGGGCGCAAGATCGGCCCCGTGCGCCTGCCGCGGTTCCGGGACATCGCCCCCATGCTCGCGGCGTGGGTGATCGCGATCGGCGTGCTGGTGCTGCAGAAGGACATGGGTACCGCCATCATGTTCTTCGGCCTGTTCCTGGCCATGGTCTACCTGGCCACGGGACGCCTGGGCTGGATCGTGTTGGGCGTGCTGCTCATGGCCGTGGGAGGTTTCGCCGCGAGCCGCATGTTCTCCCACGTGGCCCTGCGCCTGGACGCGTGGCTGGACGCCTTCAACCCGGACGTCTACAACCGCTCCCCCGGTGGCTCGGCGCAGATCGTGCAGGGACTGTTCGGTCTGGCCTCCGGCGGACTGTTCGGTCAGGGCCTGGGCCAGGGGCGCCCGGACCTGGTCTCCTATTCCAATTCGGACATGATCATCACGGCGTTCGGTGAGGAGCTCGGGCTGATCGGGCTCGGCGCGATCCTGGTGATGTTCCTGCTCTTCGCGACCCGCGGGTTGCGCGCGGCCCTGGGTACCCGTGATGCGTTCGGCAAGCTGTTGGCCGCGGGCCTGTCCTCGCTCATGGTGCTGCAGTTGCTCGTGGTGATCGGCGGTGTCACGCGGTTGCTGCCGCTGACCGGTCTGACCACCCCGTTCATGTCCGCCGGTGGGTCGTCCCTGCTGTCCAACTGGATCATCGTGGCGATCCTGCTGGCCATCTCCCACAGCGCGCGGCGCCCCGTGGTCACCGGTCCCGCCACGGACGAGGACCTCGCGACCTTCGAGCGCCGCCTCCGCGCCCGCGAGGAACGCCGCGACGATGAGCGCACCCGCACCGACGGCGCCGATGCCGCCCCGGGCCGGGAGCCGGCCACGGAGCCCACCCCGTCGCTGTCGCGGACCACGTCCGTATCCCACGACGCCGCGGCGTCCCCGGGCGCGGCGGAATCGGCATCCGCGACCGAGGCGATCTCGCGGATCACGCATCGCTCGAGCGGTTCCGCCGGCTACGGCGCCACGCGCGCCTCCCGGAGCGACCGCACCGAAGGTGACGCGGCGTCGTCGTCCGGTGAACGCGGCGCATCCGGCGGCAACGCGCACGATCAGGAAGGGGGGACCCGGTGAACAAGGCGATCCGGCGCATGTGGCTCATGGCCGTGGCCATCATGGTGGTGCTACTACTGACACTGACGTACGTGCAGTTCTTCGCGGCCAACGCCCTCCAGGCCAACCCGTGGAACAACCGCACGCTGTACGAACAGTTCGGCCGGGACCGCGGCTCGATCCTCGTGGGCGGGAAGGAGATCGCTCGCTCCGTGCCCGCGGACGGCGACTTCGCGCACCAGCGCGTCTACTCGGACTCCCCCCTGTACGCGAACCTCACCGGGTACTTCTCCCTGGTCTACGGGGCCACGGGACTCGAATCCGCCATGGGTGACCAGCTCTCGGGCGCGTCCGACGACCAGTTCTACGACCGCGTGGTGTCCCTGTTCTCCGGGAACCAACCCAAGGGCGCCTCGGTGGAGCTGACCCTGGACCCCGAGCTGCAGCGCATCGCGTACAACGCACTGGAGGGTCACAACGGCTCCATCGTGGCCGTGGACCCCAAGACCGGCGAGATCAAGGCCATGGTCTCCCGCAAGAGCTACGACGCGAACGCCCTGTCCTCGCACGACACGAACCAGGTGGTCGCCGCAGCCCAGTCCCTGAACGCGGACCCGGACAAGCCGCTCGTGAACCGCGCGATCAGCGGGGACCTGTACTCCCCCGGTTCCACGTTCAAGATCATCGACACCGTGGCCGCGCTGGAGTCCGGGAAGTACACGACCGACACCACGCTGCCGAACCCCAACGAGCTCCCGCTCCCGGACACGACAGTTAGCCTGCCCAACTACCGCCAGGGCGGGTGTGCCGCGCGCTCCCAGGTGGACCTGCGCTTCGCGCTCGAGCAGTCCTGCAACACCCCGTTCGCGCACATCGCCATGGACCTGGGCCAGGACAAGATCCGCCAGACCGCGCAGAACTTCGGCTACGGCCAGAACCTGGACATCCCGCTGCAGGTCACCCCGTCCGTGTTCCCCGAGGACATGAATCAGGCCCAGCTCGCCCTGTCCTCGATCGGACAGTACGACGTCCGCACCACCCCGCTGCAGGTGGCCATGGCCTCCGCGGCTATAGCCAACGACGGTGTGATGATGCGTCCCAGCCTCATCAAGACCGTGCGCTCCTCGGACCTGTCCGTGATCGACCAGTTCCAGGCCGAGCAGCTGCGCCGCTCCACGGACGCGGAGACCGCGGGCACCGTCAAGGACCTGATGACCTCCGTGGTCAGTAACGGCATCGCGTCCGGCGCGGCCGTGCCCGGCGTGCAGGTGGCCGGGAAGACCGGCACGGCGGAGATCGGCAGGGACGGATTGAACGATTCGTGGTTCACTGGATTCGCGCCCGCCGACGACCCCCAGTTGGCGGTGGCCGTGGTGGTCGAGGACGTGGACGTCACCACAGGGTCTTCCCTGACCAGCCCCAGTGCCCGGCAACTCTTCGAGGCGGTGTTGAACAAGTGAGACCATCGTCGAACACCACCCTGGGCGGTCGTTACGCCCTGACGGAACGAATTGCCATCGGCGGCATGGGCGAGGTGTGGAAGGCCAAGGATCAGGTCCTGGGTCGGATCGTCGCGGTGAAGATCCTCAAGGACGAGTACAACGGGGATCCCACGTTCCTGCAGCGTTTCCGGGCGGAGGCCCGTCACACCGCCCTGCTCAACCACCCGGGTGTGGCCAACGTCTTCGACTACGGCGAGGACGAGGGCTCCGCGTTCCTGGTCATGGAACTCGTGCCCGGCGAACCGCTGTCCAACATCATCGACCGGCAGAAGTCGTTGGACCCGGACACGGTCTTGAACTACATCGGCCAGACCGCCCGCGCCCTGGCCGCCGCGCACGCGCAAGGGCTCGTGCACCGGGACGTGAAGCCCGGCAACCTGATCATCACCCCGGACAACCGCGTCAAGGTCACCGACTTCGGCATCGCCCGGCTGGCGGACCAGGTGCCGCTCACGGCCACCGGCCAGGTCATGGGCACGGCCCAGTACCTGGCCCCCGAGCAGGCCACCGGTCAGACCGCCACGGGCTCCTCGGACATCTACTCCCTGGGGATCATCGGCTACGAACTGCTCGCCGGCCGGCGCCCCTTCACGGGGGAATCCCAGATCGCGATCGCCCTGGCCCAGGTCAACGACAACCCTCCCGCGCTGCCGGACTCCATCCCGGACCCGGTGCGCGCCCTCATCATGTCCATGCTCGCCAAGGACCCGGAGGAACGCCCGGAGAACGCGGGCAAGCTCGCCAACGCCGTGGATGCGCTGCGCCGCGGGGACGTCACGGCCGCGGTCACGATGGTCCCGGGGATGCAGCCATTCCTGTCCCAGGACTTCTCCGACGAGCAACCCACCGAGGCCATCGCACCGGTCTCGGGACCGAGCACCCGGCCCATGTCCGGGACGGCCGCCGCGGGAGTGACCGGTTCGGCCGCGGCCGCGGCCCAGCCGGACCCCAAGTACAGCGCCCACCCCTCTACCGCACAGTTCGACGCCGTGAACCGGCCACCGAGCTCGCAGCGCGGTTCCACCCCGCAGGGTGAGCGGCGCAAGACGTCCGTGTGGGCGTGGTTGTTGCCGCTGCTCGCACTTCTGGTGGCCCTGGCCGTGGCCGGGGTGTACTTCTTCTCCTCGCGGGACGATTCCGGCTCCCCCGCACCGGGCACCGTCACGTCCTCCACCGTGAGCCCCACCGCGAACACCGTGGTGTTGCCCGCCAACATGGTGGGCCGCGACGCGGACCAGGTCGCCTCCGAGATCACCGCCATGGGCGTGAACGTGGACAAGCGGCTGCAGCAGGGCACGGGTCAGGCGGAGAACACCGTGGTCTCCGTGGAACCCGCGGCCGGTTCGCGGGTGAAAGTCGGTTCCACCGTGGTGATGTACGTCGCGTGGACCCCGGGTGCCCAGACGACCCCGGGGGCCGGGACCGGGGGCACCGGTGCCACGCAGTCACCGCAGCAACAGCCCGAGCAGAACCAGAACACCCAGGCACCGCAACAGACCGCTCCCACCAACGGCGGGGGCAACGGCGCCGGTAATGGCGGCGGCGCGGACAACGGCGGGGCCGGTAACGGAGCCACCAACGGCGCCGGGGAGACCGGCCAGAACGGGGCGAACACCCAGGCGGACACCGGTGCCCAGGGGACCACGGATCAGAGCGCCCGCTCCGAGGCAGGATCCGGGCAGTCCAACCCCGTGCAGGGCACCGGTGACGGGGCGCTCGCGGCTCCGAGCGCTCCCGGCAGCGGCGCGGGCGGCTGACACGCATGGGGACGTCGGGACTGCCGGATCTGATCAACGACCGGTACGAGGTCGGTGAGGTCATCGGCCGCGGTGGCATGGCCACGGTGCACGTGGGACAGGACGTTCGCCTGGGCCGCCGCGTGGCCATCAAGATCCTGCGTCCGGAACTGGCTGCGGATGAGACGTTCCACGAGCGGTTCCAGCGCGAGGCCCACGCCGTGGCGTCCCTCAACCACCACTCGATCGTGGCCATCTACGACACCGGGGAAATCCGCCCCCAGGGCCCGGACGGTGTCCTGCGCCCCTACATCGTCATGGAATACGTCCCCGGGCGCACACTGCGGGAACTCATGCACGGGCCGGGGGTCACTCCGGAACAGGCCATCGAGTACATGCTCGGCATCATGGACGCCCTGTCCTTCAGCCACCGCGCGGGGATCGTGCACCGGGACATCAAACCCGCCAACGTCAAGGTCACCCCGGACGGCAGCGTCAAGGTCATGGACTTCGGGATCGCGCGTGCCGTGGAGGACACGCAGGCCGCGCTGACCCAGTCCCAGGCCGTGCTCGGCACCGCACAGTACCTTTCCCCCGAACAGGCCAGCGGGGCCGCGGTGGATCCCCGTTCGGACCTGTACTCCGCCGCGTGCGTGCTCTTCGAGTTGCTGACCGGGCGCGCGCCGTTCGTGGGGGAATCCTCCGTGGCGATCGCCGCGCAGCACGTGCGGGACGCGCCGCCCGCGCCGTCGGCGGTGAACCCGCAGTTGCCGCCCGCCGTGGACCGGTTCATGGAGCGCGCCCTCGCCAAGGACCCGCGGGACCGGTTCGCGGACGCCGGACAGATGCGCCGGGCCCTGCGTGAACTGGGCGGGCAACTGCCCGGCAATCTCGGGGCCACACAGCCCATCGACGTCACCCACACCGTCGATTCCCACACCAAGACCCTGCCCGCGGTGGGTGCCGGTGCCCCGGCCGCCGCCGTGACCGCCGCGGGGCGCAGCGAGGATGCCGAGCCCACCGTCTCCGCACAGTACGGCGGGTTCGACGACGACGCCGCGGCCGACGACCCAGCGCCCGTCGCCGCCCCCGCGTCCGCCTCCGCGCCGTACGAACAGCGCCGTCGCAGGCCCCTGTGGGTCGTGCCCGTGGTGCTGCTGCTCGTGCTCGCGCTGCTGGTCGGCGGAACCGTGCTGGGCGTGCGGTGGTGGCAGGACCAGCAGGTCGAACAGGTCGCGCAGGTGAGCGTCCCCCAGGTCACGGGGATGGACAGCACCACGGCGGAGAACACCCTGCGGGACGCGGGGCTGAACCCCACGTTCACCACGCAGCACAGTGACAGCGTGCCGGACAAGCACGTGATCAGCATGAGCCCCGCCGCGGGGACCCAGGTGGACCAGGGGTCCTCGGTGGCCGTCGTGGTCTCCGAGGGGCCCGAGAACGTGACCGTGCCCAACGATCTCGTGGGCCAATCCTTGGACTACGCCCGCCAGTCCCTGCAGCAGGCCGGCCTCACGGCGGGCCCGGTCAGCACGGTCAACAGCGCCACCGCGCCCCACAACGTGGTGCTCTCGACCGATCCCGGACAGGGCGCCTCGGTGGCCCGGGACAGCGCGGTCAAACTGCAGGTGTCCACGGGCAAGGTCACGGTCCCGGACGTCGTCGGCCGCAGCCGCGCGGAGGCCGAACAGGCCTTGCGGGCGGACGACGTGCGACTCAACTACGACGTGGAGATCCGCGAGACCGAGGATGCTGAGGCTGGCACGGTGCTGCGGCAGTCCGCTCCCGCGGGGTCCTCCGTGAGCCAGGGGTCCACGATCACGCTCACGGTGGCCCGGAAGGTGACGCCCACGCCGAGCCCCACCCCGTCCCCGACGAACGAGGACGAGCCCACGGCGGAACCCACGACTCCCGCCGAACCCACGGATGCCGCACCGCAACCCACGCAGCCCCAGCCCACGAGTCGCCCCACCGCATCCCGCGGGGGCGACGGCTGAGATCGGCCGGGCCTTACTGTGCGGGGCCTTGTTTCGACGGACCTCGCTCCGACGGAGTGTGCGGTCCGGGTGCCTCTGACGGAACTGGTTCTCAGGCGGTCATGAGCGGGGACAACCCCGCGGCCGCCGCGGCGGCACCGTGCTGGCCCACTTCCTCGAGCCAGTTGCCGAGCATGAGGTAGCCACCCTCCGTGAGCACGGACTCGGGGTGGAACTGCACACCGTGCAGCGGGGCGGAGCGGTGCTTGAGACCCATGACCACCTGCCCGTCGTCGGTGGTCGCGGTGACCTTGAGGCAGTCCGGGACGGTGTCCGCGGCCACGGCGAGCGAGTGGTACCGGGTCGCGGTGAACGGCGACGGGACCGAGGCGAAGACGCTGTCCCCGTGGTGCACCAACTGGGACGTCTTGCCGTGCATGAGCTGTTGGGCGTGGCCCACGTGAGCGCCGTAGACCTCACCGAGCGCCTGGTGGCCCAGGCACACGCCGAGCAACGGTGTCCTGGTGTGCTCCGCCCAGCGGATCAGGTCCGCGCACACGCCGGCGTCCGCGGGGGCACCGGGGCCGGGGGACAGCAGGACACCCTGGTGTTCACCGGCGAGAGCGGTGGCCGCGGCGACGTCCAGGTCGTCGTTGCGCACCACGGTCGTCTGGGCCCCCAATTGCTGCAGATACCCCACCAAGGTATAGACAAAGCTGTCGTAGTTATCCACGACGAGAATCTTCACAGACACTCAAGAACTCCTGCGCGTTCACCAATTGACAGAACTCGCGCCAGTCTACGCCCGCTCGGGCGGATAGACTGAACGCCGATCTCGCGGCAGGAACCGGTCCCCGCCGCACCCGCGGGCCGCCACGGCCGCGCACCCACCCCCGGGTCACGCCCGGACGTGGTGCCCACGCAGCAGGAGGAAAGAACGCCAGTGTCTGAGCCCAAGAAGCGCTTCGGTCGATCCCGTAAGTCGCAGGACGACACACAGGACTTCGCCCTCACGGAACGGGACCGCGAACTCGCCGCCCTCGCGGCGGAGATCCTTCCCCGCAACAGCGCCGCCGCGTCCTTCGAGCGTTCTGCCGCGCGCAAATCCGGGTCCTCGGCCGTCTCCACCAAGGATGCGGCGACCGACCACGGTCTCGCCGACGACGCCGCTGCGCCCGGTACCGGGGATGCGTCCGGTGACCCGGCTGTGCCCGCTGGCAAGACGACGTCCGTCGGTAAGGGCCGGGCAGGGAAGAAGCGGGCGGCCGCGGCATCCGTGTCCGCTTCCGGGACCGCTGTAGCGAACGAATCCGGCATGAAAGGGGCCCGGGCCGGTACGTCCGGAGCGGACGCGTCCGGCGAGGCCGGGTCCACCGACGAGCCGGGCGTCGGCACGTCCGATACGAGCGAGGACGCGGAGACGCCCGCGGCGCGCAAGAAGCTGCAGCGGGACGAGCGACGTCGTGCGGCGAAGGCCGCCAAGGCGGAGAAGCGCGAGCGCCGGTCCACCGACTACCAGCCCACGCCGCTGTGGTACAAGGTGGTCATGATCGGGTTGATGATCCTGGGGCTGTTGTGGATCATCACCTACTACCTGTTCCAGGGCATGGTGCCCATCCCCGGGATCAGCGTGTGGAATCTGGTGATCGGGCTCGGGTTCATGCTGGCGGGGCTCATCATGACCACCAGATGGCGTTGACCCTGCCACCGATCCGCACTCGCGCCCCGCAGGAGGCCTCGTGAACACTTCCCCTCACCCCTCGTCACCCGATGACGGGCGGGGCGGCGGGCCCCCCGATCGGAACTTCCCGGACGACGACGCCGCTCCGGGGCCCCTGTCCGAGGCGTCGTCGCGCCGAGGCGCGAACGGAACCCGCCGCGAGGGGTACCGGATCAACCCCGCGCGTATGGAGGTGCGGGTGCGGCGCATCGCGCTCCTGGGACTCGTGCTCGTGCCGCTGATCTACTTCATCGTGCAGTCGTTGCGCTAGCCGCGCTCCTGCCCCGCGGAACGCAAGTGCCCCATCGGTCGGACAACCGGTGGGGCACTGTTCACGTGGGGAGCGAGTCGCTCGGGCGCGAGATGCTCAGGTGCGAGTCGTTCAGTTGGCGGACTCCGGAGCGGTGAACTCCACGTCCAGGTCGATGCGCACCTTGTCGGAGACCATGACCCCGCCGGCCTCGAGGGCGGCGTTCCAGGTCACGTTGAACTCCTTGCGGGAGATCGAGGTGGAGGCGGTGAAGCCCGCGCGGGTGGTGCCGAAGGCGTCCACGGCCACGCCGTTGAACTCGGCGTCCAGCTTCACGGGCTTGGTCACGCCACGCAGGGTGAGCTCGCCGGTCACGGTGCCCTCACCGTCGTTGAGCTCCAGGCCGGTGATCTTGTAGGTCATCTGCGGGTGGTTCTCCACGTCGAAGAACTCGGCCGAGCGCACGTGGTTGTCGCGGGTCTCGTTCTTGGTGTCCACGGAGTTCATCCCCACGGCCACCTGGCCGTTGGACTGGGAAGCGTCCTCGGCCACGTTGAGTTCACCGGAGACGTCGCTGAACACACCGCGCACCTTGGAGATACCGGCGTGGCGGACGGAGAACGCGACCTCCGTGTGGGCGGGGTCCAGGGTCCAGGTTCCGGGGGTCATACCTTCGAGCGTGGTCATTCGTTTCTCCTTGGCATCGGGCGGGCCGTCGTCGGACGGCCCAATTGGTTGCTTCGGAAACTAATTTACGACCCGCTGTTTGATGCGTCAACCTATTCTGGAGAAAACTTTGGGTGAACAGCGTCACACACGGCACGGCGAAGGCCCGCCCGTCAGAGGTGCAGGTCCAGCACCGAGCTGTTGCTGAGGCCGTGGAACTGCCGCTGGTGGTACACAAGCGGGCTGCCCGAGCCCTCTTCACCCAGGACCTCCACGACGGCGGCATTGAACACGAGCGCCGGCCCGGCCTTGATCCGCGCGAGCGGGATGGCCCTCAGCACGCGGCGCACCCCGAGCAAGCGGGGCTCGCCTGTGGACAGCGTGGTCCACTCCATGTCGTCCCCGAAACGGGGTGCACCCGAAATGGCGAAGGATCGTGCGAGTTCCACGTTGTCCGAATCCAGGAAATGCACCACGAAGGAATCGGCCGTTGCCACGACGGCCGCTGAACCGCGCTTGGCCTGCAGTGAGAAGCCGAGGATCGGGGGGTCGGCGGAGATGGAGGAGACGGAGGACGCCGTGAGGCCCACGGGGCCTTCCGGCCCGGCGACCGTGATGATCGCGATGCCCGCGGGATGCTGACCGAACGCGGACTTGAACCCTTCCGTCAGGCGCGGATCGCTGTGCAGCGCCTCCGTGGGGGCCACGAGGTCCACGGCATGTGCGGCGACCCGTTCTGCCTCACCCCCGGATGCCGGGACACCGTCCAACCCCTGGCCGGGGTCGGGGGTCTCGGGATCTGCTGAGGTGTTCTGGCTGACGCGGTCCGGCATGGTGGGTCCTCTCACACGGCTGTGTTCCCGGATCGGCGGTCCGGCCGCCGTTATCCGGACAGGCTAAATCCTGCCAGGCATCTCATGTCCAACACATGATTTCGTAGTCCACATTCTGGGCCACACGGCGCAATGAGACGTCACATTGGGGGGACACCACCGCTGCGCACCGTGCGACGAGCGATCCCCCACTTCTCACCGTACGCCCACCCGCGGCCGGGATCACCCGATGCTCTTGTACTCCCTCGCGAAATGGATCAGGGGACGGTCCGCGGCACCCGCGTCCACCCCTCGGCCCATGGCCGTGACACGCCCCACGACCACCAGGTGGGTTGCCGCGGTGTGGGTGGACACGGTGTCCAGCTCGAACCAGCTCAGGCACCCGTCGATCACAGGCGTCCCCGTGCGCTCGGTGCGGTGGAACGGGACGGTGTCCAGCAGTCCGTCCACGGGGTTGCCCGGACTCGCGAGCCAATTCGCCACAGAGCGCTGATCCGCGTTCAGCAGGGACAGGGCCCAGGACCCGGCGCCCTCCACGGCCTCGCACATGCGCCCCATGTCGTACAGGCACACGAGCATGGTGGGCGGATCGTAGGAGACGTCCGCGAACGCCGTGACGGTGATCGCGTGGTCCTTGCCCCGGTAGCGCGAGCACACCACGCCCACCCCCACCGCGTGATCGGCGGCCAGGGTGCGGTAGCGCTCCACCTGCACGTCCGTGGGGCGGGGATCCAGGGTCTCGTTCTGCATGACCCCAGTGTGTCATCGCGCCCGTCGCGGCCCCGGGTCCGAGCGGGGCACCGGTTCTCGTGGCCGAGCGGCGCGCAGACCCTCGCGTTCGAGCGGGGCGCCCGCCCTCGTGTGCCGACAGACGGGGTCGCTCTCAGCGCGTCAGCGCGCTCGCCGGTGTCCACCCGTCATGCGTAGCGTGATGTTCAATCGCCCGCCGTTCTTCAACCCCAGGTGCAGGCCCCCCGTGCCGGGGAACACTTTGGGCACGCCGTGAAACGCGTACCGGGAGGGTCCGCCGAACACGAACAGGTCCCCCGAGCGCAGTTCCACGTCCCAGTACGGAGCCGTGCGGGTCTCGGTGTTGCCGAAGCGGAACGTGCACGTGTCCCCCAGGGACAGGGACACGATGGGCGCCGCCGAGAACTCGTCCTTGTCCTGGTGCATCCCCATGTGCGCGGCGCCGTCGTAGTAGTTGACCAGCGCGGAGTCGGGGACGAAACCGCGGACGACGTCCTCGACTCCGGGGACGCGCGCATCTCCCGCGTCCACCACCCCGTACGCATCCGCCACGGCCCGCGCACCCAGGTCCACGAGCCAGTCCGGCAGGGCCGCGACCTCCGCTCCCCCGGTGGCCCCGTAGCGGTAGGGGGTCCGATTCGCGCCGAGCATGACCGACTGCACGGACATCCGACCGCCGCCCGGCATCACCTGGTGACGCATGGGGGCCGAGCGCACCCAGTCACGGCACGCGGCCACGAAATCGTGCTGCCGGGCGACGGGGAGCCAATCGGGAACGTGCACGGCCCCGGGCGCGAGCACGGTGGACTCGCGGGGGACGGTGAACAGCTCGGTGACCTCGTACTCGGCCATGCCCGTGAGCCTATGACCGACCCCCGACACCCACAACTCGCGCCGCCAGGCGCCGGCTGGGGCGATCCGAGCAGGGCGCCCCGAGAACTGAACCGGCAAGTCCGGGTCCGGTGGTGGCCCCGAGTCTGCCGGTAGGCGCTCCCTCATCCCGCTCCCCCGCTCATCCCCTCCCACCCCGGGCAACCCGTTCAGCACACCCGGGAGAGCAGCGGCCCGCGGAATATCGGGCCCCGTGAGCCCGTTATTCCTACAGCAAGTTTTCTCTGGAAAGGGTTTCATTCATGGCACTGCCCCTATCGGTCATCGACTTCGCCACCGTGCGCGAGAACCAATCGGTGGGTGAGAGTTTCGCGGATTCCGTGACCCTTGCCCGGCACGCGGAGCGGTTGGGATACACGCGGGTCTGGTACGCGGAGCACCACAACATGCCCACGATCGCGTCCTCCGCACCGGCAGTGTTGATCGCCCACGTGGCCGCGCACACGGAACGCATCCGGCTCGGTTCGGGCGGCGTCATGCTGCCCAATCACTCCCCGCTCACGATCGCGGAACAGTTCGGCACCCTCGCGGAGCTGCATCCCGGCCGGATCGACCTGGGGCTCGGCCGTGCCCCGGGGACGGATCCGCGCACGCTGCGCGCACTGCGTCGTTCCCCCGAATCCGCCGAGAGCTTCCCCCAGGACGTCAAGGAACTGCGGGGCTACCTGACCGGCAACTCACTCATCCCGGGCGTGCAGGCGATGCCGGGTGCGGGGACCGACGTGCCGCTGACCATCCTGGGCTCGTCCCTGTTCGGGGCCCAGCTGGCCGCGGCCTACGGGCTGCCCTATGCGTTCGCATCGCACTTCGCGCCGGACGCCCTCGTGGACGCCGTGGCCGCGTACCGGTCCCAGTTCCAGCCGTCCGAACAGCTCGCGGAGCCGTTCGTGATCGCCGCGGTGAACGTGATCATTTCCGAGGACGCGCAGGACGCCGCCCGCCAGTTGGAAGCGACCCAGCGCTCCCGGGTTAGGGCCATGGTGGGCCGCGGCCGGGAGTTCACGGACGAGGAGATGGACATGGTCATGGCCTCCCCCGCTGCCGCCCAGATCCTGCACATGCTCAGTTACACCGGCGCGGGCACCCCGGACACCGTGGTGGACTACCTGCACCGGTTCGCAGAACACGCTGATGCGGACGAGCTGATGATCTCCCCCACCGCTACGCGCCAACCGGACGTCCTCACAGCCATGGAGTTGCTCGCCGACAACTGGAACTGAGCGCCGGGCATCCCCGGGTACATCCATGCCCCGATAAAGCGCCCGGATCGCGATTCCGAGGCATTATCGGGACTCAGATGTTCGCCCGCCATTCCGCCCGTGAGCGGCACCCGCGAGCCGCCCGATCAGACGAGACGCGAGAGGAAGGCACCCAGAGCGGCGTCGTACTCCGAGGGGTTCTCCATGTTGGGCGTGTGCCCGCTCGCGGGGACCACCGCGAGCTCACCGTGGCGTAGCAGCTCGCTCATGGCCTGGCCCGCGCCGTTGTCGAACGCGTCCGAGTCCCCCACGATCACGAGCGCGGGCTTCTCCCACGCGCGCAGCGTCTCGGTGAAGTCGTTGCGTTCGGCGCGCCCGCGCATGGCCGCGGTGGAGCCCTCGAGCGGGGCGGCCCGGATCATCTCGCGCACGCGCTCGGCGACCTCCGGCAGCCGCTCCACGTTCTCCTCCGCGATCATCTTGGACAGCACGTTCTGCGCGTAGGTCTCCATGCCGTCCCGCACGATCCCGTCCGCCGCCACATGACGACGACGCCGCCCCGCCGCGTCCTCGGACGTGGGCACCGTGTCGTTGATGATCAGCGCGCTCACCCGTTCGGGGTACGACGCGGCGATCTGCATGGCCACCTGCCCGGACATCGAGAAGCCCAACAGGATCACGGTCTCTAGGCCGAGCTCGTCCAGCAGCGCGACGATGTCCGCGGCGAACTCCTCGGTGTACACGATCCCCTCGGTGACCCGGGACTCGCCGAACCCGCGCAGGTCCGGGGCGATCACGCGCCAACCCTGCTCCGCGAGAGTCGTGATCTGCCCGTCCCACATGGAGCGGTCGTACGCGTGGCCGTGCAGCAGCACGACGGACTCGCCCCGGCCCTCGTCCGTGTAGGCCAGCTCGGTGTCGTTGACGTGAGCGGTGTGCGTGGTGAATGTCGATCGGCTCATGGGGCCATGATGTCAGGTGGGGTGGGCCCGGGAGCGGGTGATGTCAGGGATGCAGTCCACGCACCGCCCGCACGACACGGCCCGCACACGAGGACGTCGCCCACCCCCGGGAAGGGAGCGAGCGGCGTCGTACCGGGAGCTCAGATCTCCGCGTACCGCACCACCGCGCGGCTCGCGATACCGGCGATCAGTGTGACGACCACGAGGCCGAGCGGGATGCCCCACCGTCCGAGCTCGCTCGCGAGGTTCAACCACAAGTCCGGCCAGGCCACGATCGCGGCGAGCAGACCCAGTGCCACGAGCACCACGGCCACGATCGAGATCACGGTCCAGATCACCCCGGCCGCGCGGTAGATCCCGCCGAAACTCATGCCCGCAAAGAGGCTCATGAGACTCAGCAGGAACAATGTCACGGCCACGATCAGGGGGTTGCCGTCACCCAGGGCGTGAATGGTGAGGAAACTGATCCCCAGCCCGAACCCGGTCGCGGCCTCCGCGGCCAGAATCACGAGACCCGCGGCCGCGACCACCAGGGACGTGATCACGAAACCCATGGCCGTGCCCGCCCAGAAGTTCCGGCGGGTGCTGCCGAACGCGAGCGCGCCGGCGAAACCCCGGTTGGCGGTCAGCGCGCCGTGGGAGATCAGGAAGCCCGGGAGGGCCCAGAACACGGCCAGGTTGGCTTGGAATCCGTCCTGGACCGGCTGCGGTAGGGGCAGACCGGTGCGGATGCCGATGATCAGCCCGATCACGACCGTGAGGATCGCGACCAGGACCAGGATGGCCGGGGCCACCACGAAGGAGTTGAGTCGGTTGGTCAGGTACAGCGCGAGGTTCCGGCGGGCGTACTGCATCACACACTCATTTCTGCGTCGTCGGTGCCGCGCATGCCCCGCGCGGCCACGAGTTCCTGCAAGGTGACGGGTTCCAACGAGACATTGGCGGCGTCCGCGCGGCGCCGGTCCTCAGCGGTCGCGGTGCCGTCCACGGTGACGGAGAGGATGTTGCCGAGTCGGTACTCGCGCAGGACCCTGCGAGCGCCCACGACGTCCCGGACCACGGGTTCGAGTCCGCGCAGCACGAACGCGCTGTCCCGGGCGTCGTCGATGTCCGCGTCCACCGTGACCCGGCCGTCCTCGATCATGACCACGTTCTCGAGCAGGTCGGACACCTCGTCGATCAGGTGCGTGGAGAGGATCACGGTGCGCGGGTGTTCGGCCATGGCGCGGGCGAACTCCTCGTAGAACAGGGCGCGGTGCCCGGGGTCGAGCCCCAGGTACGGCTCGTCCATGAAGGTGTACGGCGCCCGCGCGGCCAGCGAGATGACGATCGCCAGCGCGCTGCGCTGCCCGCGGGAGAGCTTGGTGGTGCGCGTGCTCATCGGCAGCTTGAACCGGGGCGCCAGGCGCTCGGCCAGGTCGGTGTCCCACGTGGGGTAGAACGTGGGCAGGATGCGCAGCAGGGAGGCCGGGGTGTCGTCGTCGTGGAACTTCTGGTCCTCGTGGACGAAGCACGTGCGTTCGAGCAACCGCGCGTTCTCCCGCGGATCCTCACCGTCGATCAGCACCTCACCGGAGCTGCGGAACGTGTGATTGAGGATCACGGACATCAGCGTGGTCTTGCCCACGCCGTTGGCCCCGAGCAGCCCGTGCACCCGATCGGGCGCGAAATCCACGGTGATGTCCCGCAGCACGTGTTTCTTGCCGAAGGACTTGTTCAGGTTCCTGATCCGGATCCCCTGCCCCAGCGCGCTCTCACGGTGATCCGTGTGTCGTACGGGAGAACTCATGGCGAGACCTTTCTGATGAGTGCGACCATGTCGTCGAGTGTGAGTCCGAGCCTCCGGGCCTCGGCCACGGCGGGTTGGATGAAGTCTTCATGGAACGCCTCCCGGCGCTGCGCTCGCAGGATGTCCGGGCCATCCGCGGCCACGAACGTCCCGATCCCACGACGCCGCTCCACGACTCCCTGATCCACCAAGCGTCCCAGAGCTTTCCCCGCCGTCGCGGGGTTGATGCGGTAGAACGCGGCGAGTTCGTTGGTGGATGGCACCGCGGAATCCACCGGGTAGTTGCCCTGGAGGATGTCGTCCGCGATCTGGTCGGCCAGGACCATGAAGATCGGGCGACCGTCTTGTTTGGGTGTCATGGAGAACTTCCAGCTCCTTGGTTCATTACTCTACTAATGAACCACATAACCGGCGAGGCGGTCAAGGGTTCACGGATCGGATCAGGACGAGAACGACGACGCCGCCCGCCCCCGCGAGGGGACGAGCGGCGTCGAGCGACCGGCCGGGGTCACACCGGGCGCACCGCGGCCCACCAGATGAGCAGCATGGTCACCAGGAAACCGGTGAGGTAGTTCAACCACAGGAAGGTCTTCCATCCCGCGTTGGCCCGCCCGGAATCGGTGTCCGTGACACCGCTGAAGCGCAGCACGTTGAGCAGGTACGGCACCGCGAGCAGTGCGGCGAGCTGGCCTGGCCACTCGGTGAACATCATGAGCCCACCCGCCAGGGCGTACAGCAGCGCGGCCACCCATACGGTGGGCCGGGCCCCGAGCACCGTGGCCACGGACGCGAGTCCGCCCTCCCGGTCCGGGACCACGTCCTGGACCGCGCCGAACATCTGGGAGGCCATGCCCCACAGGAAGAACCCGATGAGCAGCGCCCACAGTCCCGGTGTGAACGTGGCGCCCGCCAGCGTCAGGCCGTAGACCGCGGGCGAGACGAAGTGGGTGGCACTCGTCATCGCGTCCACGAACGGGCGTTCCTTGAACCGCAGCCCGGCCCACGAGTACGCCACCACGGCGAACAGCGAGACCGCGAGTACCGCGATGGACACCCAGTTGCCCGTGGCCACCGCGTAGCCCAGGAGCACCAGGACGAAGGGCACCGGGACCAGGCACGAGGCCAGCAACACGGGGCGTTGCGCGGCACGGTCCACCACGGCACCCTCCACGCCGCCCTTGCGGGGATTGCGCAGATCGGACTCGTAGTCGAAGACGTCGTTGATGCCGTACATGGCCAGGTTGTAGGGCACCAGGAAGAACACCGTGCCGAGCACCACGAGCCACCACGGGATGCCCCTGGTCAGCAGCACCGCCGCGGTGAACGGGTACGCGGTGTTCACCCAGCTCAGGGGGCGCGAGGCCCAGAAGAGCTTACTCAGCACGGACTCCCCTTTCCTCAGCCTCCGGCGTTCGGGCACCGCGAGCGCCGCGTCCGTCGTGCGACCCGCGTCCGTCGCCGGCACGACGTTCTTCACGGGCACCGCGTTCTTGGCGGGCACCACCGAGCAACAACCACAGCGCCGGCAGCAGGAGCACCCCCGCGAACGGGTACGCGAAGTCCTCGAGCGGGGCCAGTCCGATCTGCACGCCGGAGATGTTGTGCTCCGTGTAGGTCATGATCCCGGCGGCGATCATGAGGTTGTCGAAGATCGCGGTGAGCACCCCGAGCAGCACGAAGGACGCCACCAGGGATCCCCAGAACAGCCCCCGCGGCCGCCGCACGAGCACGGCCACGAGCAGCACCACCGCCGAGATGCCCAAGAAGATGAAGTTCACGCTCCAGTACGTCACGCTCCGTGACCTCCTCGCAGTTCGGACGACGCCGCCGCGGTGCCCCGCCGGTCGCGCAGCCACCGCCACAGCACGGGTGCCCCGAGCACGTAGATCATGGTCTGGTAGCACAGGAATGCCAGGAAGAAGACCTCTTCGAGGGGCAGTTCGGGGGCCACCAAGATCCCCAGGGTCAGCGAGTTCTCGCCGTGCCAGAACAGCCCGTTGACGATCCCCACAACGTCCCACGCGAGGAAGAACAGGACCCCCACGACGAGCACGAGCCACGCCCGCAGTTTGTGCCCCGACCAGAAGTAGAGGTTCCACCGCCGGTCGATCAGCGCGTAGCACCCCAGGAACACGAGCAGCATGAGCAAATACATCAGGACACCCCGCTGTCCTCGCGGATGGCGTCCCACACCACCTGGGATGAGATCAAGCACATGGGCACGCCGATCCCCGGGCGCACCGAGGACCCCGCGTAGAACAGGCCCCGGATCCCGGGATCGGTCACACCGGGGCGCAGCATCGCGGACTGGCCGAGCGTGTGACCGGGGCCCAGGAGGGAACCGCGCCACGCGTTGAACTGGGCGACGAAGTCCCCCGGCCCGTACGTGCGCCGCACCACGACCCGGGACTCGAGATCCGGGATCTTCGCCCAGCGGGCCAGTTGCGCCACGGCCGCGTCCGCGACCCGCTCGACCTGTTCCGAACCCGGTTCGTGGCGTTCCGGCGTGCTGATCCCGCCGCGACCCCACTCGGGGACGGCCGGTGCGGGCACCAGGATGAAGAGGTTCTCGTCCCCCTCGGGCGCAGTGGCGGGGTCCGTGGCCGACGTCATGGACACGTAGATCGAGGTCTTCTCCGCGAGCTCCCGCCCGGTACCGATGCGCGCGAAGTTGTCGTCCCAGTCCGCCGTGAACAGCAGGTTGTGGTGGGCCAATTGCGGCAATTTCCCCCGCACGCCCAGGCACACGAGCACCCCGGACGGCCCCGGGTCCCGGCGCTTCCACCGCGATTCCGGGGCCCGGTACCGTTCGGGCAGCAACCTGGTCTGGATGTGGTGCAGGTCCGTGGCACCCACCACGAGATCGGCGGGCACGGTGGTCTCCGCACCGTCGGCCGCCGTCCGCGGCGCATTCGAGGCCGATGACGTCGCACGGTAACGTACGCCGCGCACGGAGCCGGCCGAGCGACGTCGTGAACGGGCGGCAGCCACCTGGGAACGCACGGAGCGCGGTGCCCGCTCGACGTCGATCCCCGTGACGGTCGCCCCGGTCACGATCTCGACCCCGGCCGCGCGCACCAGCTCGGCCATCGCGTCCACGAGCGCGCTGAACCCACCCACGGGGTACTGCACTCCGTCCGTGAGATCGAGGTGACTCATGAGGTGGTACATGGCCGGAGCACTCGAGGGCGAGGCGCCCAGGAACACCGCGGGGTACCCCAGGATCTGGCGTTCCCGCGGATCGGTGAACCGCTGGTCGATGTAGCCCTTCATGGACCGGGTCAGCAGTGTGCCGAGCCGCGGGAGGTTCTTGAGCACCTGCGGGGTCATGAGCTCACGGGGGTGCGCGAAATCCGTGTAGAGAAAGTACTTCTTGGCGAGCTCGTAGACCTCCGCGCCGGAGTCCAGGTACATGCGCAGCGCACGGGAGGATCCCGGGTCCAGTTGCTCGAACAGTTCCTCCGCGTGCCCGCTGACCACGTCCGTCGGTGGCTCGTCCAGGTGCTCCTCGAAGAACGTGCGGTAGCCCGGGCTCAGGGTGCGCAGGTCCAGTTCTGCTGCGGCGCTGGAGCCCATGAGCCGGAACCACCGGTCGATGACCTCCGGCATGAGGTACCAGCTGGGGCCGGTGTCGAACGAGAAGCCCTCCGCGGACCACCGCCCGGAGCGCCCACCCAGGATGTCCTGTTGTTCCAGAAGGGTCACGCGGTGCCCGTCCTGGGCGAGCAGCCCCGCCGTGGCCAGGCCCGCGAAACCGCCGCCGATCACCACCGTCCGTGTCATCGTGTCACCACCGAATCCGAGAGGGAGCGCGCCGCGATCCGCAGTTTCACCGCGGTGGGCACGCTGATGCGTTGTCTGGTCAGTTCCCGCGCGGGGACGCGTTCGATCCGCCGGGACAGTTCCGCGAACAGTCCGTGCGCAATCAGGACTGCCCGGCGAGCGCGCCGGTCCAGGGCCAGGATCCCGGGCATCGCGGCGTCGAGATCCGCATTGAGGTCCGCGAGCAGCTGCGCCTTCTGGGTCTCGTCCAAGTGGGCGGGGTCCGCGCCCGGGAAATACGTGCGACCGAGCTGGTCGTGGTCCGCCCCGAGGTCACGCAGGAAATTCACCTTCTGGAAGGCCGCTCCCAGCCGACGGGCCGTGGCCCGCAGCATGTCCCGCTGCTCAGGGGTGTCCGCCCGTGTGCCGGGCATGTCCATGAACACCTCGAGGCACATGAGTCCCACGACCTCCGCGGAACCGTAGATGTACGACTCGAGCGACGCGCCGTCGTGCTCGGCCACGTCCAGGTCGGCGCGCATGGACGCGAAGAACGGTTCGGTCAGCTCCCGCCCGAAACCGTGACGGCGGGCGACGTCCGCGAAGCCGTGGATCACCAGGTCCGTGGCGAATCCCGTGGCCAGGGCCGAGTTCACAGCCGCTTCGTACCCGTCCAGGGCGGTGCGCACGCGGGCGGCTTCGAGGCCCGCGGCGCCCGCGGTGCCGTCCACGACCTCATCCGCGACGCGTACAAGCGCGTAGATCCCCGCGATGTCCCGGCGCACGGCGGGCGGCAGAGTGCGGCACGCCAGCGAGAAGGATGTAGAGTACCGGCCGATGACCGACCCGGAGGCCGCGAGGGCCGTGGCGGTATACAGGCGAAGCGACGAGAGGGGCGGCGCGTCCGAATCCGGCATGGGGGTCCTCACTACGAGTGTCTGTTCAGGACGTGGTGGCACAGCGCGACGAGCTGATCGCGCTGCGCCGCGGGCAGGGGCAGTTCGTCCAGGGTGGTCCGGGCGCGGTCCACGAGATCCGTGGCCAGTTCCACGGCCACGTCCTTGGCGCCGGAGGCCGTGAGCGCTTCCCGCGCGTGATGCACCGTGGTGCGTTCCGCCGCGAGGTCCCTGAGGACCCGGCGGACCGTGGGTACCCCCATCCCGTGGGCGGTGAGCACGGTGGCCTTGCCCGAACGTAGATCCGCGTCCACCGATTTGCCGGTCAGTCCCGGGTCACCGAACGTCCCCAGGACGTCGTCCACCACCTGGTACCCCACGCCCAGCATGGCGCCGGCCTGGGCCAGCCGCTCCGCGACGTCCGCGGGAGCACCCGCGAGCAGTGCGCCGGCCCGCAGCGGGGCCTCGAACGAATACGTGGCGGTCTTGAGCCGCTCCATGTCCAGGATGTCCTGCACCCCGGGGTGCTCGGCGCCGAAGCGATGCAGGGACAACAGCACGTCATCCAGCTCCCCGGCCGCGGAGGCGGTCACGGCGTCGAACACCACGTCCGCCACGGCGCGACACCGCGCGAGGTCCGATGCGCACGTGGTCGCGAGCCGCAGTGCCCCCGCCAACAACAGGTCCCCCGCGAGGATCGCCGCCGAGGCCCCCGCGTGTTCCGCTTCGTGCTCGGGTGCGCCGGCGCGGGCCGCGTCACGGCGGAACAGCTCTCCCACCGTGGGCATGCCCCGGCGCAGCCAGTCGCGGTCCACCACGTCGTCGTGGACCAGCAGGGCCGCGTGCAGCATCTCGAACGACGCCGCCAGGCGCACGCACTCGGGGTCCGGCACCTCTGTCTCCCGGTCGCCCGCCGTGTGGTTCCCGTCTCCGGCCGCATCGCGCACACCCGGCGTCTCCTCGGCATCCCCGGCGTCCGGCGCGACGAGCGGGTCAGGCGCGCTCGATCCATCCCCCGCGCCCCCGGCGAAGGAGGACCACGCGATCCACGTCAGTCGCGGCCGGATGAGCTTGCCGCCCACCATGTGCTCGCGCACCCGCTCCCACAGCACCCCGAAACCCGGGCTCGTGGGAACTCGATTCGCGGGGGCCGCGAAGAACGCGTCCAGCTCTTCCCCCACGGCGGTGCGGAAACGGCGCCAGGCGGCGTCGTCGGCGGGGGCGACACTCGGGGAGGCCCCAGGATCGGTAACGGACGGGATCCCGGGAGCCGCTCGGTGGGATTCACGGGACCGGGCGGTGCGTACGCGTTCGGTCATGACCCACCCGCCCCGGGATCGTCCTGGGACGCCTGGTCCGCGCGCCCGCGCAAGTCTTCCAAGTACTCCTCCAGACGGGACTCGGTACCTCTCAGGAACCGGAGGACGGCCTCACGCCCGGGCTCGTCCAGGGCGTCGAGCTCGTCCTCGACCATCCCGATTACCGGCACGACGTGCTCCCGGGTCCGCTCCCTGGACGAGGTCACCGCGCGCACAGTCATCCGGCGTCGATCCCCCTCCACGGGCTCCCGGACCACGTGACCCGCGCGCACCAGTCGGTCCACCACCGCGGTCGCGGAGGCCGTCGTGATGTGCAGCGCGTGAGCCAGTTCCGTGGGCCCCATGGAATGGACTATGAGCATGACCATGGCCGCGTAATCGGTTCCCTTGAGCCCCAAGATGCGGCGGATCTCGTACGCGATCTCCGCGTTGAGCACGACCACCCGGCGCAGCGCACGCGACTGCGGGCTCACCGGCCCGTACCACGTTGCACTGCTCTCCATCGCGTCCCTCGCGTTGTGGATAACTAGACAATCTAGTAAACATCATGCTGCACGTGCGGGGGACGTGTCCAACCATGTCACGCGGGTGGAAAACGTTGTCCGCACCTGCCTTGTAGCAGTCATCGGCCGAGAACGCCCTGTCCTCAGCGGGTGATGGACGCGCCCCGTAGTGTCACATCAGACTGCGCAGGGCCCGTAGGACCGCCCCGCCGTAACCACCGTCGAACCTGATCGCATGCACCAGCAGCGGCGGCAACTGGTACCACGGCACCCGGTCGTGCCAGCCGTCCGCGAGGGGGTAGGCGTCGTCGTACGCCGCGAAGCATTCCCGCCCGAAACCGCCGAAGAGCTGCATCATGGCCAGGTCGTACTCGCGGTGTCCGTAGAACGAGGACGGATCGATGAGCCAGTTCGTCCCGTTGCGATCCACCACGCGGTTGCCTGCCCACAGGTCACCGTGCAGCAGGCTCGGGGGTTCGGGAGGGCCCGCGAGTTCGTCCGCTCGCGGCGCCAAGCGCGCCAGCAGGTCCGACGCCGCGGGGTCCAGGTGTCCCGCGTCGATCGCCGCGCGCAGCAACGGCTCGATGCGGCGGTGTAACAGGAAGTCGGCCCAGTCGTCCGTGGGCGTGAGATCCACCGGGAACGAGCCGATGCGTTCCGGCAGCTCCGCCGAGAGCCACCCGACGTGCGGGGCTCGCGCGCGGTGGATGGCCGCGAGACCAGCACCCATGCTGCGTTCCGTGGCACGGTCCTGCCGTCCGGGACCCTCGTCGATCCACTCGAGCACCAGGGCCTCATCGCCCACGTGATGCACCCTGGGCACCCGCACCTCGGCGGGGGCGACGGCGCGCAGCGCCTCGAGTCCCGCCGCCTCCAACGCCAACACACCCGCCGGGGCACCCGGCATGGTCTTGGCGAACAGGGGCCCGTCCGGGGTCTCGAGCCAGTAGGCGCGGGCGGTGTCCCCGCCGCTCAGGGGACGGGCATCGCTCACGCGCAGGTCCGCGACAATCTCACCGGGAAGCTCATCGATGGTGGCCATGCGTCTTGTCTACACCATGCCGCACTGCGCACCACCCCGGACGACTCAGTGGCCACAGTGGAACGCGTGGTGGACGGGGACACCCTGGACGCCACGATCGCGGGAAAGTCCACACGGGTGCGGCTGCTGAACATCAATACCCCGGAGGTCGCGCGGGACGGTCAGCCCGGCGAGTGCCTCGCGGACGAGGCCACGGCCAAGCTTGAGGACCTACTGCCCAAGGGATCCACGATCCACCTGGACTACGACGTGGAACGCACGGACCGCTACGGCCGCACCCTCGCCCGAGTGACCCGCGACGACGACGGGTTGAACGTCAACCAGGCACTCGTCAAGGCGGGCCTGGCAACGCCCATGACCGTGGGCGCCAACAGCACGTACCGGCGAGAGATGGACAGCGCGTACAACGTGGCCCAGGCCATGCAGGTCGGTTTCTTCGACCCGAAGCAGGACTGCGCGCCGCCGGGGGAATCCGCATCCCCCGGCACCACAACTCCGAGCACCGCGAGCCCGAGCGCGACGCCGAGTCCCACCTCGTCCTCCACGCCCACTCCCACGCCGACGCTCGAGGCGCCTCCCGCGGTCGTGGAGGACGAGGTCGCCGTGGGCGATCCGGCACCCCAACCCAATCCCGCTCCGCAACCGAACTACAACTACAACCCCGCCCCCGCGCAGCCCGCGGCACCTCAGCTACCGGCCGCGCCCCGGGTACCTGCTGCCCCGCAGCTGCCGGCGGCACCCCACGTGCCCCCGGCTCCCGAGAGTGATGGCGGTTATCCCGGTTACACCGGCCCCCGGTGCTACGAACCGGGAGGAAAGGTCTGGCACCCATGCTGAGTTGCTGATGACACGCCAAGGCACGCCCACCCGGTCGGTTGACCGGGTGGGCGTCCCTGCTTTTCGCCGCGCTTTCGTCACGCGGGTGCACCGGCGAGCCGCCGGATGCACGGCGGCCCGAACTCAGGGTTCGTGACGACCGGGGTTGGCGGTCGCGCTGCGCAAGGGGGACGGCGTCGTCGTCGGAGCGGGTGCCTGAGAGGACGCGGACCCGCCCGCGGCCGGCGCCGCGGCTATCGAGCGCGAGACCCAGTTCTCGGGTCCCAACTCGGGCATCTTCATGTCCTGCACGTCGTGGGGCAGGATGACCACGGCAGGGCCCAGGTGCCCCCGTGCGGTCCATTCAGCCCGCTTGGGAAGACGAGCGCGGCGGGAGGCCGGCGGTTCCGTCATCGTTCGTGGGCCTCGTCACGAGGCTGTGCTACGCTCGCTCGTAACAAAGGATCATGAGTCCCGGTGCGAAGCTCTGGCTAACCGGGCGGCAACCCTCCAGCTGTAGTGGGGTGCCCCAGATGAGGATCCGGCCGCCGCGCAACCGCGTGGTCGGCAAGTACGGCGCTCGGAGCTCATCCTCCGGCGTCCTAACGCCGGAGGATTTTTTATATGCCCGCACCCCTCGCAGCGTCAGAACCCGCGCCCGTGACTGGCCCGCCCACGGGGACGTCCTGGCTGGTCCGGCGCCCGCGCCGCTCCACGCTCGTCTCGTTCGAAGTGTTCCCGCCGCGGCCCACCGCGGACCCGGACACTGTGTGGCGCAACATCGACGCCATGGCCCAGGCCGGGCCGGATTTCTTCTCCGTCACCCACGGTCACGCCGGCCATCACGGTGTCTCCCGCGAGGCGCTGCGCCACCTGCGCCGCGCGACCAAGACCCCGGTCATGGCGCACTTCACGTGCGGTGGCACGGACCGCGCGGGTCTCGAGCGCGCCGTGGACCAGTTGCTGGACGACGGCGTTCGCGACCTCCTCGCGCTGCGCGGCGACCCGCCCCTGGGTACCGGGGAATGGCGGACCCCCGCGGGTGGCCTGGGCCGGGCCTCCCAACTGGTGGAGCTGATCCGGGACGTCGAACGACGTCGCTTCGGCACCGGGTTCCGCCCGGGTCAGCGGCCGCTGTCCGTGTCGGTGGCGTGTTACCCGTCCCCCGCGCGAGGCCGCGACTTCGAGGCGGATCTCGCGTCCCTGTGGGACAAGCAGGAGGCCGGCGCGGACTACGCGATCACGCAGGTGCTCTACGAACCCGAGGACTACGCCACGTTCCTGGAACGCGCGCGCTCGGAGGGCATCCACATCCCCGTGGTCGCCGGGCTCATGCCGCTGAGCAACCCGCAACGGTTGCAGCGCATGACCGAGATCACCGGGGTCCGGGTCCCGGAACGCCTCACCCGGTTCCTGCGCGCCGACACTCCCGAAGAACTGCGCCACCGCGGGGTCGCGGCCACCCTGTCCCTGATCGACGATCTCATGGATCTGGGCTGCGCCGGTTTCCACCTCTACACGTTCAACCGCCCCGAGGCGGCGCTGACCATCCTGGAGCACCTGCGGGTCCGGGATGCCGCTCGTGAATACCGAGGCCGCAGCCCCGCGGCCTGACCGCCGCACCAGCCCCGACCGACCCGTGAACCGCTCGTGTTGGCTTCGACCGCCACATCCGGGCAGGCCGAAAACCGTTCGTAGCGGCACCACCCACGGTGACGTTCCCCTTACCCCGCCGCGCCGGAGCACACCCGTTGCCGCGGTTCATCACACCCCTAACCGCCATACCCCACACCAGCTCCGAGGAGTTCCCATGAGCACCCAGCCCGTCCCGTTCCCCGCCGCCACGATCCTGGGCTACCCCCGCATCGGCCCCGACCGCGAGCTCAAGCGCGCACTCGAGTCCTACTGGAAGGACCCGCAACAGCACCCCGCCACCACCGTGCTGGACACCCTCGCCCGGTTGCGTGAGCGCACCGCCACGCGATTGTCCGAACTCGGCCTCACCACGGATCACGCGGTGCCGTCCGAGGGGTTCGCGGTGGACCACGTCCTGGACACGTCCCTGGCGCTGGGCGCGGTTCCCGCGCGGTTTATCGCGGACGGCTACGAGCCCGCCGCCCCGGACACGCCCCGCGGGATCGAGCTGATCACGGCGTTGTCCCGCGGCACCGATCGGTTGGAGCCGCTCGAGATGACCAAGTGGTTCGACACCAACTACCACTACTACGTACCCGAGATCGGCCCGGACACCCCGTTGCGTGCGAACCCCGAGAGCCTCGTGTCCCGCTACCGGACGACCCTCGGGACCACCGGGATCACCACCCGCCCGGTCCTCGTGGGCCCCGTGAGCCTGCTCTTGCTCTCACGCCCCGAGACCACCGATGCCGTCGCAAGTCACCCCCTGCAGCGCCTCGACGACGTCGTGGCCGAATACGCCGCGATCCTGCGAGCCCTGGCTGAGGCCGGCGTCGAATGGGTGCAACTCGACGAGCCGGCCCTCGCCGCGGACGGGTGGAGCGTGGAACGCACCGAACTCGTGGCCGCCCTCGAGAGCGCCTACACCCAACTTTCGAACGAGCAACAGCGCCCCGCGATCCTCGTGACCGTGGGCTACGGCGATGCTGGCGAGGACGCCCAGCTCGCCCTGGCCCACACGAACGTCGACGCCCTGGCCATCGACCTCGACCGCGGGGACGTCCCCGGCAAGAAGGCACTCGAGGCATGGGGCGAACGCCCCGTCGTGGGCGGCGTCGTGGGCGGACGCACCGTGTGGCGCACCGACCTCGCGCGCGCCGTCGAGACCCTGGACCGGCTGCGCGCCGCGGCCCGCGGGCCGGTGGCCGTGGGCACCGCGACGCCGCTGCTGCACGTCCCGCACGACGTCGCCCGCGAGACCGCACTGGATCCGGACGTCACCAGCTGGGTCGCGTTCGCGGACCAGAAGGTGACCGAGGTGGTCGGGCTCGCGCGCGGCGTCGAGCACGGCTGGGATGCCATCCGGGACACCCTGGACGAGGACGCCACGATCCGCGCGGCCCGCGCCGAGCACCCGGCAACTCACAAGGCCGAGATCCGCGAGCGCACCGCCGCGGTGCAGGACGCGGACCGCCAGCGCGCGGACGCCGAACAGCGCCGCGCTGCCCAGCGCGAACGTCTGCGCTTGCCCGTGCTGCCCACCACGACCATCGGATCCTTCCCGCAGACGCCGCAGATCCGCAAGACCCGGGCGGACCACCGCGCGGGGCGGATCACGGAGGCCGAGTACACGGACGCGATCCGCGCGGAGATCGCCCACACGGTGCGCGTCCAGGAGGAACTGGGGCTCGACGTCCTGGTGCACGGCGAACCCGAGCGCAACGACATGGTGCAGTACTTCGCGGAGGGCCTGGACGGTTTCGTGACCACGCAGCACGGCTGGGTGCAGTCCTATGGATCGCGCTGCACGCGCCCGTCGATCCTGTTCGGGGACGTCTCGCGCCCCGCGCCGATCACGGTGGACTGGACCTCGTACGCGGCGTCCCTGACCGAGCGCCCCGTCAAGGGCATGTTGACCGGGCCGGTCACGATCCTCGCGTGGTCCTTCGTGCGCGACGACGCTCCGGCCGCCGAGGTCGCCGACCAGGTCGCACTCGCCCTGCGGGACGAGATCGCGGATCTCGAGCGCGCGGGAACGCCCGTGATCCAGGTGGACGAGCCCGCGCTGCGCGAGCTGCTGCCGCTGCGGGCGGCCGAGCGCCCGGCGTACCTCGAGTGGTCCGTGGGGGCGTTCCGCCTGGCCACGGGCGGGGCGGCCACGGACACCCAGATCCACACCCACCTGTGCTATTCGGAGTTCGAGACCGTCCTGGACGCGATCGACGCCCTGGACGCGGACGTCACCACGCTCGAGGCGTCCCGCTCCGGTTCGGGCATCGTGACCGGGCTCGCGGCATCCGACTTCCCTCGGGACGTGGGTCCCGGCGTGTGGGACATCCACTCGCCCCGGGTCCCCACGTTCGAGGAGCTCGCGGGGCGCATCCGCCACGCGGCGCACGAGATCGGCGCCGAGCGCGTGTGGGTTAACCCCGACTGCGGGTTGAAGACCCGCGGCTGGCCCGAGACCGAGGCCGCACTGGACCGGCTGGTCGCCGCGACGGTCACCGTGCGCGCGGAACTCTCCGCCGACGACGCCGCTCGGACGGCCAGCGCGCCCGCAGGTGCACCGGCGAACGTGGACCCGAACGACGCGACGACCGTGTCCGGGAGCGTCACTGTCGCCGCGTCGTCGACCCCTGCCGCGGATACTCCGGCGCAGCGCTGATTCACCCGTAGGAAACGTCCACCCGGTGGCCGCCGCCGCGCGGCCACCGGGTGGACCGAGGAAGGAAGAAGACCATGACCGCAGCCACCCCCGCTCCGCTGGGCACGCCCATCGTCCGGCCCATCCACCACAGTGCCGCGTACGCGTTCGAGACCCTGGCCGACGCCCGCGAGGTCTTCGCCCAGCGCGCGAGCGGTTTCACGTACGCCCGCACGGGTAATCCGAACGTCGCGGCGCTCGAGGCCGAGGTCGCGCGGCTGGAGGGAGGGGAATGCGCGGTCGCGACGTCGTCGGGACAAGCCGCGGTGAGCCTCGCTTTGCTCACGCTGACCGGGCCCGCGAAGGACGCGCACGTCGTCGTCTCCTCGCGGATCTACGGCGGGACGGTGGACCTGCTCACGGACACCCTCGCGGACACGGGCCTGGAGGTCACGTTCGCGGATCCCCGCGAACCGCAGCAGTGGGAGGATGCCCTGCGCCCCGGCACGCGCGTGTTCTTCCTCGAATCCGTGGCCAATCCGCTCACGGAACTGCCTGAACTCGAGGCGATCGCGGAGATCGCGCACCGCAACGGTGTGGTCGTGATCGTGGACAACACCGTGGCCACGCCGCACCTCTACACTCCCGGGCGCCACGGTGCGGACCTCGTGGTGCACTCGGCCACCAAGTACCTCTCGGGACACGGCGGGCCCCTGGGCGGTGTGCTCGTGGACACCGGGTCCTTCGACCCCACCGAGGACCCCGAACGGTGGCCGTGGCTGACCCGCAAGCACCACCGCTGGGGGGACCGTTCCCCCGTGGAGGTCTTCGGCGCCCGGCGTGCGCTGCTGGGTGTGGCCCGGTGCAAGTACCTCAACGACCTGGGCCCGTGCATGGGCGCGACCACGGCCCACGAGATCCTGCAGGGCATCACGACCCTGGGTGTGCGCGTGGAACGCCAGTCCGCCACGGCGGAGCGACTCGCCCTCACCCTGGCCGAGCATCCCGCGGTGGAGCGTGTCCACCACCCCCGCTTCGGGGATCCGCGACAGCAACAGCTGCGGGAGACCGGAGGCTACCGCGGGATGGGCGGCGTGTTCTCGATCGACCTCAAGGGAACCCCGGAACAGGTCGAGCATGCCGTGAACTCGTTGCGTCTAATCAAACTCGCGGCCAACATCGGTGACGTCCGCACCCTCGTGGCGCACCCCGCGAGCATGACCCACTGCCGCCTCACGCCCGAGCAGTTCCGCGCGAGCGGGATCACCGAACGGACCCTGCGCGTGAGCGTGGGGCTCGAGGACGAAGCCGATCTCACGGCCGATCTCTTCCAAGCCCTGTCGGTCATCGCCCCCGCGCACGCACCGCAGCCCCGCTCAGCATCGACCACCGCGGCCCACTGAGCTGCCCGCACCCCCCGAAGGAGACCACCCCATGATCCGCACCGACACCCGCCTGCCCGGACTCGCCACGCGCGCCATCCACGACGGCCAACAGCCCGACCCGACCACCGGCGCCGTGGTCCCGCCCATTTACCAGACCTCCACGTTCGTCCAGGACGGCGTGAACCAGTTCCGCACCGGGGGCCACGAATACAGCCGCGGTTCCAATCCCACACGCAACGGTTTCGAGGAACAGCTCGCCTCCCTCGAGCAGGGCACCCGGGCCTTCGCGTTCGCCTCCGGGATGGCCGCGGAGGACGCCTTGTTGCGCGCGGTCCTTGCCCCGGGGGATCACATCGTGCTCGCCTCGGACGTCTACGGCGGCACGTTCCGCCTCGTGGACCAGGTGCTGTCCAAGTGGGGTATCGAGCACGGCTTCGTGCCGTCCGCCTCCGCGTCCGACGCCGCGGAGACCGTCCTCCCCGGACGCACCAAGGTCCTGTGGCTCGAGACGCCGTCCAACCCGTTGTTGCGCGTCGCGGACATCGCCGCGTGGGCGCAGGTCGCCGACGACGCCGACGCCCTCCTCGTCGTGGACAACACCTTCGCGTCCCCCGCCCTGCAGAACCCGCTCGTCCTCGGCGCCCACGTGGTCGTGCATTCCACGACCAAGTACATCGGCGGGCACTCGGACGTGCTCGGCGGTGCCGTGGTCGTGGGTGACACCGAGTGGCGGGGTCAGCCGCTGTCCGAGCTCATCGGGTTCCAGCAGTTCGCCGGGGGCGCGGTGGCCGGCCCGTTCGACTCGTTCCTCGCGGCCCGGGGGTTGAAGACCCTCCCGCTGCGCATGGAACGGCACTGCTCGAATGCGCTGGAGGTAGCCCGCTTCCTGCGCTCACGCTCCGACGTCCTGGAGGTCAACTACCCCGGTCTCGAGGAACACCCGCAGCACGAGCTGGCTGCACAAACCCTCACCGGCGGATTCGGCGGCATCATCTCGTTCCGGCCCGCCGGGGGCATCGAGGCCGCCCACGCGTTCGTGCGCGAAACCGAGATCTACAACCTCTCGGTGAGCCTGGGGGGTGTAGAGTCCCTCGCGTGCGTGCCCCATAGCATGACCCACGGTTCCCGGGTGGGCACCCCGTACGAGGTTCCCGAGGATCTGGTGCGCCTGTCTGTGGGGATCGAGGACATCGAGGATCACCTGGCGGACCTGGACCGGGCGCTCGGCGCAGCCAGGTGAACCGGTCCTGACCCGGAAGAGGGACGCGTCGACCCGGACCCGGGACAGGTGCCCGTCGATCTTGGCACGGGACAGGGGACCGTCGATCTTGGCCCGGGCAGGTGGCCCCCGAGAATGCAGCCGTCGGCCACCTGCCCGGTGCAACTGACCGAAACGACCTGCGCAGGCCGCCCCAGAGGCAGACGCGCGGGATCCTCGGAGTCAGTCCCCGCGCAGCCCCGCGATACTCAGCTTTTTCATCTCCAGCATGCGTTACCCGCGTTGATGAGGACCACGTGGTAGTCCCCGATCCGCAGGTCCGCGGTGAGCAGTTCGCCGGCGAACGTCTGCTGGAAATCGGGCACCCCCTCCGACGGATGCCGGGACGAACCGGCGAGCGTGCAGTCCGGCAGGGCGTTCCGGTAGAACGCGACTGCTTCCTCCGCGGCGCCCTGGCACCACACATGCGGGATGATCTTTTCTGCATGGGATCCCACCTCGGGGTCGGTGATCGGTGCGGGGTCGCTCCGGGCGGGGGAGCGCGAAGCGTCACTTACCCCGCAGGATGCGGTGCCAGTAGATCCAAGGAAGGCCCCAGCGGTCGAAGAGGAACGTGGACCTGCGTTCCTTCCGCGGGTCGAACACCTTGCTGCTGGGCTTGGGGGTGCCGTCCGCGGTGAACTCCGCCAGCACCAGCGTGCGGCGGGAGACGGTGAACGGACTCACGGTGTACCCGGAGTACCGGGCAGTGGCGGGCTGCCCGCGCATCGCGGACAGGACGTTCTGCGCGACGACCGGTGTCTGCTTCCGCAGCGCACCACCGGAACTGGAGCCCGGGGTGGCCGCGATGTCCCCGAGTGCCCAGACGTTCTCGTACTGACGATGACGCAGCGTCCCGGGATCCACGTCCACGAACCCGCGCGCTCCCTCGGTGGAAAGGCCGCAATCCACCACCCAGTCCGGGGCGATGTGCGGGGGCGTGAGGTGCAGGAAGTCGTACGAGATGTCCTCCGTGGCACCGTCGGATTCGATCGTGATCGCGCTCGTCCTCAAGTCCACCGACCGGACACGGGTGCGCGTGCGTAGCTCGATCCCGTAATCGTCGATCGCCCGTTGTAGTTCATCGTCCACGACGGGGACGCCGAAGATCGTGTCTTCCGGGACGGTGAGGACCACCCGCATGTCGTCCAGGACACCGCGGCTGCGCCACAGATCGCACGCCATGTAGAGAATCTTCTGGGCGGCCCCCGCACATGGGCACGTGGTGTCGGGCATCGTGAACACAGCGGTCCCCGAGGTGGCGGCGTCCACGAGTCGCCACGTCTTCGGGGCGAGATCGAACAGATAGTTAGTGGACGCGTTCTCGGACAGGACGGCCTCAGCCGATCCCGGGATGAAGTCCCAGTCGGGACGCGAGCCAGCGGCAAGCACGAGCTGGTCGTAGCCGATCGTCGCGCCGCTGCCCAGGGTCACCGTGGAGAGTTCGGGATGGACCCGTGTCACGACGTCGCGCACCCAGGTGGATCCCTCCGGCATGACTTTGCTTTGCTCCCGCCGTGCATCGCCCAGGGTCGCCAGGCCGGCTCCCACGTAGGACAACAGCGGGCGGTAGAAATGCTCCGAGCGGGGCTCAACGATCACGACGTCGCTCTCGCCCTTGCGATTCAGGCGCGAGGCCAGGGCGATCCCGCCATTGCCACCGCCCACCACGACGACGCGCGCTCGGTTCGGAGGCTTCACAGCTGCTTCAACGGCCATAGCCCCAGACACTACAGCGTTCCGGTGTGTTAAATGGTGGGAGGCCGCGCCCCCTAAGGGGGTGCGGCCTCGACCACTTCTTTCTTTCATGTTAATCCCGGCGGTGTCTTACTCTCCCACACCCTTCCGAGTGCAGTACCATCAGCGCTGTGGGTCTTAGCTACCGGGTTCGGGATGGGACCGGGCGTTTCCCCCACGCTATAACCACCGGAAACCCTGCCACCAACCCCGTGCACGGTGACTACCAGCAACCATGCGTGGGGTGATGAAACCATGGGGTCCCGTGTTTCGTGGACCAAGCTTTATTATATTACCAACCACTACCCCCAGCCCACCCATCAGCCCACAGGCTGGGGGGTGGGGGGTTGTTGGTGGTCAACCACATGGTGGACGCGAACATCACATTCTTCGAATGAAAACTGTGTGTGTAGAAGTCTTCGGTGTATTAGTACCAGTCAGCTCCACGTCTTGCAACGCTTCCACATCTGGC
>NZ_JAVKPO010000063.1:0-589 GCF_040980945.1 Kocuria sp. CPCC 204721
CACGCCGGCGTCCAGGACGGTGCGGTAGTGCTCCACCGTGCGCTGCGGCGTCAGGGACCCCGCGACGATGACGCCCGCCTCCCGGATCTGCGCCAGCCGGGCCGTGATCAGCTCCGGCTGGACGGGCGCCTCGTAGAGCTCCTGCATCCGGCGCGTGGACGCCGGGGCGTCCTCGCCGGAGAGCGCCGCGATCTCGTCGAGCACCGGCTGCGGGTCCTCGTAGCGGGTCCACAGCCCCTCGAGGTCCAGCACGCCCAGTCCCCCGGCGCGGCCGAGGGCGATGGCCGTCTCCGGGGACGTCGCCGAGTCCATCGGGGCGCCCAGGAACGGGATGGAGAACCGGTAGGCGTCGATCTGCCAGTCCGTGGACACGTCCCGGGGGTCGCGGGTGCGGCGGGAGGGGACGAGGGCGATCTCGTCCAGGGAGAAGGTGCGGCGGGCGCGTTTGGAGCGGCCGATCTCGATGTCGTAGCTCATGGTGTCCTTTCCGAACGGTGCTGCGGACGGTCGCTCAGCGCTGGTAGTTGGGTGCCTCGACGGTCATCGTGATGTCGTGCGGGTGGGACTCCTTGAGCCCGGCCGGCGTGAT
>NZ_JAVKPO010000064.1:0-562 GCF_040980945.1 Kocuria sp. CPCC 204721
AAACTCCTGCAACTTCAGAAGTAACTCCACGAGCAGCATCAGATATGTCTTTGTAAATACCAGCTTTTGCTTCCTGAACAGTAGATTCCACTTTTTGGATATCAGCTTTTGTGTCATTGATTTTGTCCCACACAGAAACTGCAGCAGCACCAAAACCACCACCTACTAAAGCTCCACCGACAGCACCCCAACCGGAGCCCCATCCTCGATTATTACAACATTCATCACTATAACGATTACGATCCGCAACCACTACAGTACCTTCACCAGATTTAACTTCCATAATAGTTTTAAAGTTAATAATTAAATTTATCTATCAATAAATGTACTAGTGTTGTGTTTAGGATTAAATTGTCTAGGTGGGCCAAGAAACATCCCAATGATGGGTATTATTCCCCTCTTCAATCCTAAAGTTACCAATTGATAACCATAAACCTCTTACAGAATTATAGGCCCATACATAAACATTATCTCCAATCCCTCTATCCTTAGTAGTACTTTGAATAGAATTCACAGTTATTTTACCTTCTACTGAGTCCACTATAATACCCTCACGTATTAA
>NZ_JAVKPO010000009.1:0-91955 GCF_040980945.1 Kocuria sp. CPCC 204721
AACCAAAAACAAAAAACTTTGGTATCAACAAACTAGACACACTATTGAGTTGACAAACAACAAACCACACCACCAGACCCCTCACCAGGGCCACAACGGTCGGTTGCGCAATCGAGCCGCTCGGGGCCGATCGACGATTTTGGTAGCTGCCTCTCGGATCGAACCTCTTCGGTCCGCCGCGAAGCGACTCATCAAGCTTAGTTCCGCGTTGCTCGGCGTGTCAACTTGACTGTTCAAGCCGATTCGCTTCGCGCTGCCGAATGCCAGGTAACCATAGCATGAACGAGGTCCGACATGTCGGGCTGATCTTTGCTGGTCACCCCGCGGCTCCGGTTCCTTCTCGGTTCCTCGCCGCGGCGACTCGGAATACATTACACACGAGCCGGGACCGGCGCAAAACGCTGGCCCCGGCTCGCGGGTGCTCCGCCGTGCGGCGGTTCCGGGCGTCCATGCCCGGGGTACGTGACCAGGGGCCCGACGGGGACCCGGTGCCCGACGATCAGCTCCCGACCGTGACGGCTGCCAGGTTCTTCTTGCCCCGGCGCAGCAGCGCGAACCGACCGTGCAACAGGTCGTCCGCGGTCAGGGTGGCGTCCTCCCCCGAGAGCTTGCGGTTGTTGACGGAAGCACCGCCCTCCTTGAGCGTGCGCCGCGCGGCGGACTTGGATTCCGCCAGGCCCGTGGCCACGAGCAGATCCACCACGGCGTGCTCACCCGGTGCGACCTCCGCGTGGGGCAGCTCTGCCGCGACCGCCGCGAGCGTGTCTTCGTCCAGGTCCTCGAAAGAACCCTTGCCGAACACGGCGGCGGACGCCTCGATCGCCTTGCGCGTGGCCTCGGGCCCGTGCACCAGGGTGTTGATGTCCGAGGCTAGGACCTTCTGGGCCTCACGCCGGAAGGGTTCCTCCTCGGTGAGACGCTGCAGTTCCGCGATCTCCTCGCGGGTGCGGAAGGTGAAGACCTTGAGTCGATCCGCCACGTCCGCGTCCGCGGTGTTGAGCCAGAACTGGTAGAAGGCGTAGGGCGAGGTCAGTTCCGGATCCAGCCAGATGGCATTGCCCTCCGACTTCCCGAACTTGGTGCCGTCCGAGTTGGTGATTAGCGGCGTGCCGATCGCGTGCACCGTGGCACCCTCAGCCTTGCGCACCAGGTCGGTGCCGGAGGTGAGGTTGCCCCACTGGTCGGAACCGCCGGTCTGCAGGACGCAGTCGTACTGCCGGTACAGGTTGAGGAAGTCCAGTCCCTGCAGGATCTGGTAGCTGAACTCGGTGTAGGAGATCCCCTCTTCCGAGTTCAACCGCTTGGCCACGATGTCCTTCTTGATCATGGTGCCCACGCGGAAGTTCTTGCCGATGTCCCGCAGGAAATCGATCGCGGACAGCTGGGACGTCCAGTCCAGGTTGTTGACCATGCGCGCGGGATTGTCCCCCTCGAAGGACAGGAACCGTTGGACCTGTTCGCGCAGCAGGTTTACCCATTCGGCCACGGTCTCGCGCGAGTTGAGGACGCGTTCCGAGGTCTGCCGCGGATCACCGATCAGCCCGGTGGATCCGCCGACCAGACCGATCGGGTGGTGTCCCGCGAGTTGGAGTCGCCGAAGCAGCAACAACTGCACCAGGTGTCCCAGGTGCAGGGAGGACGCCGTGGGGTCGAACCCGCAGTAATACGTGATGGGACCACCGTCGAGCGTTTCCTGCAGGGCCTCCGCATCCGTGGAGACCTGCACGAGTCCGCGCCAGTTCAGCTCCTCCCACAGGGAGGAGAAGGACGGATCGTTGTGCTGGGTGCTGAGATCGGTGGTTGACACGTGGACTAAGTTATCAGGCCGCCGTGGGGTCCCCGGCGCCCGGTTCCCCGGGTTGCGGGGTGATCCCGTCGGGCAGTCCGTGGGCCGCCACGAGGTACAACCGCTGGGTGGGACGGGTCATGGCCACGTACAGATTTCCCGGGCCCCCGGCGGGGTCGTCCGCGATCTCCGTGGGTTCCACGACCACCACGGAATCGAACTCGAGGCCCTTGGCATCCCACGGGGTGAGCACCATGATCCGCCGGTCCAGGCTGCGCATGCCCGCGGCCACGAGCCCCGGGAAGGCCTCGTCCAGGGCCTTACCCACCGCGGCCAAACGTCCCCCGGGACACACCACTCCCACGAGACCCCCGGCGAGCCGCTCCAGTTCGCGCCGCACCTGCGCCACGATCTCCGCGGCCAGCTCCGCCTCGACGGCCACCGGCACGATCACGGGCGGATCGCCGCCGCGCACCGCCGTGGGATCGGAGACCGCGATCCCCGTAGCCTGCGCGACCCGCACCGCGGCGTTGGCGATCGGTTGCGGGGTGCGGTAGTTGACCGTGAGTTCCTCGAGCGTGAAGCGCTCCCCCACGAACGGCTCGAGCGCCTCGTCCCAGGTCCGAGCCGCCGCCGCGTTCCCCGCCTGGGCGATGTCCCCGACCACCGTGAAGGACTTCAGGGGGCACCGGCGCATGAGCACGCGCCACTGCATGGGCGAGAGTTCCTGCGCCTCGTCCACGACTACGTGCCCGTACGCCCACGTACGGTCCGACGACGCCGCTTCGGCCGCCGTCATCCGGTGCGGCGCCTCAGCGTTGAAAGACGTGAGCTGTTCGACCGTGACGACGCCCTGGGCACCGATGTCCTCGAAACCCTCCGCCATGGCCTCGAGCGCCTTCTGCGCCGATTCCTGGGCCTTGCGCTCCTCGAGCGAACGGTCTCCGCGCACCTTGATACCGGCGGACTCGAAGTCGCCCAACAGTTCCGCGGCCTCGTCCAGCAGGGCGACGTCGGGTACGGTCAACGGCGCGTCGACGGGCCGCAACAGGCGCGAGACCTGGGCGTCCGAGAGCCGCGGGGCGGCGGAGCGCAGGTAGTGCTCCTTGGCGAACAACTGAGCCACGAGTTGCTGGGGTGTCAAGGGCAACCACAGCAGGTTGAGCGCGATGCGTACCTCTCGGGACTGTCGCAGGTCCTCCTTGAGGTACGAGCGGTCCATCGTGGTCCCGGCCTTCTCGTTGAGCTCGTCCCCGAGGTTCTGGGCGAGCTCCTTGACGATGACCTTCACGAACGTCTCGCGGGCCTCGTTGTGCGGCTTGCCCGTGGCGCGCGCACGCTCCCGGGCCCGGCGCACGAGCGAGGGTTCGAGCCGCACGCGGTGGCCGTCCACGGTGAGCCACTGCGTGCGCTCGGGAACCTTCTCCCGGTCAGCAACGGCGCGCTTGATGACGTCCACCATGTGCAGCCCGGACTTCCAACGGGTCACCCAGGGGTCGGTCTCGACCGTGCCGTGCACACCCGGATAGAGGTCCGCGAGGGACGACATCACCACGCCGGTCTCCCCGAGCGCCGGAAGCACGCGTTCGATGTACCACAGGAACGACGACGACGGACCCACGATCAGCACACCCGACTTGGCGAGCCGCTCCCGGTGTTCGTATAACAAGTACGCGGCACGGTGCAGGGCCACGGCGGTCTTGCCGGTACCCGGGCCACCCTGGACCACGCGCACCCCGGACAGCGGGGCGCGAATGATGCGGTCTTGTTCGGCCTGGATGGTGGCGACGATGTCCGTCATACGGCCCGTGCGCTCGGAGTTCAGGGCCGCGATGAGCGCGCCCTCGCCGTGCACAACCTCGGCGTCGGAGACGGCACCCGGATCCAGGACGTCGTCCTCGAGGGCGGTGACGTCCCGCCCGTCCATGATGAGGTGGCGTCGACGCACCAGGTCCATGGGGTTGGCGGCGGTGGCCTGGTAGAAGGCCCCGGCCTCGCGGGCCCGCCAGTCCAGTACGAGCCGGCGGTGGTCCTCCGTGGCTAGTCCGAGCCGGCCCACGTAGTGCCGCTCCCCCTCGGTGGTGTCCAGGCGACCGAAGACCAAACGTTCATCCACCGAGTTGAGTTGGGTGAGGCGGTCCTCGTAATGCGTGGCGAATGCGTCACGTTCGGAGCGCGCCTGGTGTCCCCCGCCGAAGTTCGTGGTCCGGACGCGGCGCAACTCGTCCGCATTGAGTTGCCGCAACTCGTCCAACCGGGCGTAGGCCTCGGCGACGTAGCGCCGTTCCTCCCCCAGTTGCCGGGACACCTCCACGGATGCGGATTCCTCCACGCACTTCACCTCACGCACACTGCCGACGGGTCCGGTCGCTCAACCGGCGATCGTCTATCCTACCGCTCGATCCGCGCGACTCCCCCGTCACACGCGCAACAGTGCGCGCACGCGATGCCCACCCAGTTGGGCCCGGCCGCGCAGCGCAGTCAGCTCCATGATCACGCCGAAACCCGCGACGTTGTACCCGCCGCGCGTCAACAACGACGCCGTGGCACCCAGGGTCCCGCCCGTGGCGAGGACGTCGTCCAGGACCAGGACGCGCGAACCGCGGGGAGCGTCGTCGGTGTGGATCTCCAGGGTGCCCGTGCCATACTCGAGGTCGTAGGCCTGGGAGATGGTCTCCCGCGGGAGCTTGCCCGCCTTGCGCACCGGGATGATCCCCACCCCGGACGCGTACGCCACGGCCGCGGCGATCATGAATCCGCGCGCCTCCACACCGGCCACGCAGTCGTACTGGCCGCGGAAGGCGTCCACGAGCGCGTCCACGGTGCGCTGGAAACCGTCCCCGTCCGCGAACAGGGGCGTGAGATCGCGGAAGAGCACCCCCGGCTCGGGATGGTCGGGGATCTTGGCGCACAACCGGTCGATCATCTGTTCCACGGATTCAGTCACCGCTCCATCGTATCCGGCGCACCGCGCGGCGGGCGGTGCGCTAGCGCGTGCGGCGGCGTTTGACGGTGGCCTTGCGGTACGGGGAGACCGTGGGCTCGCCCGGCAGTGCGTAGCGCCACGGGTACGCGTCCGTCCCGCCCTCCCCGGACACGCCCGTCCGGGCCGTCACGACGACGTCGCTCGCGGGGCGTTGCGCCAGGACCAGTCCGGCCCACGTGTCGTCACCGCGCCGTTCGACCTCCTCGCGCGCCCGGGCCACGGGATCGGGGGCGATGCCGAGATCGGCGAGCGCGGCGCCGTCGTCGTCGCGGGTCAGTGCGAGGGCTTGCGCCACGTTGCCGGGCCCGCGCGCGAGCGAGGCGAAGGCCGGTTCGGAACTGCGGTTCGCGAGCCTGCGCTGCGTGGCCACCTCGGTGCCCAGCACGACCTCGCCCGAGCGGATCAGGACACCGCCACCGACGCCCTCGGGCCGGCACACGAAGTTCACCGCGTGATGCAGCCCGTACGTGAAGTACACGTAGACGTGCCCGGGCGGGCCGAACATCGAGGCGTTGCGCGCCGTGCGACCCCGGTAGGTGTGTGCCCCGGGATCCGGCAGGTCCGAGTCCTGCGGGCCGCCATAGGCCTCGACCTCGGTCAGCCGCAGCCCCACCGTGCCCCCGGGGCGCGCGCACACGAGGACGGCGCCGAGCAGCCGGGGAGCGACGTCGGGGGCCGGGGCGAGGAGAAGCTCGTGCAGTCCGGCCGTCACGAGACGACGGGCTCGCGCGCGGCGAAGGCGTCCAGCTCCGCGAGCTGCCGTTCGAGCTCGGTGAGCTGTTGGGCGACCGCGTCCGGCGCGGTGCCGCCCTGGGAGTTGCGCGAGGACAGGGAGCCCTCGACCGTGAGCACCTCGCGGACCCCGGGCGTGAGGTGCGGGGAGATCGCAGTGAACTGCTCGTCGGTCAGGTCCCACAGCTCGATGCTCTCGTCCTCGCACACGCGCACGGCCTCCCCGGAGATCTCGTGCGCCTCGCGGAACGGGACGCCCTGGCGCACGAGCCACTCGGCGACGTCGGTCGCGAGCGCGAAACCCTGCGGGGCGAGCTCGGCGAGGCGCTGCGTGTGGAACTCGAGGGTCGCCATCATGCCCGTGACGGCGGGCAACAGCACCTCGAGCTGGTCGATCGCGTCGAAGACGGGTTCCTTGTCCTCTTGCAGATCCCGGTTGTACGCGAGCGGCAACCCCTTGAGGGTCGCGAGCAGACCCGCGAGGTCACCGATCAACCGCCCGGCCTTACCGCGCGCGAGTTCCGCGACGTCCGGGTTCTTCTTCTGCGGCATGATCGATGAGCCGGTCGAATAGGCGTCGTCCAGGGTCACGAACGAGAACTCCTTGGTGGCCCACGTGGTCACCTCCTCGCTCATCCGGGAGACGTCCACGGCGGCCATGGCGCACACCCACGCGAACTCCGCGTAGACGTCCCGCGACGCGGTGCCGTCGATCGAGTTGAACACCGCGGAGTCGAAGCCGAGCTCGGCCGCCACGGCATTGGGGTCCAGGCCCAGCGACGATCCCGCGAGCGCGCCCGAACCGTACGGGGACACCGCCGCACGGTTGTCCCAGTCGGCAAGCCGCTGGACGTCCCGCAGTACCGCCCACGCGTGGGCGAGCAGGTGGTGGGACAGCAGCACGGGCTGGGCGTGCTGCAGGTGGGTGCGCCCGGGCATGGGGGCGTACGGGTGGCGCCGCGCCTGCTCCACGAGGGCTCGCACGAGCTCCAGCAGGTTGCGCGCGATGATCGAGGCGTGGTCGCGCAGGTACATCCGACCCAGGGTCGCGATCTGGTCGTTGCGGGAGCGACCCGCGCGCAGCTTGCCGCCCAGGTTCGCCCCGGCGCGTTCGATGAGCCCGCGCTCGAGGCACCCGTGGACGTCCTCGTCCGACGGCGACGGCGCGTACGCCCCGCTGCGCACGTCCGCCTCGAGCCGGTCGAGTGCGTCCAGCATGCCGCTCAACTCGTCCTCGCTCAACAGGCCGGCCGTGTGCAGCACGCGGGCGTGGGCGCGGGACCCCGCGATGTCGTACGGCGCCAGACGCCAATCGAAATCGGTGGACTTGCTCAGCGCGGCGAGGGCGTCCGCGGGCCCGCCCGCGAATCGACCGCCCCACAGGGCGCCCTCGTTGGTTCCGTGCTGCTCGTGCTGGGCCATGATGCTCCTCGTGGACGTCGTGGGACCGTGGATTGCCGGGCACTCACCCGGCGCGGGGAACGGCCGGGCTCCAGTCTAGGAGCCCGGCCGTTCGCGATGATGTGGTGATCACCCGCGCACCGGGGCGCGGGAGACGGATGTCAGCCCTCGGCGAGGCCCTGCTCGCGGCGGGAGGCCACCTTGGAGGACATCCCGAACAGTTCGATGAACCCGCGGGCGTTGGACTGGTCGAAGGAGTCACCCTCGTCGTACGTGGCCAGGTTGAAGTCGTAGAGACCCGTGGACGAACGCCGCCCGGTCACGGTAGCCCGGCCCGCGTGCAACTCCATGCGGATGTCACCGTTGACGTACTTCTGGGTGTCCTCGATGAACACGTCCAAGGACTTCTTCAACGGGGAGAACCACTGGCCGTCGTAGACGAGCTCGGTCCAGCGCTGGCCCACGGTCTTCTTGAAGCGGGCCTGCTCGCGCTCGATCGTGACGTTCTCGAGTTCCTTGTGCGCGGCGATCAACGCCATGGCACCCGGGGCCTCGTAGATCTCGCGGGACTTGATGCCCACGAGCCGGTCCTCAACGATGTCGATCCGCCCCACACCCTGGGCACCCGCGCGGCGGTTGAGCTCCTGGATGGCCTGCAGCGGCGTGACGGGCTTGCCGTCGAGCGCCACGGGCACGCCCTGCTCGAACGTGATCACGACCTCGTCCGCGGCGGGCGGGAACGTGGGATCGTCCGTGTAGTCGTAGACGTCCTTGGTGGGCGCGTTCCAGATGTCCTCGAGGAACCCGGTCTCCACCGCGCGGCCCCACACGTTCTGGTCGATCGAGAAGGGGTTCTTCTTGGTCGTGGCGATCGGCAGGTTGTTGTTCTCCGCGTACGTGATGGCCTTCTCACGGGTCAACGCGAGGTCACGTACCGGCGCGATGCACTTGAGTTCGGGACCCAGGGTCTGGATGCCCACCTCGAAGCGCACCTGGTCGTTGCCCTTGCCCGTGCAGCCGTGGGCCACCGTGGTGGCACCGAACTGCTTCGCGGCCTTCACGAGGTGCTTGACGATCACTGGGCGGGAGACGGCCGAGACCAGGGGGTAGGAGTCCATGTAGAGACCGTTGGCCTTCAACGCGGGCATGCAGTACTCGCTCGCGAACTCGTCACGGGCGTCCGCGACGTACGCCTCCACGGCACCGCAGTTCAGGGCGCGCTGACGCACGGTCTCGAGGTCCTCGCCACCCTGCCCGACATCCACGGCCATGGCGATGACCTCGGCACCGGTGGCCTCACCGATCCACCCGATGGCCACGGACGTGTCCAATCCGCCCGAGTAGGCCAATACCACGCGATCACTCACGGTGCTTTCCTCCACAACTGCTCGACGACGCCGACTACGCGGGAGTGCCCCGCGGCTCATGCATGACTATACACAGCAATCAGTATTTATGCATCGAGGGTCAGTTCGCGCTTGAGGATCTTGCCCGTCGGGCCTTTGGGCAGCTCGTCCGTGACGCGGTAGATGCGGGGGTACTTGTACTTGGCCACCCGTTCCTGCACGAACGCGTCCAGCTCTTGCGTGAGCGCCTCGCGGCCCTTGGACTCGAGCACCCCGGACTCGAAGACCACCACGGCCCCGACCTCCTCGCCGTGCTTCTCGCTCGGGACCCCCAGCACCGCGGCCTCCACCACGCCGGGGAACTGGTAGATGGCCTCCTCGACCTCGCGCGGGTACACGTTGTAACCGCCGCGCAGGATCATGTCCTTCTTACGGTCCACGATGAAGAACGCGCCGTCCTCGTCCTCGCGGGCCATGTCACCGGTGTGGAACCAGCCGCCGCGCATCGCGTTCTCGGTGGCTTCGGGCTTGTTCCAGTAGCCCTTCATCACGTACTGCCCGCGCACCACGAGCTCACCGACCTCGTTGGTGGGGACCTGCTGGTCGTCCCCGTCCACCACGCGCAGCTCCGCACCGCGCACGGCCGTGCCGATGGAGCCCGGCTTGCGCTCGTTGCCCGGCTGGTTGAAGCACACCACCGGCGAGGTCTCGGACAGCCCGTACCCCTCGAACACGGTGGTGTTGAAGACCTTCTCGAACTTGACCATGACCTCCACAGGCATGGGGGACCCTCCGGACACGCCGGCACGCAGGTCCACGCCCTCGACGGCCTGCGGGTCCTGGTTGGCCTGGTGCAGCAGGGCCACGTACATGGTGGGGACCCCCGCGAAGATCGTGACACCGTCGCGGCGCAGGATCTCCAGGGCCTTGCCCGGGTGGAAGCGGGGCAGCAGAGTCACGGCCGCACCGCTGCAGATCACGCCGTTGAGCGCCACCGTCTGGCCGAACACGTGGAAGAAGGGCAGCCCACCGAACATCACGTCCCCGTGGTGCAGGTTGAACACCTCGCCGGAGACCTCGGCGTTGGTGAGCAGGTTGTGGTGGGTCAGCTCCGCCCCCTTGGGGCGGCCGGTGGTCCCGGACGTGTAGAGCAGCACGGCCGTGTCCGAGTCCTGACGCTCCACGACGTCACGGTCGGGATCCACACCCTGGAGGCGCTCCACCGTTCCGCGGGCGCTGATGGGCAGCACGTTGAGGCCCTCGATCTCCTCGGCCGCCTTCTGGCTGGCCTGCGCCATGTCCTCCCACGCGAGCACGAAGGAGCACCCGGAGTCCTGGAAGTGGTAGGTGAGCTCTCGGGGCGTGAGCAGGGGGTTGAGGGGGACTACGATGCCGCCGGCGCGCAGGATCGCGTAGTACAGCACGGCCATGTGCGGCACGTTGGGCAGCACGAGGGCCACGCGGTCCCCCGGTCGGATGCCGTTGGCCTTGAGCAGCGCCGCGCCGCGGGCGGAGAGATCGTCCAGCTGCCCGTAGGTCATGTGCAGCTCGTCGAGAATGATCGCGGGATCGGACGTGTACTGGGCGGCCGAGGTGGTGAGCAGGGTGGCCAGGTTGGTCATGGGTCCTCCAGAAGACGGTGTGAGTTCTAACACGTGATACTGCCCGTATCGGATATTCGAGTCAAACGTCGACCCCGCCCGGATTCCGCGTGCGACACTAGACAGCGCCGCACGCGACGAGCCCCGGCCGCCGCTCTCCGCAATCCCGTCAATTCGTTCCCGGGCCACGGGCCGTGGCCCCCGCACAGGAGGATCCCCCGTGACCGACCAGCACAGCAACGCGCAGAGCCCCCAATTCACCGAGGCGGAGCTGGCCTACGTCTCATCCCTGTTCGATGCCGCCCGCAACGGCGACACCCAGCTGCTGAGCTCTGCGCTCGACGCCGGGGTGCCGGTCAACCTCACGAACAGCAAGGGGGACACCCTGCTGAACCTGGCGGCGTACCTGGAGCGCGAGGAGACGGTGGCCATGCTGCTCGCCCGCGGCGCGGACACCGAGCGCGTGAGCGACATGGGCTTCACTGCCCTGGTCTGTGCGGTGTTCCGCGGCAACGAGCCCATTGCCCGCGCGCTGCTCGAGGCGGGGGCGGGCCAGGCCACGGGTCACCAGCACGCACAGGACGTGGCCCGCGTCTTCGGCCAGGAGCACCTGCTGCCGCTGCTGGAGAGCTACGAGACGCGCGAGGCCTGAACCGGGCGGACGGCACCTGCTCTTCCAGGGGCTGGGGGCCCACCGCCGGGAGGTGGCACGGGCGCGGACGGCGCGCGGGCGGCGTCGTCCGCGTGCCTGGTGGGCGCGCTCAGCGGGCGAGGTCCAGGAACTTCCGCGCGAGCTGCTCCCCGCCCTGGGGATCCCGGCTGACTACCATGATGGTGTCGTCCCCGGCAATGGTGCCGAGCACCTCGGGGAGCAGCGAGTGGTCGATCGCCGAGGCGAAGTACTGCGCGGCCCCGGGCGGGGTGCGCAGGATCACGAGGTTGGCGCTGCCCTCGGCCGTCACGAGCAGCTCGCGGCACAGTGCGGCGAGCTTGGCGTCGGTGCTCTCGCGGGTGACGCCGCTGGTCGGGGACCGGTCCACCCCCGCCTGGGGAACCGCGTAGACCATGCCCCCGCTCGCGGAGCGCACGCGCACCGCCTCGAGTTCCACGAGGTCCCGGGACAGGGTCGCCTGGGTCACCTGGATGCCGTCCGCCGCGAGCAGTTCGGCCAGTTCGGCCTGCGAGTGGACGTCTCCTCCGGTCACAAGTTCGAGGATCCGGGCCTGGCGCGCCGTCTTGGTCGTGGGGATGCTCACCGTGCCTCCTCGCGGCGCAGGGCGGCGGGCAGGTCCGCGGCCAGTCCCGAGGAATCCAGCAGGAACGTGAGCAGGGCCTTCTGCGCGTGCACCCGGTTCTCGGCCTCGTCCCACACCCGGGACGCGGGGCCGTCGATCACGTCCGCGGCGACCTCGAAGCCGCGGTAGGCGGGCAGGCAGTGCAGGAACACGGCGTCGTCGGCCGCGAGCGCCATGGCCTCGGAGGTCACGGAGTACGGCGTGAAGATCTGCGCGCGCTCGGTTTTCTCGCTCTCCTGGCCCATGGACACCCACGTGTCGGTGACAACGGCGTCCGCGTCCTTCAGCGCCTCTCTCGCGTCCGTGGTCACGAGCACCGAGCCGCCGGTGAGCTCGGCGCGTTCGCGGGCCGCGGCGACGACGTCCTCGCGCGGCAGGTAGCCTTCCGGTCCGGCCACGCGCACGTGCATGCCGGCCGTGGCGCAGCCGAGCAGGTAGGAGTTCGCCATGTTGTTGGCGGCGTCCCCCAGGTAAACCAGGGTGCGCCCGGCCACGTCCCCGAACTCCTCGCGCAGCGTCAGCAGGTCCGCGAGGATCTGGCACGGGTGGTAGTCGTCGGACAGGGCATTGATCACCGGGACGTCGCTGAACTCGGCCATCTCCTCGAGCCCGGACTGCGCGTACGTGCGCCACACGATCGCCGCGAGCATCCGGGAGAGCACGCGGGCGCTGTCCGCGACGGTTTCCTTGTGGCCCAGCTGGGACTCCCCCGGGTTGATGATCAGCGGGTTGCCGCCCAGGTCGCTCACCCCGGCCGCGAACGAGACGCGGGTGCGGGTGGAGGTCTTGTCGAAGATGATCCCCACGGTCTGCGGACCCGCGAGCGGGCGGCGGGAGAACCGGTCCGCCTTGAGCGCGGCGGCAAGGTCCAGGACCCCGGACTGTTCCTCGGGGGTGAGATCGGTGTCGACCAGGAAGTGACGGGGCACGGGGGATTCTCCTTCGGGTGTGGTGCTGTCCGGGGCTCAGCGGGCGCGGACGGTCTCGAGCAATTGCGGCAGGGCCTCGACGAACGTGTCCGCCTGCTCTGCGGTGATGATGAGAGGCGGCGCCAGACGCAGCGTGGTGGGTCCGGTGGCGTTGAGGATGAATCCCGCCTCGCGCGCGGCGGCGACGACGCGCTGGGCCATGGGGCCCCCGGTAGTCCCGGCGTTCTCCGCGTCCTCGGTGTTCTCCGCGACGAGGTCCACGCCGACCAACAGACCGTACTGGCGGACCTCCCCCACCCCGGGGACCTCCCGCAGCCGTTGCGCGAGGTGGGCTCCCACGTCCCGGGCGTTGTCGAGCAGGTTCTCGTTCTCGAGGGTCGTGATAGTCGCGAGTCCCGCGGCCATCGCCAGGGGGTTGCCCCCGAACGTGGTGCCGTGCTGACCCGCTCCCAGTAGGGCCGAGACCTCCGGTCCCGCCGTGAGCATGGCCCCCACGGGGAACCCGCCACCGAGCCCCTTGGCGAACGTCACAGCATCCGGGAACTCACCCCGGGGCAGCTGGGCGGTGGCGGCGAGCCACGCGCCGGTGCGGCCCATCCCGGACTGCACCTCGTCCACGATCAGCAGTGCACCGTGCTCGCGCGTGAGCCTGCGGGCCAGTGCCAGGAACCCCTCGGGTAGCCCGTGCACGCCGGCCTCACCCTGGACGGGTTCCACGATCACCGCACTCACGGTGTCGTCGAGTTCGCGCTCGAGGGCCTCCGCCGTGGCCGGGATGTGGGTGACCCCGGCGGGCAGCGGTTCGAACGGTTCGCGGTAGGCCGCCTTGGCCGTAAGTGACAGGGATCCCATGGTCCGGCCGTGGAACGAGTTCTCGAGTGCGAGCACACGCGTCCGGGGCCGACCCTGCGCGTCCGGGTGCGCGCGGCCGTGGCGGCGCGCGAGCTTGAACGCGGCCTCGTTCGCCTCCGAGCCCGAGTTCGCAAAGAACACGTGGGAGCCCTCGGGCGCCCCAGTGACCTTGAGCAGTTTCTCGGCCAGGTGGATACTGCCCGGGGACGTGAATAGGTTGGAGATGTGCGCAAGGGTTCTCGCTTGCTCCGAGACCGCCCGCACCCACGCGGGGTGCGCGTGACCCAGGGCGTTCACCGCGATCCCCGCGAGCAGGTCGAGGTACCGCTTGCCGTTGGCATCGGTGACGTGCACGCCCTCGCCCGACACGAGCACGAGTGATGGATCCCCGAACACTCCCAGAAGGTGTTCCTTGTACTCCCCCAGCAGTTCGTCCTGGTTGCTCATGAGTGCTCAACTCCGTCCGGTGTGACCTCTGTGCCGATACCCGTGTCCGTGAAGATCTCCAACAGGGACGAGTGCTCCGTGCGCCCGTCCACGATGCTCGCGCGCGGCACACCGCCGTCCACCGCTCGCAGAGCCGCCCGCATCTTGGGGATCATCCCCGATTCGAGCTCCGGCAGCATCTCACGCAGTTCCGCCGCGGATAGGGACGAGATCAGCGACGAGCGATCCGGCCAGTCCGCGTAGAGCCCCTCGACGTCTGTGAGGGCCACGAACTTCTCCGCGCCCAGGGCCACGGCGACCTCGGCGGCCGCCGTGTCCGCATTGACGTTGAGGACTTGCCCCGTGAGCGCACCCCGCCCCGCGGCGTCGTCGTCCGAATCCGCGAGCTCCGGGGCGATCGAGGCGATGACCGGGATCTTGCCGATGTCCAGCAGCTGCTCGACCGCAACCGTGTTGACGCGCGTGACGGTACCGACGAGACCGAGGTCCAGGGGCGCGCCGTCGGACCCGGTGCGCACGCGGCGCGCCTGCAGCAGCCCCGCGTCCTCGCCGGACATGCCCACCGCGTACGGGCCGTGGGCGTTGATCAGGCCCACGAGTTCCCGCCCCACCTGCCCGGTGAGGACCATGCGGATGACCGACATGGCCTCGGGCGTGGTCACGCGCAGACCGTCCTTGAACTCGGACGGGATGTTCAGGGACTCGAGCATCGCGCTGATCTGCGGGCCGCCGCCGTGGACCACGACCGGGCGGATGCTCACGTGGCGCAGGAAAACCATGTCCTCCGCGAAGGCGCGCCGCAGGTCGTCGTTGATCATGGCGTTGCCGCCGTACTTGAAGACCATGGTGGATCCCGCGTAGCGCTGGATCCACGGCAGGGCCTCCATGAGAGTCTCCGCCTTCGAGCGGGCCGTCTCGTACCTGGTGTTATCGCTGAGTCGTGACATGGTGGGCGCGCTAGCTGGAGTAGGCGCTGTTCTCCTCGACGTAGTTATGGGTGAGGTCGTTGGTCCACACGGTCGCGCTCGCGTCCCCGGCCTTGAGGTCAATGAGGACGTCCACAGCGCGCGACGCCGCGAGGTCCACGCCCTCGCGCGGATCACCGATTGCGCCGTTGCGGCACACCGTCACGCCGTTGATGGTGACGTCGATCCGGTCGGGGTCGAACTGGGCGTCCGTGGTGCCCACCGCCGAGAGCACACGCCCCCAGTTGGGGTCGTTACCGAACACCGCTGTCTTGAACAGGTTGGAGCGGGCCACCGTGCGGGAGACGTCCTCCGCCTCGGTCTCTGTGGCCGCGCCCACCGTGGTGATCGCGATGTCGTGGGAGGCACCCTCCGCGTCCGTGATCAGCTGCTGCGCGAGGCTGTGGCACACCGCGGTCAGTGCGTGCGTGAACTCCCCCTGGTCCGGGCGCTGCGCCGAGGCACCGGAGGACATCAGGACCACGGTGTCGTTGGTGGACATGCACCCGTCCGAGTCCGCGCGGTTGAACGTGACACGGCACGCCTCCTTCAGAGCGAGCGAGAGCTCCTCCGCGCTCAGGACGGCGTCGGTCGTGAGGACCACGAGCATGGTGGCCAGCCCCGGTGCGAGCATGCCCGCCCCCTTGGCCATGCCGCCCACGCTCCACCCTGCGCCGCTCACGCAGGCCTGCTTGGGGACGGTGTCCGTGGTCATGATGGCCTCCGCGGCCTCCGCCGCGGCACGCTGCCCGGGTGCGAGCGCGGCCACGACGGCCGGGACCCCGCCGCGCACGACGTCCATCGGCAGCTGCTCCCCGATCAGCCCGGTGGAGCACACCAGAACGTCCCCTGCGCCGATGCCCAGCTGCTCACCCACCAGCTCGGCGGTCTCGTGGGTGTTCTGGAAGCCCTGCGGGCCGGTGCACGCGTTCGCCCCGCCCGAGTTGAGCACCACCGCGCGGGCACGGCCCTGCCGGATCACCTCGCGGGACCAGTGGACGGGGGCGGCGGCCACGCGATTGCTGGTGAATTGGGCGGCCGCGGCGTCGTCGGGCCCGGTGTTGACCACCAAGGCGAGGTCACGGCCACCCGACTTCTTGAAGCCGGCCACCACGCCAGCGGCGCTGAAACCGGCCGCGGCGCACACGCCGGAGTCGGTGCTCACGGGGACGTCGGGAAAGGGGTTGTGCGAGGACATCGCAGCTCCTGGTTCGGACGGGCGGTCGAGCGGGGACCCGGGATTCACGGTGCCACGCCCTGCGCGGCGAGGCCCGAGGTCTCGGGGAGGCCGAGGGCCAGGTTGAGGGACTGCACGGCGGCTCCTGCCGTCCCCTTGGTCAGGTTGTCGATGGCCGCGCTCACCACGAGCCGCCCGGCGTGCGGGTCCACGGCCAGCTGCAGCGCCATGTGGTTCGAGGCTTGCACCGACTTGGTGGTGGGCCACTGCCCCTCGGGCAACAGGTGGACGAACGGCTCGCCGTCGTACGCGGCGCGGTAGGCTTCCCGCACAGCTTCCTCGGTCGTGCCCGGGCGCAGCGCGGCGGTGGCCGTGGTGAGGATGCCGCGGGGCATGGGGGCCAGGGTGGGGGTGAACGAGATCCGCACGCCTTCGCCTGCCGCCCATCCCAGCCCCTGTTCGATCTCCGGGGTGTGCCGATGCCCGCCGCCGACGCCGTACGGGGACATCCCCCCCATCGTCTCGGCACCGAGCAGGTGAGGTTTCAGGGCCTTGCCCGCGCCCGAGGTCCCGGACGCGGACACGATCACGATGTCCTGGGGAGACACCAGTCCCGCCGCCAGCGCGGGTGCCAGCGCGAGCAGCGATCCCGTGGGGTAGCAGCCAGGGACGGCGATCCGGGTGGCGCCGGGCAGGTTCTCTCGCTGCTTGCGGCCGTTCGGGTCCACGAGCAGCTCGGGCAGCCCGTAGGGCCACGTGCCGGCGTGGTCTGATCCGTAGAACGCTCCCCACGCTTCGGCGGACTCGAGCCGGTGGTCCGCCCCGGCGTCGATCACGACCGTGCCTGCGGGCAGCTGCTCGGCCAGCGCCGCGGACTGACCGTGGGGCAGGGCCAGGAACACGACGTCGTGACCCGTGAGGTTCTGCGCGGTGGACTCGACGACATCCCTGTCCGCGAGCGCGTGCAGGTGCGGCTGGAGCGCCCCGAGCTTCTGCCCGGCGGAGGAGTGGGCCGCCACGGTGGCGATCTCGATGTCCGGGTGCCCGCACAGCAGACGGAGCACCTCTCCCCCCGCGTAGCCGGTGGCGCCTGAGACTGCAGCGGTGTAGGTCATGGGCTCCACCATACCGTATTCCTATACACTCCACTCAATATTTATGCATAACGCGTTCCAAATCTCCGCGCGGGTGACCGCCCGCCCCGACGTGCACTGCCTTGTGCCGGGAGGTGCCGCAGCGCGAGACTGACGGGGACGCCGTCGTGCCCCTCTGCGAGCACGGCACCCCGCTGCGAGGAGGAACTGACCATGAGCGAGACCACGATGCAGGCGATCGTCGCGCACGAGCCCGGTGGCCCGGAGGTGCTGCGCCCGGCCGAGGTGCCCGTCCCCAAGCCCGGCCCCCGGGAGGTCCTCGTGCGGACCGAGGCCACCGGTGTGAACTTCATCGAGACCTACCAGCGCTCCGGCGTGTACCCCGTGGACTTCCCGTTCACGGCAGGCTCAGAGGGCACCGGCGAGGTCGTGGCTGTGGGCTCAGAGGTCACCACCGTGCGGACCGGTCAGCGCGTGGCAACCTCCGAGGCCACCCGCACGTACGCGCAGTTCTTCACGGTGGAGGAGGACAAGGCGCTACCCGTGCCGGACGGCATGGACCCTCAGACCGCCGGTGCGCTGCCCCTGCAGGGACTCACGGCGCACTACCTGGTGCGGTCCACGTTCCCCGTGCAGCCCGGGCAGACCGCGGTGGTCACGGCGGCCTCCGGCGGTGTGGGCGGGCTGGCCATCCAGCTGCTCAAGCGCATCGGCGCCACCGTGATCGCGCTGACCTCCACCCCGGATAAGGCCGCGACGGCCAAGCGCCTCGGCGCGGACCACGTGCTCGGCTACGAGGGCTTCGCCGAGCGCGTGCGCGAGCTCACGGACGGCCTGGGCGCGGACGTGGTCTATGACTCTGTGGGCCGTACGACCTTCGACGAATCCCTCGCGGCCACCCGCGTGCGCGGGACCACCGTGCTCTTCGGGGGCTCCTCCGGCCAGGTGCCCCCGCTGGACCTGCAGCGGCTCAACAGCTCCGGGGCGCTCTACGTGACCCGCCCGTCCCTGGCTTACTACACGCGGGACCGGGACGAGCGCACGTGGCGCTGGGGCGAGCTCATGGACGCCGTGACCTCCGGGGGCCTCGAGGTCCGGGTGGGCGCCACCTACCCGCTCGGCGACGCCGCCGCCGCGCACCGCGACCTCGAATCCCGCGGCACGCAGGGGAAGCTCCTGCTGTTGCCGTGAGACGACACCGCCCCGTGGGTCCGGGAGCCCACGGGGCGGTGCGCCACAGGCTTGCGCCGGAGCGGAGATCTAGGTGCCTGCCCGCACCCCGCGGTGCACGCGGCGCGCACCCCAGGCCGTGAGGCCGATGCAGAACAGCGCGCCCACCCCGAGTGCCGCGGCGCGGACCCGCTGGCCGGTGACCATCGAGTCCGTCACCCCGCTGTCCCCGTAGGAGCCGGGTTCGCCCGTCTCCACGACCGTCAGGTGACCGTTCTGCTCCGCGAGCAGGGCGTCCACCTCCCGCAGGAAGTCGGAGTCCTGGACACCCGTCTGGGTGCCGCGGAACGTGATCTGGTTCCCCTCGGTCTTCTTGACGGGATCGTCGAGCCGGTTGTCGAACGGGTAGCGTTCGGTCAGCTCGTTCTTGGGCATGATGCCCGCGTAGATCCCGTTGTAGTCCTGGGTCACGAGGTCCTTGGTGAGCGTCTGGTACGTCCCGGAGACGACCATCGACTCCCCCGCCCACTCCTCCAGCCGGGAGGCCTTGTCGAAGGACAACGCCGAGGCCAACCCCAGCGCCAGGGTCACGACTGCCCCCAGCAGCACGATGAGGACGATCCACCATCCTCGGGCACCACCGGGTCGTGTCTCCTGGTCGTGCTCGTCGAAATCGATGAGTTCCTGGGTGTCGTGGCTCACGGTATGACTTCTCCTGGCTGGTGGGGGGGTGATCAGCTTCGGATCTCAGCGCCGTGCTCCCTGTGGGCCGCATCCACCGCGTTCTCACGGGCGTGGGAGGCCTCGTCCGCGGTGAGGGTACGGTCCGCGGCCCGGAACCGCAGGGCGATCGCCACGGACTTCTTGCCCTCGGGGATGCCCTTGCCCGCATACACGTCGAAGACCTCGGCGGCTTCGAGCAACTCGCCCGCTCCCCGACGCACCGTGGTCAGCAGGTCCGCCGCGGGGACGCTCGCGTCCACCACGAGTGCGACATCCTGGGTGGCCGCGGGGTAGCCCGAGATCACCTGGGCGGTGACCGCCGAGGCCTCACGATCGAGCAGCGCGGACAGGTCGAGTTCCACGGCGCACGTGCGCTCGGGCAACCCCTGGGCCGCGACGAGCTTGGGGTGCAGCTCTCCCGCCATACCGATCACGGCGCCGTCCTGAGTGCTCAGCTGCGCGGTGCGCCCGGGGTGGAACGCGTGATGCGAGCCCTGGGTGACCCTCAGCTCCACGCCCACGCTGCGTGCGGCGAGCACGGCGACGTCGAGCGCGTCCTGCCAGTCCAGGGTGCGCGGCGCAACCCACGGGCCTGCAGCGGCGTCGTGCCCCGTGAGCACCGCGGCGAGCCTGCGCGGCTGGTCGGGGACGGCGGCGTCGAGCCGTTCGAGCTCCGGAGCGGCCGGGCGCACGCCGAGCGGCGGGATGGGCTGGGTGTCCGGGGTGTAGCCGTCCGCGAGGAACACGTGGCCCATCTCGTAGAGGGCCAGGTCCCGCAGTCCGCGCGAGTGGTTGCGCTTGAGCACCCCGAGCAGCCCGGGCAGGATGCTCACCCGCAGCAGGGACTGGGCCTCGCTGATGGGGTTCGCGAGCTTGATCGACGCCACGTGCTCACCGTCCGCGCTGCCCCACAGGTCGTTGTCCGCCTGGGACACGAACGGGTAGCTGAGCACCTCGGTGAGCCCGGCGGCCGCGAGCGTGTTGGCCACGCGGCGTCGCGCGGCCTGCGAGCGCGTGAAGCCGCGCCCGGGAGGCGCCACGGGGAGGCGATCGGGGATCTTGTCGTAGCCGTCCAGACGCGCGACCTCCTCGACGAGGTCCTCCTTCTCGAGCAGATCCGGGCGCCACGACGGCGGGACCACGGTCCAGCCGTCCGCGGTCTCCGTGACCTCGGCGCCGATGGCCACGAGGCTGCGCTCGACGACCTCTGGAGAGTAGTCCACTCCAACGCGCGCCGCAGGGTAGCCCGCGGGCAGCTCGATCGCGGCGGGGCGGTCCGTGTGGTCCACGTCCGTGACCCGCCCGGAGTCCGTGCCGCCGGCCAGCTCCACGAGGAGGTCGACGACGCGCTGCGCAGCAACCGGTGCGAGCTGCGGGTCCACGCCGCGCTCGTATCGCTTGGACGCCTCCGAGGGAAGCTTGTGTCGGCGGGCGGTGCGGGCGATCGAGACCTCGTCGAAGCGCGCGGCCTCCACGAGCACGCGCGTGGTGTTCTCCCCGACCTCGGTCGCGGCACCGCCCATGACGCCGGCGAGGCCCACGGGACCGGACTCGTCCGCGATCACGAGGTCCTCGGTGTTCAGCTCACGGGACTTGTCGTCCAGCGTGGTCAGCTTCTCGCCGGCCCGCGCACGGCGCACGGTAATCCCGCCCTGCAGGGTGTCCGCGTCGTAGTTATGGATCGGCTGGCCGTACTCGAGCATCACGTAGTTGGAGATGTCCACGGGCAGGCTCAGGGAGCGGATCCCGGCCAGGCGCAACCGCGACACGAGCCACTGCGGGGACGGGATGGATGGATCCACGTTCTCCACGATGCGCACCGCGAAGCGGTTGCACCCGGCGCGGCCATGGATCGGGGCGTCGTCGGACACGGTCACGGGGAACCCGTCCTCGGTGGACGCGGGCACCCGCGGCGCGAGCTCCGCCACGGGATCCGTGAACGGTGCGCGCACCGCGTGGCAGTACTCGCGGGCGATCCCGCGGATCGAGAACGCGTACCCGCGGTCCGGGGTCACGTTGACCTCTGCCGCCGAGTCGTAGAGACCCAGCAGCTCCAGGGCGTCGGAGCCGATCTCGGGGTCCAGCCCGATCCGAGACAGCACCAGGATGCCGTCGTGGTCGTCGCCAATGCCGAGCTCGCGCACGGAGGCGATCATGCCTGCCGAGATGTGGCCGTAGGTCTTGCGCGCGGAGATCCGGAAGTCACCCGGCAGCACCGCACCCGGAAGGGCGACGACCACCTTGTCACCTACCGAGAAGTTGTGGGCACCGCAGATGATTCCCTGGACGCCCGAGGGGTCGATGCCCTTGCCCGTCAGCGTCTGCTCATGGCCCTCCGGCACCACGCGCACGGAGCACCAGTTCACGGTCTTCCCGTTGGAGTGGGTCTCGGGCTCCATGGAGAGCACCTGGCCCACCACGATCGGACCGGAGAGGGAGTCGGAGGGGCGGTGGACGTCCTCCTCCTCAAGACCCACCTTCACGAGGGTGGCCAGGACGTCCTCCGCGGTGGCGTCCTCGGGAACGGGCGCGTACTCACGCAGCCATGACAAAGGAACTCGCATTGCTCTAGATCTCCATCCCGAAGTGTTCGCTGAAGCGGACGTCGCCCTCGACCATGTCGTGCATGTCCGGGACGTTGTTGCGGAACATCAGGGTCCGCTCGATGCCCATGCCGAACGCGAACCCCGAGTAGCGCTCGGGGTCGATCCCCGCGGCCCGCAGCACGTTGGGGTGCATCATGCCGCAGCCACCCCACTCAATCCACCGCGGTCCGCCCTTGGCTGTGGGGTGCCACACGTCCAGCTCCGCGGAGGGTTCGGTAAAGGGGAAGTAGTTGGGCCGCAACCGGATCGCGGCCTCCGGGCCGAACATGGTGCGCGCGAAGTGGGTGAGGGTGCCCTTGAGGTCCGCCATGGACAGCCCTTCGTCCACGGCGATGCCCTCCACCTGGTGGAACACGGGGGTGTGGGTCGCGTCCAGTTCGTCCGTGCGGTAGGTCTTGCCCGGGCACACCACATACACCGGCAGCTCGCGCTCCAGCAGCGAGCGCATCTGCACCGGCGAGGTGTGGGTGCGCAGCACCAGGTGTGACGACGGCGGGTCCACGAAGAACGTGTCCTGCATCTGCCGCGCCGGGTGGTCCGGCTTGAAGTTCAGCGAGTCGAAGTTGAACCACTCGTGCTCGAGCTCCGGTCCCTCCGCGACCTCCCAACCCATACCCACGAAGATGTCCCCGATGTGGTCCATCAGGTTGGTCAAGGGGTGCCGTCCGCCCAGCCGACGACGCCGCGTGGCCGCCGTGACGTCCACCGCTTCCTCCACAAGGATGCGGGCATCCCTCTCCTCCTCGAGCACGGTGGCGCGTGCCGCGAGCGCCTTGTTCACGCGTCCGCGGGCCTGCCCCACCAGCTTGCCCGCGGTGGCCTTGGCGGCCTTGTCCAGCCCACCGATCGCACGGTTGGCCAGCGCCAGCGGGGATTTCTCCCCCGTGTGGGCCAGGCGAACGGTCTTCAGCTCGGAGAGGTCGGCGGCGGCCTCGATCTCACGCAGTGCGTGCTCGAGGGCGGCCGTCACCCCGGCCTCGTCGGTGGGGTCCACCGCGGCGGACGGTGTGGTCTCGGACATGGTTTCTCGCGTTCCTACTGGCGGACGGTGTTCTCACGAGCTCGCTCCCCCGGTGGGTGAGCCGCTGTTCGTGCAAATGCCCGCAGCGTGGCCGGTGCGGGCAGGGTCAGTCTAGTGGAGGACCCATGGCGTCCGCTGACCCGGCGGGGTCATGGGGCGAGCTGTCCCAGCAGTGCCCGCACGATCGGAAGGTCCGCCGGGATCCACGGCAAGGCCAGTACGGCGTAGGGGTCGCTCGACGGAACCCACCGCACGGCCAGGTGATCGGTGCCCACCACGGGTGTATCCGCAGTGGTTCCGGTCCACACTCGCATCGCGGCCTTCTCGGACAGTGGCCATCCCTGAGCATGGGGGCCTGAGATTTCAGCCAGAAGCTCCACCCGCACCGACAGCTCCTCCGCGCATTCGCGCACGAGTGCGTCCTCGGCGCTCTCCTCCGGTTCCTGCTTGCCGCCCGGGAACTCCCACAGCCCGCGCAATGTCTCGGGGTAGGCGCGCTGGGCGGCGAGGAACGCGGTGGGGTGATGTGCGTCGTCGAGCAGGGCCACCCCGACCACCTGGGTCCGGAAGCGCGCGGGCAGATCGGAAGTCATGGTGTTCAGTGTGTCACCGACAATTCGGACAGCGCGGAGAGAGAAGCGTCAGCGATCGAAAATCCGGCGCTGGGCTTGCGCCGATGCATACAGACACACGGTCGCGGCGGTGGCCACGTTGAGCGATTCGGCGGCCCCGTACAGCGGCACCGCCACAGACAGATCCGCGGCCGCGACCTCCGCTTCCGACAGTCCCTGCGCCTCATTACCGAACAGCCACGCGGTGGGCTGCTCGAGGGGATACGCCACGTCCCCCGAAGAAATGCCCGCGGCGCGCAGCATCGCGGCGTCGGCCAGCTCGGAGACCGTCATGGAGGCATAACCATCCGCGGCGAGCACACCCATGCCGTGCTCACGAGCCGCCGCGACGACCGCGGCGAGTTCCATGCCCGTGAACACCGGGACGTGAAACAGCGACCCCGCAGAGGAGCGCACGGATTTCGGGTTGAACGGGTCCACGGTGCCGGGAGTGCACAGCACGGCATCTGCGCCGGCGGCGTCCGCGGTACGGATCACGGTGCCGGCGTTACCCGGGTCCTGCACCCGGACCAGCATGCCCACCAGGCGTGCGGCACCGAGGGCGCGAGCGGCGTCGTCAGAGGAGCCCGATGCCTCAGACGCGTCCAAAGCAGAGGAAGGGAAGCGGCACACCGCCAGCATCCCCTGCGGCGTGACCGCATCGGTCATGGCCGCGAGTACCTCCGGGGTGACCGCCCGGACGAACGCGTCACCGCGGTCGGCGACCGCGGCAAGATCCGCAGCGATCCCCGGATGCCGGTCGAGCTCCTGCAGGGTCACGTACACGGCATCGAGCCGCGGCAACCCGGGAGCGGGAGAATCCGCGAGCGCGAGACGGACCGCCTCGCGCACGTTCTGCGGGCCCTCGGCGCGGAACAATCCGCGCTTGGAACGCATCGAGCGCCTGGTCAACGCGGCCACGTCCTTGACCCGATCGGCTCGGGGGTTGGACAGCAACCGGTCCTCCAGGCGCTCGACGAACGTCACAGCGGCACTCAGGCGGCGGTGCGGGGCGCGGAGGTGTCCTCCGGCAGGGCGTCCTTGGCCACGCGGACCAGGGTCGCGAACGCGTTCTCGTCGCTCACGGCCAGCTCGGCCAGCATGCGACGGTCCACCTCGACCTCAGCGGCCTTCAGGCCCTGGATGAAGCGGTTGTAGGTCAGACCATTCGCGCGGGCGGCGGCGTTGATGCGCTGGATCCACAGCCGACGGAAGTCGCCCTTCTTCTTGCGACGGTCGTTGTAGGAGTAGGTGTACGAGTGGAGCATCTGCTCCTTGGCCTTGCGGTACAACCGGGACCGCTGACCGCGGTAGCCCGAGGCCTTCTCCAGAACTTCACGACGCTTCTTGTGGGCATTGACCGCCCGCTTCACACGTGCCACGTGCGTACTCCTAACGATTCGGTTCCGACCCCTGCCGGAACATGACTACCCGCCGCGCAAACGCGACGCTGACGAAATGGAAGAGGAAGGGCCTACTTGGCCAGCATCCGCTTGATGGCCTTGGCCTCACCCGGGGTGGAGACGATCTGGTCGCCCGCGAGACGGCGGGTCAGACGCGAGGACTTGTGTTCCAGGTAGTGGCGGCGGTTGGCCTGCTGGCGCTTGACCTTGCCCGAACCGGTGAGCTTGAAACGCTTCTTGGCACCGCTGTGGGTCTTCATCTTCGGCATGGTGACCGTCTCCTTTTACATCGACCGGTGGGGCACACCGGTGGGTCGCGACACACGGCCGCGACCACGCTGGTGTCGGGCGATCACACGCCCGACGCTGTCAATTCCTGTGCCGCGGTTACTTCTTGGCGGGCCCGGGCTTGAACGCCCCGGGTTTCGGTGCCGCGGGCTTGGCCGCCGCGCTCGGCGTCGCGGGTGCGGGCTTCGCGCTCGGCTTCGCGCTTGCAGCGGGCTTGGGGCTCGCTGCGGGCTTGGGTGACGACGTCGATGCGGTACCCGCCTGCGCCGCCGCCGGCTTGGCCGCTGCGACCTTGGCGTCCGCGGTGGCCTGCTGTGCAGAAGCCTCGGGCTGCGCCGGAGCCTGGGTGGCTTCGGTACCGGACGCCGGCGCCACGGTCTCCTGGACCTTGTCCTCCGCCGCGATGGGAGCGCTCTGCGAGCTCTCCGCCTGCACGGTGGCCGCCTGGCGCAGTTCCGCCGGGAACGCGTCCCCGATGGACTGGGTCACGGACTCGGCAGTAGAGGTGTCCACCCGCTGCTTGCGCTGGTTCTCGGACTGCGACGTTTCCCGCTGCTTCTGCTTGCGGGCCTCGGCCCGAGCCTCCGCTTTGTTCTTGAGCGGACCGATGACCATGACCATGTTGCGACCGTCCACGCGGGGCGCGGTCTCCACGACACCGACCTCGGCGACGTCTTCCGCGAGCCGCTCGAGCAGGCGCACACCCATCGCGGGGCGCTGCTGCTCACGACCGCGGAACTGGATCATGGCCTTGACCTTGTCCCCCGCGGAGAGGAAGCGCTTGGCGTGACCCACCTTGGTCTCGTAGTCGTGCGTGTCGATCTTCAACCGGAAACGCACTTCCTTGAGCACCGTGTTGGCCTGGTTCTTGCGCGCCTCACGAGCCTTGACCGCAGCTTCGTACTTGTACTTGCCGAAGTCCATGAGCTTGGCCACGGGGGGCTTGGCGTTGGGTGCGACCTCGACCAGATCGAGATCCGATTCTCGGGCCAGCCGCAGCGCGTCCTGCACGCGAACGATGCCGACCTGCTCGCCGCCAGGTCCGACCAAGCGGACTTCCGGGACACGGATTCTGTCATTGATACGTGGATCGCTAATGCCAAGCTCCTGAGTTCGTGGGTTTCCCCGTGGTTGGGTCCTGGACCACAACGAAAAACCTCCGCTGCGGCACGCGCGAGCGGAGGTAAGAACCACACAAAGACCGAGATGACACGACCGTTCTGAAAACGGCGTGGTCGTTCGGTCACGAACCCGGGCACCTTGTGCCGTGTGATCGCGTCACTCGGCGGGCGGCGGCGGGTGGGAGTCATCTCCGCTTGCACACTATCCACTAATATAACGCATGCGGGGGCGTCGGGGCCAGTCGAGGGACGGCCCCACGCCGGGCGAGGTCGCTGTTCTACAGTGGTCCCATGTCCGAGCAGCCGCGCTCCGAGCGCTTCGAATTCACCGACACCGCATCGTCCCAGGGTCCCGCCCACGCTCACGACGCCGCCCACGACCACGGCGCCTCCGATCCCGGTGCGCTGCCCGACGAGACCCTCGCCGAGGTGAACAACCAGATGCGTGACATCGCCGAGGTCCCCGCGGTCGAGGTCATCACGACCGCCGCGGTCCATCTAATGAGCGCCGCCGCCGTGAAGTGCGGTCTGGCCGCCGAGGAGAACGCCGAGGAACTCAAGGACCTGGACGAGGCGCGCAAGCTCATCATCGCCCTGGCGGGTCTGATCACCGCTGCCGCTCCCGAGATCGGCTCCCAGCACGCGGGCCCGTTACGCGACGGCCTCAAGTCGTTGCAGCTCGCGTTCCGCGAGGCCTCCCCGTTCCCCGACGCCCCCGGCGCGGGACCCGGCGAGAAGTTCACGGGCCCGGTCTACGGCTGAGCGTCAATCCCGTTGAAGCCCTTTTAAGGAACGCGGCGCGCGACCGGTGGTCGTGCGCCGCGTTCCTCTTAGTGACGTCAGACGGCGACGTCACGCTGTGATCTCATGCAGTGACCTCACGCGGTGAGCCGGACCTCGATCGAATCCACCGCCTCCGCCATGACGGGCTGGGCCGCGAGCTGCTGCTGGTAATGCCCCACTGCTGCCTGCACCTCGTCGGCGGACAGCCCCACCCGCAGCTGCAGGGTGACCGTGAGCTCCGGGCCCTCGCCCCCACCGCGTAACGTGGCGCCGTCGGACCGCGCGGCATTCACACCGCGACCCGGGCCGGCGAGCGCCGCCACGATCTCCGAGCGCCCGAGTGCCGCGCGCGTGACGGCGTCGTCCACCGCGACATCCCGGTACGACGGCGTCCACTCGTGTCCCTGCGCCACGGCCCACAGGGCGGGGCGCCGGACCACGAAGGCTGGATCCGTCCCCGGATCCACGACAAGCAACGCGGAGCCGTCTTGCACCGCGGACAGCGCGGCGCGGCGGATGTCCGCGGCGACCGGTCGGGCCCGGGCGTTCCATGCGGTCAGTGCACTGGTGGACGTGAACACCGGCAGGGCTTTGCGGCCGTCGGCGGCCTGCAAGCTCACGAGGGCCATGTCCGCTTCCTTGTCGGAGACCAGGCCGTCCTCGGTGATGTGGGACTGGGATACCTGCGCCACGATGGGCACGAACACCCGGATCCCGGCGAGCGCGGCCACGACCTCCTCCTCGCCCACTGTCCCCGCGCGCCATGCGTCAAGTGCGCAGGCGACATTCGGATCCGCGGTGCCGGGGTCGTCGGGAAACTGGTGGGTGTGGCTCGTACCCTCCCCCAAATTGCGACCCTCCCACGACTGACCGCCGGTGTCTGTGGGACCACCGGCCGAGCGCAGCTGAGCGGCGATGTGCGCGGGAAGGACGCGTGCGCTGGGGCCGGAAACGGCGTGGTCACCGCGCCCGGAGGGCGGGTGCGCTTCGCGTCCGGGCCCGCGATCCGCGCGGTGCTCAGGCACTCGGGCGACCGGCGACGTCCAGGGCTTCGGCCAGCGTGAACTTGCCGGCGTAGAGCGCCTTGCCCACGATCGCGCCCTCGATGCCGGCGGGGACGAGCTCGCGCAGCGCGGCGAGGTCCTCGAGAGACGAAATTCCGCCCGAGGCCACCACGGGCTTGTCCGTGCGGCGGGCGACCTCGGCCAGCAGCTCGGTGTTGGGTCCGCGCAGCGTGCCGTCCTTGGTCACGTCGGTGACCACGTACCGCGCGCAGCCGTCGGCCTCAAGGCGCTCCAGCACCTCCCACAGGTCGCCGCCGTCCTTGGTCCAGCCGCGCGCGGCGAGCGTGGTGCCGCGCACGTCCAGACCCACGGCGATCCTGTCCCCGTGCTCGGCGATCACGCGATGCGTCCACTCGGGGTTCTCGAGCGCCGCCGTGCCCAGGTTAATGCGCGCGGGGTCCAGGGTCAGGACGCGCTCGAGGGATTCGTCGTCCCGGATCCCGCCGGACATCTCGATCCTGAGGTCGAGGTTCGCGGCCACGCGGCGCAGGACCTCGATGTTGTCACCGCGACCGAAAGCGGCGTCGAGGTCCACGAGGTGCAGCCATTCGGCGCCCGCGTCCTGCCACGCGAGGGCGGCCTCGAGCGGATCGCCGTAGCCGGTCTCGGAGCCGGCCTCCCCCTGGACCAGGCGCACGGCCTGGCCCCCTTGTACGTCCACCGCGGGCAGCAGTTCCAAACGGCGTTCGGTGGTCTCGGTCATGTCTCTCCTCACGTGACGCCCGCGGGCGCCGTGGTGGTCCGGTGGTTGATTGGATTGTCCGGTGCGGCGCGCGCCCCGTACCCGTTGACGACGGCACTACGCCCGGTTCACACGCTCGTGAACCACGAGTAGCCCCCGTAGCCGATCAACACGAGGGCCACAAACGCGAGCAACACCACGCTCCACAGCGGCTTGCGCTGCTGATGGAAGGAGATCGCCCCGCCCACGAAGAACGCCCCCGCCACGAGCAGAAGCACCGATGCGGTCATGCCGGGACCCCCGAACCCGGTGCGGGGATGCGCCCGGCCATGCGTCCGGTGCGCGGCAGCGTGGACAGCCAGTTGCGCAGCAGGGCGATCCCCGCCGCGGAGGACTTCTCGGGGTGGAACTGCGTGGCGCTCAACGGACCGTTCTCCACGGCGGCCACGAAGGGCGTCCCGTGCTCGGACCAGGTGACGCCCGGGGGCGCCATGTGCTCGATGCTCTGGTCGAATTCCCACTCCCGCACCCCGTAGGAGTGCACAAAGTAGAACCGCTCGTCCTCAATGCCGCGGAACAGTACCGAGCCCTCCGGCGGGCGCACCTCATTCCAGCCCATGTGCGGGACCACCGGAGCGTCGAGGCGTTCCACGGTCCCGGGCCACTGTGCCAGTCCCTCGGACTCGTGACCGTGTTCCACGCCGCGGTCGAACATGACCTGTAGGCCCACGCAGATCCCCAGCACCGGACGGCCACCGCTCAACCGGCGATCGATGAGCCGCGGGGCGTCCACCGCGCGCAATCCCTCCATGACGGCCGCGAAGGCTCCCACGCCCGGGACCACGAGACCGTCCGCGTCCATGACGTCGCGCGGATCGGCGCTCAGCACCACCCGCGCGCCGGCCTCCTCGAGGGCGCGCACGGCAGATCGCACATTGCCCGCGCCGTAGTCCAGGACGACAACGCTCGGCGCCTCCGTCATGTTCTGCTCCGCCCCGTTCACAGTGCGCCCTTGGTGGACGGGACCACGCCGGCCATGCGGGCGTCGGGCTCCACGGCTTCGCGTAACGCCCGCGCAAGCGCCTTGAACTGGGCCTCGGCGATGTGGTGCGGATCGCGGCCGCGGATCACTTCCACGTGCAGGCACAACTGGGCGTGGTAGGCCAGGGACTCGAAGACGTGGCGGGTCATCGACCCGGTGAAGTGACCACCGATCAAGTGGTATTGCTGGCCCTCCGGTTCACCCGTGTGCACCACGTAGGGCCGCCCGGACACGTCCACCACGGCGGACGCGAGTGCCTCGTCGAGCGGCACGGTGGCCTGCCCGAAACGGCGGATCCCCCGCTTGTCCCCGAGTCCCTGGCGCAGCGCATCACCCAGGACGATCGCTGTGTCCTCGACCGTGTGGTGGACGTCGATGTCCGTGTCCCCGTGGGCCTGGATGTCCAGGTCGATCAGGGAGTGCTTGGACAGTGCCGTGAGCATGTGGTTGTAGAACGGCACCGTGGTCTCGATCGAGGACGTACCCGTCCCGTCCAGGTCCAGGCTCACGCGCACGGTGGATTCACTGGTCACGCGTTCCACCGTGGCGGTGCGGTGGTTCTCGACTGCGCTCATGAAAGACGACATCTCCTCGGGGACGGCGCCCGGCGACGGCTCGGCGGGCGGGTCCAGTCTAGATGGCTGGGGTGGGACCATGGGGCCGCGGCCCGACCGGTCCCACGGTTCGAGACGAGCCGGGCCGGCTCAGAATCTTGGTCCGGACGGTCCGGCTCAGGACCGGGCGAGGTAGGACTCCACGGCCTCGAGGAACGCGGTGGTCTCCGCTTCCGTCCCGGCGGTGACCCGTAGGTGGCCGGGGATCCCCACGTCCCGCACGAGGACGCCCTGGTCGAGCAGACCCTGCCACATGGCGTGGGCATCCCCGCCGCACTCGAAGAACACGAAGTTGGAATCGGATTCGGCGGGGGTCAGGCCCAGTCGCTTGAGCTCGTCCACGATCCGGTCGCGCTGCAGTTTGATGTCCTCGACCGTGCCGAGCAGTGTCTCGTGGTGTTCGAGTGCGGCTAGTGCGGTCGCCTGGGTCACCGAGGACAGGTGGTACGGCAAACGCACGAGGCGGATAGCGTCCGCGACGGAGCGGTCCGCGGCGAAGTACCCGAGCCGTGCACCCGCTAACGCGAACGCCTTGCTCATGGTGCGCGTGACGATGAGCCGGGGACGGCCGGGAAGCAGGGTTAGCGCCGAGGGGGTTCCGAAACGCGCGAACTCGGCGTAGGCCTCGTCCACGACGACGATGGTGTTGCGGTCCTCCCCCGCCTCGTACACGGCCTCGACGACGTCCAGTCCGAGCGCGGTCCCGGTGGGGTTGTTGGGCGAGCACAGGAACACGATGTTCGGGGCGTGCTCGCCCACCTGGCGAGCCGCCGACTCCGCGGACAGGGAGAAGTCCGCGGCCCTCTCCCCGGCGATGAACCGCGTGCCGGTCCCGAGGGCGAGCAACGGGTACATCGAGTACGTGGGGACGAAGCTCAGCACGGAGCGCTCCGGCCCACCGAAGGCCTGCAGGATCTGCTGCAGGATCTCGTTGGACCCGTTGGCGGCCCACAGATTGTCCTCGGTCAGCTCGTGACCCAGATAGGACGCTAGGGCGGTCCGCAGATTGGTGAAGTCCCGGTCCGGGTAGCGGTTCAGGGACGCCGCGGTATCGGTGACGCGCCGCGTGACGGCCCGAACCACGGGCTCGGGAACCGGATGGGTGTTCTCGTTGGTGTTCAGTGCGACACGGACTTCCAGCTGGGGAGCACCGTAGGGAGACAGGCCCCGCAGGTCGTCGCGCAGCGGAAGGGCTTCGAGGGAATCATCACGAGAATTCACCAGACCAGTCTATGGACTCGGCGCATATCCGGTCACACGACGTCTCACGGTGTGTCGATTCCCGGACCAGTCGTGACACCGCCCGGAGCTCGTCGGCGCACCAGGAGTCGCTCACTTGGCACCGACGGATCACGTCACCGACGGGTCACCGTCAGCGGGACGGGACCTCCAGGACCTGACCGGTGTGCAGGGTGGAGGACGTCAGACCGTTGAGCTCGGCGATGTCGTTCATGACCTCGCGGGTGTCCCGCTGCGGGTCCGCGACGGCGGCGATCTCCCACAGGGTCTGGTCCGCCTGCACCGTGACACCGTGGGTCACGGGCGCCCCCGCCGGTTCCGTGGATGCCTTGACCGTGGGCGGCAGCAGGAAGACGGCGGCGACCACCAACAGGGCCGCCGCTCCCGTGACGAAGGGCAGTCCGATCAGGAAGAACCGGCCGCGGCGGGTGAGCTGCAGCGGCGAGTGAGCGGCGCGCGGGGCGGCCTGGACGGACGCGGCACGGGCCGACGTACGAGCGCGCACGGCGGCGGAGGACGCAGCCGTGGCGGAACGAACGGATCGCGACAAGGTGAGAGCGGTCATGGCTACCTCCTGGTGATCTGACCGGATCCACCCGAAGGTGGCGGTGTTCGAACGCGAAGCGTATTTAGAACACATTTTCGAATCTGTACCCACAGTTCTAGCACGGGTGTACGAATGCTGTCGAGGACCTTTTCGAACACATATTTGAACCCGGGGACACGCGCGGGTTAAGCTCGAGGTCACACAGGAGTTAGTTGACCCCACGTCTCCGACACGCATAAGCGGCCTCCGCGGCCCACCGCAGGGTGTGCACAGCGTGGACGGTGAAAGGACCCCGCACGTGAGCACTTCTTCCCCGAATCAGCAGGCGTCCGACCGACGCCCGCGCACGCTCACCCCTCGACAAGCACGAATCCTCGGTGCCGTGCAGCGCTGCATCACCACGCGCGGCTACCCGCCGTCCATGCGTGAGATCGGTGACACCGTGGGCCTGGCGTCCCTGTCCAGCGTGACCCATCAGCTCGGCCAGCTCGAGAAGTGGGGCTACCTGCGCCGGGATCCGCGCCGACCCCGCGCCATGGAGGTCCTGCGCCCGTTGAGCGCGGAGGAACTCGACCGCCACCTGGGGCCGGCCGACGAGCCCGCGGGTTCCGTGGAGTCCTTGGCGACCCGCGCATCGGGCGCCGCGTCCCCCGCGGTGCACACCATGGGCGACCTGCCCGCCGCGGATGACGACGACGCCATGGTCCCCGTACCGCTCGTGGGGCGCATCGCCGCCGGTGGCCCCATCACCGCCGAACAATCGGTCGAGGAGGTCTACTCCCTGCCACGGCAGTTCGTGGGTCACGGCCAGTTGTTCATGCTCAAGGTCTCCGGGGACTCCATGATCGACGCAGCCATCTGCGACGGCGACTGGGTCGTGGTGCGGCAACAGAACTCCGCGCAGAACGGGGACGTCGTGGCTGCCCTGCTGGACGACGAAGCGACCGTCAAGACCTTCCGCCAGCGCGACGGCCACACGTGGCTGCTGCCCCAGAACACCCGCTACGAACCCATCCTGGGTGATCACGCGACCGTGATGGGAAAGGTCGTCTCGGTCTTCCGCTCCCTGTAGCTCGCCCTCCGAACGGTTCCGGGAACCGCGCGTCGCGTCACGCGGGACCCGGCGGCGTGCACCGCCTCGGAACCGCCCGTGCTCGCGCTCCGGACCACGGGCCCGCGCTCACAGGACTGCGGCGCGCGCCGTAACACCGTGCGCCGACCCACGCATGATCCGGCGGGGAGCACGGAGGCACTCAACGCGCGTCTCCCTAGACGGCACCACGGACGTGAGCACAGCGACGTCGAACGCTCAGGAGCGCGCCAATCGCTCTAACGCCCCAAGAACGGTCGAGCGGTCCGTGGTGGGCCACAGCGGCGGGAGGGACTGGGCCAGGAAGGACCCGTAGCGCGCCGTGGCGAGCCGCGAGTCCAGCACGGCGACGACGCCCTTGTCCCCGCTCGCACGGATCAGTCGGCCGGCGCCCTGCGCCAGGCGCACCGCGGCGTGGGTGGCCGAGACCGACATGAACCCGTTGCCGCCTGCCCGTTCGGCCGCGCGTGTGCGGGCGGTGCCCAGGGGATCGTCCGGGCGCGGGAACGGGATCCGGTCGATCACGACCAGTCGGCACGATTGCCCCGGCACGTCCACTCCCTGCCACAGGCTCATGGTTCCGAACAGGCTCGCTGAGGGATCGTCGGTGAACTCCTTGACCAGAGACGGCAGGGAGGCGTCCCCCTGGCACAGGATGGGCAGCTCTGTACGATCGCGCAGCGCCTCCGCCGCGTCCTCCGCGGCCCGGCGGGACGAGAACAGACCGAGCGCGCCGCCGCCCGAGGCCTCGAGCAGCCCGAGCAGTTCCTCGAGTTGCTCCTCCGAGACGCCACGGCCGGGTTTCGCGAGGTGATTGGCCACGTAGAGGATGCCCTGGCGGCGGTAGTCGAAGGGACTGCCCACGTCCACGCCCCGCCACGCGGGGGACCCCGGGCCCTGCAGGCCGAGAGCGCCGGCCGTGGACGAGAACGATGACCCCACGGCCAGGGTCGCCGAGGTCAGCACGACCGTGCGCCCGTCGAACAACGCCTCCCGCAGGGGCCCCGCGACGCTGAGCGGCGCGATGTTCAGGGTCGCCGGTTCCCCTTCGGACGCTCCCACGTATCCCTCGGTGGGCGACCAGCGACCCACGCGGGAAATCCACAGGACGTCATGGGCGGTGTCCGCCGACAGCATGCGCTCGGCGGTGTCCAGCAGCTCGGACAACCGTGAGCGGGCCGCGTGACGTGCCGCGTCCTCGCCCTTGGAATCGCCCTTGGTGTCACTGAGCCCCGTGCGCGCGGCATCCTGAACGCCACCGACCGCGTAGACCTGCTCCTCGGTGAAGCCTCGCGGCAACAGTCCGGACGGGTCGGGATCGAAGGCGAGATCGAAGGCCTGCGCGGCCTTCTCGAGTGCATCGCTCGACGCCGCGGTGTGCTTGCGCACGGCCGTGGCCGCCGCTCGTACCGCGGCGGCGGACAGCGACGCGGTCACGGCACCCGTGACCCGGTCCCGCAGCTCATGGGCCTCGTCAACGATCACGACGTCGTGCTCGGGCAGGACCGCGAGCCCCTCGAACGCGTTGATCGCGAGCAGCGCGTGGTTGGTGATCACCACGTCCGCCTCGCCGGCCTCGGCCCGGGCGCGCTCGGCGAAGCACTCCTCCACGAGGGGGCACTTGCGCCCCAGGCACTCCTTGGCGGTCACGGAGACCTGCCGCCACGCGGCGTCCGTGACACCCGGCTGGACGTCGTCCCGGTCCCCGGTCTCGGTGGTCTCGACCCATTCCCGCAACCGCAGCACCTGCTGGGCCAAGCCACCGAGGGGGCGATCCGCGCCCCCTGCGGCGGGTCCCGAACCGGGGACGTCGAACAGGGCGCCGTCGTCGTCCGGGTAGCCGCCCTCGACCTTGTGCAGGCACGCGTAGTTGGAGCGGCCCTTGAGCAGCGCGACGACGGGGCGGTCGTCCAGTTCGTCCTCGAGCGCGTCGAGCAAGCGGGGAACGTCCCGGCCCGTGATCTGGGACTGCAGGGCCAGCGTGGCCGTGGCCACGACCACGGGCTTGTCCGCGGTGCGGGCGTGGCGCAGGGCCGGGACGAGGTACGCGAGTGACTTACCCGTTCCTGTCCCTGCCTGGACCAACAGATGCCGGCCGGTCTCGAGGGCCTCGGCGACCTTGGCCGCCATGAACCGCTGCCCCTCCCGGCGCTGCCCGCCCAGCGCGGTCACGGCGGAGTCGAGGAGCTCGAGCGTGTCCACCGCGCCGGGCAGCGTTTCGGGGCGGACGTCCGAGAGGTCGTGCCCCGCTTCGTCGACGAACGATGCGCTCATGCTCCGGCGGGATCCTCCGCGGTGGGCGCGGCGGCCGGGCTCCCGGGCTCCGCCACGCGGTAGGGCTCGAGTTCTCCCACGAGTTCCTCGCGAACGCGCACACGCAACCGCGTACCCTCGGGAGTGTGTTCCGTGCGCAGGATCTCGGCGTCCTGGGCGTGCAGCCGGGAGACCACCTCGCCGTGAACGTAGGGCACGAGCAGTTCCATGTCGTGGTCTGGGCGCGGAATGGCGGAGGAGATCAACCGCTGCAATTCCTCGATGCCCTCTCCCGTGCGCGCCGAGACGGCCACCGACGGGTGCTCGTGATTGCGCAAACGACCCAGCACCACGGGATCCGCGATGTCGGCCTTGTTCAGGGCCACGATCTCCGGGATGTCATTGGCCCCCACGTCCGTGAGGACGTCCCGCACGGCCTTGAGCTGACCCTCCGGATCCGGGTGGGAGGCATCCACCACGTGCACGATGACGTCTGCGTCCGCGACCTCTTCCAGGGTGGAGCGGAACGCCTCGACCAACTGGGTGGGCAGCGAGCGCACGAAGCCCACGGTGTCCGCGAGCGTGTAGCCGATCCCGTCCGGGGTCTCGGCCTTGCGCACCGTGGGATCCAGCGTGGCGAACAGCGCGTTCTCCACGAGGACCCCGGCATCCGTCAACCTGTTGAGCAGGGACGACTTACCCGCGTTGGTGTACCCCGCGATCGCGACCGAGGGCACGGAATGACGCTTGCGGTTGAGTCGCTTGGTCTCACGCGCCGGCTTCATGGCCGCGATCTCCCGACGCAACTTGGCCATGCGCTGGCGGATCCGGCGCCGGTCCAGTTCGATCTTGGTCTCACCGGGACCACGGCTACCGATGCCCTCACCCGAGGCCGCACGGCCACCGGCCTGCCGGGACAGCGACTCACCCCAACCACGCAGACGCGGGAGCATGTATTCGAGCTGCGCCAGCTCCACCTGCGCCTTGCCCTCCTTGGACTTGGCGTGCTGGGCGAAGATGTCCAGGATGAGACCCGTGCGGTCGATGACCTTGACCTTCACGACGTCCTCGAGAGCACGACGCTGCGACGGCGCGAGCTCGGCATCCACGATGACGGTGTCCGCACCGGTCGCGGCCACCACGTCCTTGAGTTCCAGGGCCTTGCCCGAGCCGAGGTACGTGCCGGGGTCCGGGGTCACGCGCCGCTGCAGCAGACCGTCCATGACCTCGGAACCGGCGGTCTCCGCGAGCGCCGCGAGCTCACGCAGCGAGTTCTCCGCATCGGCCAGGGTCCCGCTCGAGAACAGACCCGCCAGGACGACGCGCTCGAGCCGCAGCTGCCGGTACTCGACCTCGGTGACGTCCTCGAGCTCGGTGGACAGTCCGGCGACACGGCGCAGCGCGTGACGCTCGGCGAGGTCCTGCTGATCGCCGTCGGATTCGACGTGGACGTGGTCCTCGTCCGCGAGCTCACGGGCGCGGCCCAGGTAATCGTGTCCGCCACCCGCGGCATACGACGCGTCGTGGTCGCGGGCGCCGTGGACGCCCCGTTCATCGTCGAAGACGTCCTGACCGGCGTCGTGGACGTGGGTGGGTTCGGAGCGTGTGCGCGCACGGGCCAGGACACGCGAGACGACGTCCTCCAGTTCCGGTCCGGTCAGTTCCGCGGAGTGTCCGGGCTGCTTCGGAGCGGGATTCTGGTGCTGGTGAGATTGCGTCATATTTCCTTGATCTATGGCTGGAGACGGTTGACCAAGTCTAGCGCCGGGCACTGACACGACGGGCGGGGGCACTAGCATGTGGAGCCATGGCCCCCGAGAATCCCGCCCAGCATTACTTCGTGTCCGACCCGTCCGTCGCGGAGAAACCGCGGCGGATCACCGTGGAGCTGCGGGGCCGCACCGTGGACGTGGGGACGGCAGCGGGGGTCTTCTCCCCCTCGGACCTGGACAAGGGAACCGCCGCGCTGCTGCGCAACGTGCCCGATCCGCACGGGCGGAACCTGCTCGACATCGGGTGCGGGTGGGGGCCGATCACCCTGGCCCTCGCGCTCGCTGCACCGAGTGCCACGGTCACCGCGGTGGACATCAACGAACGCAGCCTGCGGCTGACTGCGGCGAACGCGCGGGAGCTGGGTCTCACGGGCGTGGAGACCCATCGGCCCGAAGACGTACCCGCGGATCGTACGTTCGACACCATCTGGTCCAACCCGCCGATCCGCGTGGGGAAGCAGGAACTGCACGACATCCTCATGATGTGGCTCCCCCGCCTCGCGCCCGGTGGTACGGCGTGGCTCGTGGTACAGAAGAACCTGGGTGGGGACTCACTGCAGCGCTGGCTCGCGGCCACCCTGGGTGAGGGGTATTGCGTGGACCGGGCCGCAACCGACAAGGGCTTCCGCGTCATCACCGTCCAGCGCGCCTGAGGCGCGCGGAGGCACGCATGCCGGGCCGGGAACCGGGGTCGCGTGTACGGCGTTGGAACCTATACCCCCGGGCGTTGGGTCGAAAACAGGAGCCAAGGGTGCCGCTCCGGGAGCCGGCGCGCAGCGTCGTCGTCGGCCGATGCATGCAACAGGGCCGCGCGGCGAGTCCCTCCCGGCTCAGCCCACCCCGGGGACGGACGCGACCGACTCAGACGAGCTCGGCCGTGGCGACCACGCGCACCGGACCCGCGAGGACCACGTGCTCGGTGCCGTCCGGAGCGGGTACGAACGTCACGGACAGCACGCCCCCGGGGACCCGCACGAACCAGCGGTCCGGGGAGTCGGGGCCGCCCCAGAACCGGGTGGCCGCCGCGGCCGCGCACGCACCGGTGCCGCACGAGTGCGTCTCGCCCACACCTCGCTCGTGGACGCGCATCTCGAGGCGACCGAGTTCGGAATCGCCGTCGTCCGAGGGCACCACGAACTCCACGTTGGTCCCCTCGGGCGGGGTGGGTTCCACGACGGGCGCGGTGTGCAGGTCCAGCCCGTCCAACTTCTCGCCCTCGGACAGGGCCACGACCGTGTGGGGATTGCCCATGCTGATGGACACCCCCGGGCGCGGGACCGTGAGCCCCTCCGCGTTCACGATGCAGTCGGAACCGCGCTCGCGAGCGGCGTCCCCGTCCTCGAAGCTCCACGGGCCCATGTCCACGGCGTAGCCGTCGGACGTGCGCGCCACGGTGCGGATCCCCGCGCGCGTGCCGATGCGCAGTTGGGAACCGCGCGGGAGGCTCACGAGGCCCTCACGCACGAGGTGGTCCACGAACACCCGCACCCCGTTACCGCACATCTGCGCCACGGAACCATCCCCGTTGCGGTAGTCCATGAACCACTCGACGTCCGGGTGCGCTTCGGCGAGGTCGCCGGCATCGGCCACGTGTTCGGTGCGCACGGCGCGGATCAGGCCGTCACCGCCCAGTCCGAGGTGCCGGTCGCACACCGCCGCGACCGTGTCCGGTGAGACGTCCAGGGTGCCGTCCCGGTCCGTGAAGACCACGAAGTCGTTGCCCGTGCCGTGCGCCTTGGTCACGCGCACGCCCGCCAGTTCCTGCCAGTTCACGCTGCCTACCGTCCCCTCGGTCGTGTCAGTCATCGCCGCCATCATACTGAGCCCGTACGACGTCCATTGCCCGCTCCGTCAACGCGGACGGTCCCGCGGGGTCGTCCGCGCGCAACCAGTGCACGCGAGGATCCGCCCGGAACCACGTGCGCTGGCGCTTCACGAACCTGCGGGTGGCGGTCACGGTCTCGTCCCGGGCGCGCTCGAGTGTACTGGTGCCGTCGAGCACCGCGAGCAGCTGGGGGTAGCCCAGGGCCTTGCCCGCGGTGGGACTTTCGCGCAGCCCCCGGGCCTCGAGCGTTCGTACCTCATCCAGCCAGCCCCGCTCGAGCATGGTGTCCACGCGGCGGGCCACCCGCTCGTTGAGTACATCCCGCTCCATGGCGAGACCGATCTGCACCGTGGGCCGCACGTACCGGCGCTCGGGCATGAACGACGTGAAGGGCCGCCCGGTCAGCCGATGCACCTCGAGCGCCCGCACCAGTCTGCGGTCGTCCTTGACCGCGGCCGCCGATTCGGGATCTACGTCCGCGAGACGCTGCAGCATGCGGGCGCGCCCGTGCTCACGCAGCTCGTCCTCGATCCGCGCTCGCAGCTGCGGATCGGTTCCGGGGAATTCGATGTCGTCGAGCACCGCGCGCACGTACAGGCCCGATCCGCCCACGAGGACGGGCACGTTGCCGCGCTCTTCGATCTCCGTGATGACGGTGCGGGCGCGGGTCTGGAACGCGGCGACCGACGCTTCCTCGTGCAGGTCCAGGATGTCGAGCAGGTGGTGCGGTACTCCCCCGCGTTCCTCCCGGGTCAGCTTGGCGGTCCCGATGTCCATGCCCCGGTAGAACTGCAGGGCGTCCGCGTTGACGATCTCCCCGCCCACGCGCCGGGCGATCGCGATCCCGAGGTCCGACTTCCCGGTCCCCGTGGGTCCCACGACGGCCACGACCGGGCGCTGCGTCCCCCGGGTCATACCGCGCTCAGGGCTTCCGCAGCGACGGCATACCCAGGCCCACGGCGGCGGGCCTGCCCGACGACGGCGCTCCGCACGATTCCGCCTGGGCGGCCTCCCACGCGTCCCCGCCGCGGGAGCGCCGCACGCTGTACTCGCTCGCGTCCCGCGGGTCCGCGAGCAGGTGGTACGTGGCGGCCCCGGTGACCGGAACCGTGACGAAGTCACCCGGACGCGGCTGTTCGGCCCCGTCCGGGACGCTGAAGTGCACGAGCCGCTGGTCCGGACCACGCCCGCTGAGTCGATGAGTGGCGTCGGACTTGCGCCCCGACTGGGCGCTGACCAGCACCTCGGTGCGCGTACCCACGAGCTCGCAGTTCATTTCCGCGCTGATCCGGTCCTGCAGGGCGGTCAACCGTTCGAAGCGTTCCTGCACCACGGGGGCCGGGACCTGGTTCGCCATCTCCCCGGCGGGAGTGCCCGGGCGCACCGAGTACTGGAACGTGAACGCGGAGGAGAACCGGGAGGCCTCCACAACGTCCAGGGTGTCCTGGAAGTCCTGCTCGGTCTCCCCTGGGAAGCCCACGATGATGTCGGTGGTGATCGCGGCGTGCGGGATCCGCTCACGCACCCGGTCCAGGATGCCCAGGAACTTCTTGGAACGGTACGAGCGCCGCATGTCCTTGAGGATCCGGTCCGAACCGGACTGCAGCGGCATGTGCAACTGAGGCATCACGTTGGGGGTCTCCGCCATGGCATCGATCACGTCGTCCGTGAAGGCCGCGGGGTGCGGACTCGTGAAGCGCACCCGCTCCAACCCCTGGATGTCCCCGCAGGCGCGCAGCAGTTTGGCGAACGCCCCGCGGTCACCGAACTCCACGCCGTACGAGTTCACGTTCTGCCCCAGCAGGGTCACTTCCACCGCACCGGAGTCCACGAGCGCCTGGACTTCGGCGAGGATGTCCCCGGGACGGCGGTCCTTCTCCTTGCCGCGCAGCTGGGGGACGATGCAGAACGTGCACGTGTTGTTGCACCCCACCGAGATGGACACCCACCCCGCGTAGGCCTGTTCCCGCTTGGTCGGCAGTGCTGACGGGAACGTCTCGAGGGCTTCCAGGATTTCCACCTGGGCCTGCTCGTTGTGCCGGGCGCGTTCCAGCAGGACCGGCAGGGACCCGATGTTGTGGGTCCCGAAGACCACGTCCACCCACGGGGCCTTATCGACGATGGTGGCGCGGTCCTTCTGGGCGAGGCAGCCGCCCACCGCGATCTGCAACCGTTCGTTGCGCCGCTTGACAGGGGCCAGCTGACCCAGCTGGCCGTACAGCTTGTTGTCCGCGTTCTCTCGGACGGCACACGTGTTGAACACGACCAGGTCCGGATCACGGTTCACCGCGGGAACGTATCCGGCGCTCTCGAGCAGTCCCGTGATGCGCTCGGAGTCGTGGGCGTTCATCTGGCATCCGAGAGTGCGCACTTCGTAGGCGGGTGCATCGGTGGCGATCACGGGTTCCTGCACGGCATGGGGCATCTGAGTCACCTCACCATTTTAGGGACGCGGTCAAATTGCTGGAACTCGGCCGTCCACGGCCAAAGGGGCACCGATCAGGGCGTGTCCCACACATGGGCGCCGTCCGGATCCGGCCGATCGCGCCCGCCCACTGTGGACCCGCCCGCGGCGTACTCATCTCCCGAGGACCCGTCTCCCGGGAACCCGTCTGCGGAGAACTCGTCACCGGCGAACTCCTCCGATTCGAACTCCTCCGCCGAGGACTCCAGCGCGCCCAGCTCCTCCTTGACCACGGCGAACGCGAGTCCCGGCGGATACCCCTTGCGTCCGAGCATGCTCACGAGCCTGCGGGTCAGCCGGTCGCGTTCCTTGCGGTCCGACGGGTCCAAGGAGGCGGGCAACTTCTTGCGCACGAGGACGTGGGCGTCCCGCAGTTCGTCGTGGTCGGAACGCTGTTCAAGGGCCTCGTCCGCGATCTCACCCGTGATCCCGCGCTGCGCGAGTTCCCGGCGCAGAGCCGAGCGGGACAACCGGCGGGTCTCGGCGCGGGACCTGACGAACATCCCCGCGTAGGCCCGGTCGTCCACGAGGTTCACTTCCTCGAACCGGTCGAGCACCTCCCGGGCGACGTCCTCGGGGACGTTGCGGTCCGCGAGTTTGTCCTCGAGCTGGCGCCGCGACTTGGCCGATGCGCTCAACTGGCGCAGGACGATCGCGCGGGCGACCTCGCGGGGATCGGCCTCCGCCTCACCCGGTGACTCCGCGGACGCGGGCGGCGCCGCCGGGCCCCAATGGGAATCGGAGGCCCGGCGGCGCCGGGAGCTATAGCGTTCGGACTCAGTCATGAAGGGACGGCGTCAGCTCAGAATGCCGGAAGTTCGGTCTCGTCCTTGGCCGGTGCGAACGGGGCATCCGGATCCAGGTCCTGGGGATCGTCGCCGAACCCCTCCGTGTCCTGGGAGGCCTGGTCCGGGTCCTCGCTGATCCCGAGCTTGACCAGGATCTTGCGTTCGATCTCCTGGGCGAGTTCTGGGTTGTCCTTGAGGAAGCGGCGCGAGTTCTCCTTGCCCTGGCCGAGCTGGTCCCCCTCGTAGGTGAACCACGCACCGGACTTCTTCACGATGCCGTGTTCCACGCCCATGTCGATCAGGCCGCCCTCGATGGAGATGCCCTGACCGTAGAGGATGTCGAACTCGGCCTGCTTGAAGGGCGGGGCCATCTTGTTCTTGACGATCTTGGCGCGGGTGCGGTTACCCACGGGGTTCGCACCGTCCTTGAGGGTCTCGATCCGGCGGACGTCCACGCGTACGGAGGCGTAGAACTTCAGCGCCTTACCACCCGTGGTGGTCTCCGGGGAGCCGAAGAACACGCCGATCTTCTCGCGCAGCTGGTTGATGAAGATCGCGGTGGTGTTGGTGTGGGACAACCGACCCGTGATCTTACGCAGAGCCTGGGACATCAACCGGGCTTGCAGACCCACGTGGCTGTCGCCCATTTCGCCCTCGATCTCCGCCTTGGGCACGAGGGCCGCCACGGAGTCGATCACGATGATGTCGATGGAGCCCGAACCCACGAGCATGTCCATGATCTCGAGCGCCTGCTCACCGGTGTCCGGCTGGGACACCAGCAGGTTGTCCGTGTCCACACCGAGCTTCTCGGCGTAGACCGGGTCCAGCGCGTGCTCGGCGTCGATGAAGGCGGCGATCCCGCCGGCCTTCTGGACGCTGGCCACGGCGTGCAGGGCCACGGTGGTCTTACCCGAGGATTCCGGGCCGTAGATCTCCACGACACGGCCGCGGGGGAACCCGCCGATACCCAGTGCGACGTCCAGCGCGATGGAACCGGTGGGGATGGTCTCGGTCTTGTTGGCGGGGCGATCCCCCAGCCGCATGACCGATCCCTTGCCGTAGTTCTTGTCGATCTGGGACAGGACGGTGTCCAGTGCCTTCTGACGATCGGATCCGGCCACCTGAGAGGGTGCCGGTGCGCCCTTGGACTTGGCTGCCATGTTTCACCTCGGTTCTCGGGGGCCGGGGCGGCCCTGTCGATGTCTTCGCGTTCCACGGTACAAAGGGGGTCCGACAGCCATAAGCGACCGGACGGGTTGTGGAGCGCGCGTGAGCTGATTCGAATATACCTTCGAAGACGGCGTGGCGCACGCCGCCCACGGCGAACTCAGCGCCGGGGCGGTTGATCCGGACCCCACCACCGCGACTCGGGGATCTCCTGGGCGCGGCACACCGCGAACCACACCGTCTTGGGGTCCGTCCCGGACTCGAGGGCCTCCGCGGCCGTGCGCTCACCCAACTCGGTCAAAACCAGATCCCGAGCGAGAACCCGGCTGTACGCCGCCCCGAATTCGTGGGACATCAGGTCCCAGAACGCACTGACTCGCATGAACGACTTCTCCTCGGTATCGACGGTATCGACGCTGCATAGATCCGCTAACTCTCCACGCTGTGCGGACCCCGCGGTGCTGCGATGAGCAACGGACCCGCCCACCGGGCGGGTCCGTTCGTTGGTCTGGTGCACCGCGGCCGGTTCGGCCGCAGCGAGCGGGGTCTGACTCAGTGCGCGCCGGCGGCGGTGCCACCGCGCAACTGACGCATCTCCCGCGTGAACTCCTCCGTGAGCTCGGACGGCACGGTATCAGGGATGAACGTGCCCTCGGCGTAGGCGAGACGGTCCGCGACCTCGCGCAGCATCTGGGACATGGGGATGTCCAGTGCCGCACAGATGGACGCGAGCAATTCGGAGGAGGCTTCCTTCTGTCCTCGCTCCACCTCGCTCAGGTACCCCAGCGAGACGCGGGCACTGTGCGAGACCTCGCGCAGGGTCCGGCCCTGACGCTGGCGGACGTTGCGCAGCACCTCGCCTATCTCCTGACGCAGGACACCGACCTTGACATCATTGGTTTTCCCGTGAGCTTCATCGGACACACCCACGTCCTTCCAACGGACAACACCATTGACAGACACGGGTTGCTTCGTCATGTGAATTGCTTCTCCTCGTACGAATTGACGGGGCCTTCTGCATCGCTGACGACGCAGTGGTCGAGGCCTCTTGAGCCCATCGGGCTCAACCTCTGATATCCATAACGGGCTTACGTGTTCGATTGTTCCCGCTCGGCGGCCTAAAAACACTAGGCGTTGGCTGGGAATGAGATTTGAGTCGTCAATGCGTCAAGCGCGCGGCCCACGGTGGCTTGCCGGATCTCGGCCCGGTCACCGCTGAGATCCAAACGCTCCACCCGCTCCACACCCGGACCCGCGATCCCCACGAATACGGTTCCCACGGGGTGTCCGTCGTGCGGTTCCGGCCCGGCGACCCCGGTGGTGGACACGGCCCAGTCCACGCCCAGGCGCTCGCGCGCACCGCGGGCCATGGCCACCGCGACCTGCGGGTCCACCGCGCCGCGTTCCTCGAGCAGCTCGTGGGACACACCCAGCACGCGTTCCTTGACGGCGTGCGAGTAGCTCACGACCGCTCCCTCGAAACACGCCGAGGCACCCGACACGGTCACGATCGCGGATGCGAGCGCGCCCCCGGTGAGAGATTCGGCCGTGCCCACCGTGACCCCGCGAGCGACGGCGCGGCGCACGAGCTCCGCGGCGTCGTACCCCGGCCGGTTCTCTGTCACGCCGCATCCCCGCGCACGGCCCGGTTGCGCAACTGCACGGCCTTGATCACATAGTCGATGCCCGTGATCACGGTGGCAAGCAACGCGAGCGCGGTGAGCACCCATGCGAACCACAACCACCACTGCCCCACGAAGGGGGTGAGCGGCAGCAGCAGGGCGATCAGCGCCGCGGTCTGCAGGACGGTCTTGGTCTTGCCGCCCTTGGACGCGGCCATCACGCCGTAGCGGATCACCACGAATCGCATGAGCGTGATGCCCCACTCGCGCACCAGGATCACGATCGTGACCCACCACCACAGCTCCCCGAGCATGGACAGCACCACGAACGCGGCACCCGTGAGCAGTTTGTCCGCGATGGGATCGGCGATCTTGCCGAAACTCGTGATGAGGTTGCGCGCCCGGGCGATGTCCCCGTCGAGCTTGTCCGTGAGCATCGCGAGCCCGAACGTGACCACGGCGGCCCAGCGCATGCCCATGGAGTCCTGGCCGTGGGTCCCCCCGGCCACCAGGAACCACACGAAGAACGGGACCATCACGATCCGCAGTGCCGTCAAGGCATTCGGCAGGTTCCAGTTGGAGGCGTTGGGGGCGGGCGCCCCGGGCGCCGCCGCGCCGTCGTTAACCGTCATCGTCCCGTCAACTCCCATGCATCCTCGGATTGGTCGGACCCGTCGTGGTAGTTGTGGGCCACGTTCGACAGCGACGCCGCCACGAGGTCCTCGCCGGACGCCGACGCCGCGAGCGCACCGTCTGCGGCGGCCGGTGTACTCTGCGCGGGTGGTTCCTCGCCGCGGATCAGGGCGAGGGTCGCGGCGAGGTCATCCGGCTTGACGAGGACGTCACGTGCCTTGGACCCCTCGGACGCCCCGACCACGCCGCGTGACTCGAGCAGGTCCATGAGCCGCCCGGCCTTCGCGAAACCCACGCGCAGCTTGCGCTGGAGCATGGACGTGGACCCGAACTGCGTGGTGATGATCAGCTCGGCGGCCTGCAGCAGGACGTCGAGGTCGTCCCCGATGTCCTCGTCGATCGTCTTCTTGGGCGCTTCCTGCACGACGTCGTCGCGGTAGTGCGTGCTCATCTGCGACTTCACGTGCTCCACGACCTTGTGGATCTCAGACTCGGAGACCCACGCGCCCTGCACACGCATGGGCTTGGACGCGCCCATGGGCAGGAACAGGGCGTCACCCTGGCCGATTAGCTTTTCCGCCCCGGGCTGGTCCAGCACCACTCGGGAGTCGGTGACCGAGGACGTCGCGAACGCCATCCGGGACGGGACGTTGGCCTTGATCAGACCGGTCACGACGTCCACCGAGGGCCGCTGCGTGGCGAGCACGAGGTGGATGCCAGCGGCACGCGCGAGCTGGGTGATCCGCACGATCGCGTCCTCGACGTCCCGCGGGGCCACCATCATGAGGTCCGCGAGCTCGTCCACGATCACGAGCAGGTACGGGTAGGGGCGGATGGTGCGCTTGGACCCGGGTTCGGGTTGCACCTTCCCGTTGCGCACGGCCTTGTTGAAGTCGTCGATGTGCTTGTAGCCGAAGTGGGAGAGGTCGTCGTAGCGCGCGTCCATCTCCCGCACGACCCACTGCAGGGCCTCGGCGGCCTTCTTGGGGTTGGTGATGATCGGGGTGATCAGGTGCGGCACGCCCTCGTACGCGGTGAGTTCCACACGCTTGGGGTCCACCATGACCAGGCGCACCTCGTCCGGGGTGGAGCGCATGAGGATCGAGACGATCATGGAGTTCACGAACGAGGACTTACCCGCACCGGTAGCACCGGCCACGAGCATGTGCGGCATCTTGGCGAGGTTCGCGAGCACGAAGCCGCCCTCCACGTCCTTGCCCACGCCCATGATCATGGGGTGTTCGGACGCCCGGGCCTTCTGCGAGCGCAGCACGTCCCCCAGCGCCACGGTCTCGCGATCCGTGTTGGGGATCTCGATGCCGATCGCGGACTTGCCCGGGATGGGCGAGAGGATCCGCACGTCCGCGGACGCCACCGCGTACGCGATGTTCTTGGACAGCGCCGTGACGCGCTCCACCTTGGTCCCGGAGCCCAGTTCGATCTCGTAGCGCGTGACCGTGGGCCCGCGCGAGAAGCCGGTGACCTCGGCGTCCACCTTGAACTGTTCGAGCACGCTCGTGAGCGCCCGGACCACCTGGTCGTTCGCCTCGGAGCGTTCCTTGGCGGGCGGGCCCTGCACGAGGTCCGCCACGGGCGGGAGGCTGTAGGCGACGTCGCCCTGCAGCTTGAGCTGCTCGGAGCGGGCCGGGATGGGGGTCGCGGGCGTGTGGGTGCGGGGCTGGGCGTCATCGTCCACCTTGAGGGCGGGCGCGTCCGACGCCGCCGCGGTGTCCGCCGCGGGCGCGATCCCCTGCTCCTCGCGTAATTTCTGGGCGGCGCGCTGGGACTTGGTGGGACGCTTCTCGCCGGGGCGCAAGGCGGCCACCGGGTTCGGGATCGCGTCGGTGTCCTGGACCTCGGACGCCGCGGTGGAGCCCGCCGCCTGCGCGGCGTCGCGCACGGAGGAGGACCCACCCGCAGAACCCCGGCGCGCGGAGCGCTCCGCGTGCGAGCCGACGTCGAACACGCTCGTCGATCCCGCGTCCCGTGCCTCGCGGCGGTTGGCCTCGCCCACGACAGCGCGCTCGAACGCCTCGTCACCGTCGTAGCGTTCCAGCTCGTGGCGCTGCTTGCGTCGCTCGGAGCGACGGGAGCGCTTCTCGCGTGTGGGCCGGGTGGGATCGAGGTAGGAGCGGTCGTGCGCGGGATCGGTGACGTCGGTCGCGCGAGGCTCGTACTGGCCCGTGAGACGGCGGTAGAGCTCGCGCAAGCGCGGCCCGATCTCCCCCACGGGCGTGGCGGTCATGACGAGCACGGCCAACGCCGCGAGCAGCACGAACACCGCGAGCGCGCCCCATCGGGTGATCAGGGACGCCAACGGGTCCGCGGCCAGGAAGCCCACGAAACCACCCGCGCGCCACACGGCGTCGAACCCGTCACCCAGACCGGGCGCGCCGCCCAGCAGGTGCGCGGTGCCCGCGCCGGCGACAGACAGCGCGAGCAGACCGATCGCGATGCGGTTGTTGGCCTGCGTGGTCTCGGGGTGACGGAAGACGCGGATCGCGAAGAAGAAGCAGAAGATGGGCAGCACGAGGGCCATGAACCCGAAGGTCCCGCCCACGATCGCGTGCACCCAGGACGCGGGGATCGCCACGAGCGCGAGGTCCACGCCGCGCAGGTTCCACCACTCGACCGCGGCGATCACGACGGCGAGCACGAGCCACACGAGCGCACCACCGTCGCGGCGCTGTTCGGGAGCCATGTCCGTGCGCACGGTCCCCACGCGGCGCACCGCGGCCCCCACCACGTGTCCGGCGCCGGACCACGCGTTGACCACCCCGTGCAGGGCGGTGGAACCGGCCGAGGGCCCCGTGGATCCGGAGCGTGCGGATGTGGACCGTGCGGGGGCCTTCTTGCCGTTCTTAGGGGAACGCGCGGAACTCGAGGACCTGCCGGAGGCCTTCGAGGAGCGCGCGGGGGAAGTTCGAGACGCCATGCCCCCAGGGTACCCGGACGCGCAGCGGCCCGCCCGGAGTCGGATCCGGGCGGGCCGCTGCGCAGTGCGGTGGTTCGGGGCGTCAGGCCTCGACGACCACGGGCACAATCATGGGCTTGCGCCGCAGCTTGCGGGAGACCCACGAGCCCACGGTGCGCCGCACGATCTGCTGCAACTGGTGGGTCGTGTGGTTTTTGCCGCTCTCGCCGAGCGCGTCCTCAAGGGCCGCGGAGATCCGGGGGCGGATCTCGTTGAACACGGTGTCCTCCTCGGCCACGCCGCGCGCGTGGATGTCCGGGCCGGAGACGATCTTGCCGGTGTCCCGGTTGACCACGGTGATCACGGAGATGAAGCCCTCCTCACCGAGGGTCATGCGGTCCTTGAGGTCCGCGTCCGTGATCTCACCCACGGAGGAGCCGTCCACGTAGATGAACCCGCACTCCACCTGCCCGGTGATCTTGGCCGCGCCGGAATGCATGTCCACCACGGTGCCGTTCTCCGCGAGCAGCACGTGGTCCGCGGGGACGCCGGTTTCCTGGGCCAGGTTGCCGTTGGCGATCAGGTGCCGGATCTCGCCGTGGACCGGCATGACGTACTCGGGTTCCACGATGTTGTAGCAGTACAGCAACTCGCCCGCCCCGGCGTGACCCGAGACGTGGACCTTGGCGTTGCCCTTGTGCACCACCTCCGCGCCCAGGCGCATGAGCCCGTTGATCACGCGGAACACGGAGTTCTCGTTGCCCGGGATCAGGGAGGACGCCAGGATCACGGTGTCCCCCGCGTTGACCTGGACCTTGTGGTCCCCGTTGGCCATGCGGGACAGCGCGGCCATGGGCTCACCCTGGGAACCGGTGCACATGATGACGATCTGGTCGTCCCGGTAGTCGCCCACCTTCTTCTGGTCCACGAGCACGTTGGGCGGCACGTCCAGGTACCCGAGCTTCTCGGCGATCGCCATGTTGCGGATCATGGATCGGCCCATCAGGACGACCTTGCGACCACTGGCCACAGCGGCGTCGAGCACCTGCTGCACGCGGTGGACGTGGGAGGAGAACGACGCCACGATCACGCGCTGCTTGGCGCGGGCGACCACGTCTGCGAGCACGGGACCGATGGCCTTCTCGGACGAGATGAACCCGGGAACCTCGGCGTTGGTGGAGTCCGTGAGGAACAGGTCCACACCCTCCTCGCCCAGGCGGGCGAAGTGACGCAGGTCCGTGATCCGCCCGTCCAGGGGCAGCTGGTCCATCTTGAAGTCACCGGTGTGCAGCACGGTCCCGGCCTTGGTCCGCAGGAACACTGCCAGGGCGTCCGGGATGGAGTGGTTCACGGCCACGAATTCGCACTCGAACTCACCGAGGCGCTCCACCTGGCCCTCACGCACGGCCATGGTGAAGGGCTTGATCCGGTGCTCCTGCAGCTTGGCCTCGATCAACGCGAGCGTGAGCTGCGAGCCCAGGATGGGGATGTCCGGGCGGCGCTTGAGCAGGTACGGGACCGCGCCGATGTGGTCCTCGTGCCCGTGGGTGAGCACGATCGCGACGATGTCGTCGAGGCGCTCACGGATGTGGTTGATGTCCGGCAGGATCAGGTCCACGCCGGGCTGGGTTTCCTCGGGGAACAGGACACCGCAGTCGACCACGAGCAGCTGCCCGTTGATCTCGAACACGGTCATGTTCCGACCGACCTCGCCCAGACCGCCCAGGGGAATGACTCGCAGGGTGTCCTTCGCGAGTGCCGACGGTTCGGAGAGGTCGGTGGTGTTCCAATGGGTCATGAGACCCCTTTCATCTCAGGTGGTCAGCGTGTCGGCGATGACCGACGTGCTCAGGTCCGAGCGGATCTGCTCCAGTTCGGCCTGTGTGGGTGTCACGTGCGGCAAGCGCACCGTGTTGTTCGGCAGGCGGCCCTGCCAATGAAGAATGGTCTTCGCGGCCACGGCCCCGGGGATCCGGGTCATGGTGGCACGCACGAGCGGCAACAACTCCTCGTTGAGCCGCTGCGCGGTCTCGAGGTCCCCCGCCAGGGAGGCGTCCACGAGTTGGCGGTAGCGCGGGGTGTCGATGTGGGTGGTCACACCCACGAGCCCGGACGCGCCGAGCGCGATCCACGGGAGGGTGAGACCATCGTCGCCGGAGTAGAAGAGCAGGTCTGTCTCGGCCATGACCCGGGCGGCGGCCATGAAGTCCGCCTTGGCGTCCTTGACGGCCACGATGTTCGGGTGGGAGGCCAGGGAGATCATGGTCTCGGGCTCGATCGGGATTCCCGAGCGCCCGGGGATGTCGTACACCATGACGGGCGTGTCCACGGAGTCCGCAAGCGAACGGAAGTGCGCCTCGACCCCCGCCTGGCTGGGCTTGTTGTAGTACGGGGTGACGATCAGCAGGCCGTCCATCCCGATCTTCTGCGCCTCGAGGCACAGGAAGCGAGAGTGCTCGGTGTCGTTCGAACCGGTCCCCGCGAGCAGCGGCACGCGCCCGCCCACGGCGTCCTTGACGGCACGGAAGACCGAAAGGTTCTCCTGGTCGGTCATAGTGGAGTACTCACCGGTGGTGCCGCACACCACCAGACCGTCACAACCGTCGTCCACGAGTTGCTCGGCGAGGCGACCCGTGGCCTCGAGATCCACCGAGCCGTCGTCGTGGAAGACCGTGACCATGGCGGTGAGCAGGGACCCGAACATGGGCGCGGACCGCTGCGTCCGCGCAGGTGCGCTGTCGTGTGTCATATCCACAGGTTACCGCCCAGAGCGGGCGAGCACCGTTTCCGGATCCGTCCCCCGATGTAGGGCTATGGCGGTGCGCATGGACCTGCGGGCCCGCCGGCCGTCGCCGCTCGCGGAGTACGCGAGGCTCAGTCGGTACCACCCGCCCCAGTCTGCGGGGAACGCCTCGACCTCGCGGCGCACGACGTCGAAGTGCTCGTCCGCGGCGGCCCGCACGTACCGTCCGGACGGGGTCCTCGGCAGATCGTCCGCGGGAAGCTCACCGCGCGCGGCGAGTTCCCGGCCGAGGCGTTCTGTGCGGGCGCCGAAGACGATCTCGCGCACCATGGCCCACGTGCCCACCGCGGGGATCACGAGCATGGCCACGCCCAGCAGGGTGGGCAGCCAGCCCCCCGCGCCGAGCAACAGGACCGCCCGGTGGAAGGCCAAGGCGAGGTACAGGGCCAGCAGCCCGATCATGAGCGCGGCCAGGATACGACCCTTCGCACCCACCTCGAGCACGGTGAACACCGCGGCGAACGCGAGCATGGCGACGAGCCAGATCTTGGAGCCCACGGAGATCGGCAGGATAAGCACCGTGATCACGAGCAGCACGATCACGGCCGTGGCCCACCAGCGCAGACCGGAGAAGGAACGGGCGCGGCTCACAGCCCCAGGTCCATGTAGCCGTCCAAGCCGTGGGTCAGCCCCGGGTGCTTCGCGACCGAGCGCACGCCCAACAGCACACCCGTCATGAAGGACACGCGGTCGAAGGAATCGTGGCGCACGGTCAGCTGCTCCCCCGTGTTGCCCAGCAGGGTCTCCTGGTGGGCCACGAGCCCGCGTAACCGCACCGAGTGCACGTGCACACCGTCCAGGTCCGCACCGCGTGCGCCGTGCGGATCGGATTCCGTGGCATCCGGCGACGGCGCCACACCGGCCCGTTCGCGCGCGGCGGCCACGAGCGCGGCGGTTCGCGCCGCGGTACCGGACGGGGCGTCGAGCTTCTGGGGGTGGTGCAGCTCCACGATCTCCACGGACTCGAAGAACGCCGCGGCCATCTCGGAGAACTTCATGGCGAGCACCGCACCCACCGCGAAATTGGGGGCGATCAGCACACCCGTGTCCGGGGAATCGGCGAGCCACGACCCGAGCTCGGCCAGAGTGGCGTCGTCCCAGCCCGTGGTCCCCACGACCGCGTGGATACCGTGTTCCACGGCGAAGCGCACGTTCTCCCGCGTGGCGCTCGGGACCGTTAGGTCCACGACCACCTGGGCGCCGGAGCTCACGATCTCCTGCAGGTCGTCACCGCGACCGAGCGCCGCGACGAGTTCCATGTCCGAGGCGTCCGTGATGGCCTTCACTGCCTCGGAGCCCATGCGTCCGTTGCGGCCCAGTACGGCCACCTTGATCTGCTCGTTCATGTGATCCCGCCTCATTCCTGGTTCTGCTCGACGTGCGGCCCCACCACGGTGCGCACCGTGGCGTCCGCGGACAATTGCGCTGCCAGTGCCTGCACGTCCTCGGACGTCACGGCGCGGATGCGCCGCAGGGACTCGTCCACGTCCATGAAGATGCCCGTCTTCAGTTCCGCGGACCCCAGCCGGGACATCCGTGACCCTGTGTCCTCGAGGGCGAGGACCGTGGCACCGCTGAGTTGGCCCTCGACCTTCGCGAGTTCTGCCGCATCCATCCCGTCCTGGGCGAGCCTGTCCAGCTCGGCGCGCATGAGCTCGCTGACCTGGTCCACGCGCTCGCCCGTGCACCCCGCGTACATCCCGAAGAACCCGGCGTTCGAGTAGGAGCCCGAGAAGGAGAACGTGGAGTACGCGAGCCCCTTCTGCTCCCGGATGGTGTGGAACAACCGCGAGGACATCCCGCCACCCAGGGCGGCGTTGAGCACGGTCATCGCGAAGCGACGCTCGTCCCCCGACTGCAGTCCGGCGCCGCCCAGCACCACGTGGGCCTGCTCGACCGGGCGCTCGAACGTGTGGGTCCCCACCAGGGGCGTCAGCTGCGCCGGCGAGGAGTCCCGCCGGGCACCGGCGTGACCGGTCGCGTCCGGGTCCCAGCCCGCGCGGGCCAAGGACTCGCGCACGAGTTCGACGACGCGGTCGTGGTCGAGACCCCCGGCCACCGTGACCACGAGGTTCTCGGGGCGGTAGGAGCCGCGGTAGTGCTGCCACACCGCGTCACGGGTCACGGAGCGGATCTCCTCGGGGGTGCCCGCGATGGGCCGCGCGAGCGCGGACCCGTGGAGCACCTCGGCGTTGAACTGTTCGAACGCGAAGTCCGTGGGATCGTCCCGGTCCATGGCGATCTCCTCGAGGATCACACCGCGTTCGCGGTCGAACTCCTCGGGGTCCAGGACGGCACCGGTGAACATGTCCGCGAGCACGTCCACCGCCATGGGCAACTGCTCGGAGAGCACCCGTGCGTGGTAGCACGTGTGTTCGTGGGCCGTGAACGCGTTGGACTCCCCGCCCACGCGGTCGAAGGCCTCCGCGATCTCGAGCGAACTGCGCCGGGAGGTGCCCTTGAACAGCAGGTGCTCCAGGAAGTGCGTGGAACCGAGCATGCCCGGGGCCTCGTCACGCGAGCCCAGGCTCACCCAGAACCCCACGGACACCGAACGCTGCCCGGGCATCTTCTCGGTGAGCACCCTGGTCCCGCACGGCAGGACGGTGCGCATGATCACGGCGCCCTCGGCGTCGTCGTGCACCACGTGGGTGAAGCCCGGCGCCTGCGCTGTGGCCGAATAGGCCCGAAGGCGGGCGGCCCCGCCGGAGACGTGCTCCGCGGGATCGCCCGCCCTCAGGGGAAGGTGAACAACTGTCATCTAGTAACGAACACCCTCTGCTCAGTTCTCGTCGTCGGAGGACTCGGCCGGGGCCTCGGACTCGGCCACGACGGGCGCGAGGGACAGCTTGCCGCGGTCGTCCACCTTGGTGATCTCCACCTGGACCTTCTGGCCCACGGACACGACGTCGTCGACCTCGTTGACGCGCTTGCTGTCGTTGAGCTTGCGCATCTCGGAAATGTGGAGCAGACCATCCTTGCCCGGGGTCAGGGACACGAACGCACCGAACGTGGTGGTCTTGACCACGGTGCCCAGGTAGCGCTCGCCCACCTCGGGGACCTGCGGGTTGGCGATCGCGTTGATCGCCGAGCGCGCGGCCTCCGCGGAGGGGCCGTCCGTGGCGCCGATGTACACGGTGCCGTCGTCCTCGATGGAGATGTCGGTGCCGGTGTCCTCCTGGATCTGGTTGATCATCTTGCCCTTGGGGCCGATCACCTCACCGATCTTGGACACGGGCACGTTCACCGAGATCACGCGCGGCGCGAACTCGCTCATCTCGTCCGGGGCGTCGATCGCGGAGGTCAGCACGTCCAGGATGTAGAGCCGGGCCTCGCGGGCCTGGGTCAGGGCCGAGGCCAGGACCGAGGCGGGGATACCGTCCAGCTTGGTGTCCAGCTGGATCGCGGTCACGAACTCGGACGTACCGGCGACCTTGAAATCCATATCACCCAGCGCGTCCTCCGCACCGAGGATGTCGGTCAGGGCCGCGTACTGGACCTCGCCGTTGACGGTGTCGGAGACCAGGCCCATGGCGATACCGGCCACGGGAGCGCGCAGCGGCACACCGGCGTTGTACAGCGACAGCGTGGACGCGCACACGGAACCCATGGACGTGGAGCCGTTGGAGCCCAGCGCCTCGGAGACCTGACGGATCGCGTACGGGAACTCCTCCCGGGAGGGCAGCACGGGCGTGATCGCACGCTCGGCGAGCGCGCCGTGACCGATCTCGCGGCGCTTGGGCGAACCCACGCGGCCGGTCTCACCCGTGGAGTACGGAGGGAAGTTGTAGTGGTGGATGTAACGCTTGTGCTTGACCGGGGACAGCGAGTCGATCTGCTGCTCCAGCTTGAGCATGTTCAGCGTGGTGACACCCATGATCTGGGTCTCGCCGCGCTCGAACAGCGCGGAACCGTGCACGCGCGGGAGCACGTCCACCTCGGCGCTGAGCTGACGGATGTCCGTGAGACCGCGGCCGTCGATGCGCACCTTGTCCTTGAGGATGCGCTGGCGCACGGTCTGCTTGGTCAGAGCCTGGTAGGCACCGTTGACCTCGTCCGCGCGGCCCTCGAAGGCCTTGCCCTCGCCCGTGAGCTCGGCCAGCGTGGACTGGTGCAGTTCGTCGGTCGCGGCCTCGCGCTCCTGCTTGCCGGCGATCGAGTAGACCTCCGCCATGCGCTCGCCCACGAAGTCCTTGACGGCCTCGGCGGCGTCGTCCCCGTACCCGCCGAAGCGAGGCAGGTCCAGCTCGGGCTTGGCGGTGCGGGAGGCGAGATCCGCCTGGGCGTCGCACAGGGCCTTAATGAACGGCTTGGAGGCCTCGAGGCCCTCGGCCACGAGCTCCTCGGTCGGTGCGACCGCGCCCTGGCCCTTGATGAGCTCCCAGGCGTTGTCGGTGGCCTCGGCCTCGACCATCATGATCGCGACGTCCGAGCCGCCGTCCTTGGTGCTCACCACGCGGCCGGCCACGGCCATGTCGAACACGGCGTTCTCCAGCTGCGAGTGCTTAGGGAACGCGATCCACTGATGGGAACCGTTCTCCTGGGCCATGAGCGCCATGCGCACGCCGCCCACGGGGCCCTGGAAGGGCAGCCCGGACAGGGTCGTGGACATGGACGCGGCGTTGATCGCCACGGTGTTGTAGATCTCGTCCGGGGCGATGGACGTGACGGTCACGACCACCTGCACCTCGTTGCGCAGGCCCTTGCCGAACGCGGGACGCAGCGGGCGGTCGATCAGACGGCACGTCAGGATCGCGTCCGTGGACGGGCGACCCTCACGGCGGAAGAACGAACCGGGGATGCGACCCGCGGCGTACATCCGCTCCTCGACGTCCACCGTGAGCGGGAAGAAGTCGAAGCCCTCCCGCGGGTGCTTGCCCACGGCCGTGGCCGAGAGCATGGAGGTCTCTTCGTCGATGTAGACCATGGCCGAACCCGCGGCCTGGCGGGCGAGTCGGCCGGTTTCGAAGCGCACGACGCGCTTGCCGTACGAGCCGTTGTCGATAACGGCTTCTGCACTCTGGATTTCGGGACCCTCCAAGGGTCACCTCCGTTTCTTCGTGGTGCGCGATCCGCGCGACACACCGGTCTTCGATCGAGGCGCTCGCAGCGCGTGAGCGTTGCGAAGGCCACTGTCGAGGACCGCGACATGCAGCGCGGTCACGCCATGACGTGATTTCTCGTTGGATTGTCCGGACACGCGGTCCGGGTGGCGGTGTTCGTCACGAACAGCGCCGGTTGCGGCGGTTCCCCGCGCTCCGACAGGGGCACGGGGAACCGGTCACATCACTTGCGCAGGCCGAGGCGCTCGATGAGCGCACGGTAGCGGGCGATGTCGGTGCGACGCAGGTAGTCCAGCATGCGACGACGCCGTCCCACCAGGGCCATGAGGCCACGGCGGGTGTGGTGGTCGTGCTTGTGCATCTTCAGGTGCTCGGTCAGATCGGAGATCCGACGGGACAGCACCGCGATCTGCACCTCGGGCGAACCGGTGTCACCCTCGTGCGTCGCGTACTCGGTGATGATCTGGTTCTTGATCGTGGCATCCAGGGCCATGTGTAACTCCTCGAGTCAGTACCGTGACCGCCCGGTGCGTGAGATTCTCGCCCGGGGTCCGGGAGCGAGCTCCCGGGGTCGGACCGCCACGGACCGCAGTCAGACCAGCGTCCATCCTAACCGATCCTCCGCCGGGGCACCGTAAGGGCCGTCACCACTCGGCGGACGACGGCGCGGCGCACCGCTGCAGGGCCCCGCACCTACACGGTGCGGCAGCGCCGTCGCCGCCCCGCGGGAGCGCCAGCGCCGTCCAACGGGAGCGACGTCGCCGCCCCGCGGGAGCGCCCCGGACGTGCGAAGCGGGACCGACCTGGAACAATGGGGGCATGCAGAAGATGAACGTCGAATCATTCAACCTGGACCACCGCAGCGTGGCCGCTCCCTACGTGCGGATCGCGGATCGGAAGGAACTGCCGGGTGGTGACACCCTCGTGAAGTACGACGTCCGCTTCACCCAGCCCAACCAGGCGCACCTGGAGATGCCGGCGGTACATTCGATCGAGCACCTCACCGCGGAGCACATGCGTAATCACACGGACGCCCTGATCGACTTCTCCCCCATGGGCTGCCAGACCGGTTTCTACGCGCTCATGCTGGGAGTGGAGACCGAGGAGTTCGAGCGCCTGCTCGAGCGCACCTTCCGGGACATCCTCGAGGCGGACGAAGTCCCGGCCGCGAACGAGGTGCAGTGCGGCTGGGGCGCCAACCACAGCCTCGAGGCCGCCCAGGACGCGGTGCGCGGATTCCTGGCCGAGCGCGAGCACTGGGACGAGGTCACGCGGTGACGGACGACGCCGCACGGTTCGCCGCGTGCGTGGGCGCGCCGGCCGTCGTGGTCGCCATGGCGGAGGAGGCCGAACCGTTCCTCGCGGACGCCGACTCCCGCTGCGAGAACCCCCACGTGATCGGCGGTGCCGAGCTGTATGCCGTCGAGGCCGCGGGGCGCCCCGTGCTCGTGGTGCGCACCGGGATCGGATTGGTCAATGCCGCGTCGACCCTGAGCGCGATGCTGGAACGGTTCGAACCGAGCGCCGTGATCTCCGCCGGTTCCGCCGGGGGCCTGCGCGCGGACGTCAACGTCGGTGACCTGGTGATCGGCACCGAGTTCCGCTACGCGGACGCGGACGCGACCGCCTTCGGGTACGAACCGGGACAGGTGCCCGGGATGCCCCCGGCCTTCGCGGCGTCGTCGGAGCTCGTGACGGCCGCGAGCAGCCTCGCGGCCGCAGAGGGCTACGCCGCGTGGCGCGGGACGATGCTCTCGGGCGGCGCGTTCGTCACGGCGCGCAACGTGGGGGTGACCCGCGAGGTGTTCCCCGAGGCCCTGAGCACGGACATGGAGACCACGGCCCTCGCGCACGTGTGCCACGACCGTGGCGTGCCCTTCCTGGCCGTGCGCGCGATCTCGGACCTGTGCGGTCCCGCCGCGGACCAGCAGTTCCACATGGAACTGGACATCGTGGCCCGGATCAGTGCCCAGGCCGTGACCGAACTGCTCGGCGGGCTCCCGCCCGTCCAGCCACCCACACGTCGAGAAGAACGAGGAACGCATGAGTGACGACAAGACCAAGGACCTGAAGGACGCCGCCCCGGACGTCGCCAAGCACGTGCTGCGCGACGGTCACGAGATCCCCCAGCTGGGGTTCGGCACGTACCCCATGGACGACGCCGAGGCCGAGGCCCTGATCCCCGAGGCCGTGTGGCGCGGCTACCGGCTCATCGACACCGCGGTGAACTACGGCAACGAACGCGGCGTGGGCCTCGGTGTGCGCTATTGCGACATCCCCCGCTCGGACCTGTTCCTCACGTCCAAGCTCCCGGGCCGGGATCACGGTACGGACAGCGTGCGGCGGTCACTCGAGGGCACGCTCGAACGGCTCGGCACGGACTACCTGGACCTCTACCTGATCCATTGGCCCAACCCCAGCGTGGACCGGTACGTGGACACGTGGCGCGCCATGATGGCCGCGCGCGACGAGGGCCTCATCCGTTCGATCGGTGTGTCCAACTTCCTGCCCGAGCACCTCCTGCGCCTGGAGCGGGAGACCGGGGAGATGCCCGTGGTCAACCAAGTGGAGCTGCACCCGCAGTACCAGCAAGAGACCCTGCGGGCGTTCCACGAGGAGCACAAGATCCTCACCGAGGCGTGGTCCCCGCTGGGGCGCAAGACGGACCTCCTGCAGGACCCGTGGCTCGTGGAGATCGCACGCAAGGTGGGACGCACCCCGGCCCAGGTGGCGCTGCGCTGGCACGTGCAGTCGAGCATCGTGGCGATCCCCAAGTCCTCGAACACCGAGCGCATGGCGGAGAACATCGACGTGTTCGAATGGGAACTCACGGACGAGCAGATGGAACGGGTGCGCATGCTGCACACCGGCATCAGCGGTTCGGGGTTCGACCCCTCCGTGCACGAGGAGATGTGATCAGCCCCACCGGGTGAGCTCAGTCGGTCCCGCGCGCCTGTTCCCGCAGGATGTCGCGGGACCGATTCACGTCGTCGCGCATCTGGGACACGAGCGCGTCGATCCCCCGGTAGGCCACCATCCCGCGCAGGCGTTCCACGAATTCGACCACCACGGTCTGCCCGTAGAGGTCGAAGTCCTCCACGGCCTCGTCCGGGCGGTCGATCACGTGGGCCTCGACCTGGCGGTTCACACCGTCGAACGTGGGATTCGACCCCACGGAGATCGCCGTGGGCCAGCGGGTGCCGTCCTGGTCCACGAGCCAGCCCGCGTAGACCCCGTCCGCCGGGATGAAACCCGTGGCCTCGGGTGCCAGGTTGGCCGTGGGGAAGCCCAGTTCACGCCCGCGTGCGGCCCCGTGCACCACTTCCCCGCGCATGCGGTGGTGCCGGCCGAGCAGTTTGGCAGCACCGCGGATGTCCCCCGCCTCGAGGCACGAGCGCACCCACGTGGACGAGCAGCGACGGTCGTCGCTCCAGCCCACCAGGCCGTTGAGTTCATCCGTGTCCTCGGGGACCAGGCCCGCGACGTCGTCCACGACCTCGACCTCGAAGCCGTGTTCACGGCCGAGCTCCCTGATCACCGGCAGGTCCCCCGTGTTGTCACGCCCGAGCCGGACGTCCGACCCGATCACGAGACACACCGCGCCCAGCGGTTTCACGAGGTAGTCGACCACGAACTCCTCGGGGCTCAGCTCGGAGAACTCGAGGCTGTACGGCAGCACGAGGACGGCGTCCACGCCTGTGGCCTCGAGGGCGTCGAGCTTGTCCTCGAGACCCATGATGAGTCCGGGGTGAGATTCGGGCCGGTGCACGAGAGCCGGGTGCGGATCGAAGGTCACGACTACGGAGCGGGCCTCGAGACGCCGGGAGGTCTCGAGCAGCCGCGCGAACACGTGTTGATGACCGCGGTGGACACCGTCGAAGTTGCCGATGCTCACCACGGAGGGACCGAATCCCGGGGTGACCTCGTCCAGGCTTCTCCAGCGAATCACTGTTCTCCTTGATGTCTTCTGCGTGGTCAGGGTGTGTGCGGGCGACGTCTAGAGCCTACCGCTCCGCCGGGAGGGCCGTGTCAGCCACAACCACACGAGCCCCACGATCGGGAGCACGAGCGGCACGTAGCCGTAACCGGCACCAAAGTGGGACCACACGCTCGCCTTGGGGAACAACTGCGGTTCCAGGACACTGAGCAGGCCCACGCCCAGCACACCCACGAGCTCCACGACCACGGCCACCGTGGCGACCCTGTGCCAGCCCGGACCGGACTTGGCCAAGGCGATCGTCGCCAGGACGTAGATCGCGGCGGAGATCGTGGACAGGATGATCGCGAGCGGAGCCGCGGAGAACTCGGTGGCGAGCTGGTAGAGCGAGCGCACCCCCGCGGAGAGCGAGAAGACGGCGTACACCACGATCAGCAGCCGCCCGAACCCCGAGTTCTTCCGGTCGGATCCCGCGCGGGGCCCCGACCGCCCGAAACGGTTCTGCAGCGTGGTGCGTGAGGGCTCAGCCATGCTCGTCCTTCCCCCGGCGGCCCGTCCCGGCCGCTGCGGCGTCACTGGTAGTAGTAGATGAAGTTCATGCGGTAGACCATCACGGCCACCACGGGACCGGCGGCGGCCAGGATGAGGGTGGACCACCGCGAGCGTTCCACGAGGGACCACACGAACGTCCCCGCGGGGATCAGCAGCGCCGTGAGCAAGTAGCCCCAGTACTCGAGCAGGCTCCCGGAGGGATCCGGACCCAGCACGGGCAGGAACACCGAGCCCACCGCGTAGACCAGCAGGAACGCCTCGAGCACGAGCACGGAACCCTGGGAGAAGTCGTCCGGCGCACGTCCGCGCGCGGCCTGCACGAGGCAGATCACGCACGAGAGCGCACCCAGGACCACCGATGCCCAGAACCACCCGTCATAACCCCACAGCATCAGTCGTGCGTCCGTTCCGTTCGCTTGGTTCCGTCCTGTCCCGCTCCGGGGTCACCCGCCCCGGGTTTTTCCACGCCTGTATCATCCGGCGCCGCGGCAGCCGTGAACGTCACCCCCGCCGCGATCCCGAGCACCGACGTCGTGTATCGGCGGTCGGCGGGGCCGCGGTCCTCGGCGAGGGCCACGAGTGTCCCGTCCGGTGCGAAGCATGCGACGGGCAGCCCCGCCCGGAATCCCCCGGCAGGCTCGGATCCCGACGCCGCGGCGTCGCCGGCGGATGCGGTGTCACCGGCGCCTGCCCCGGAACGAGACGCGGCGCCGTCGACCTGCGAAGCGCCGCCAGGATGAACCTGCGTCGCGGCGATCCTGCGCCCGTGCGACAGGTCCGTGGCCTCCCGGGCGGTGAGCTCGCGCACGGGGAACAGTCCGCGCGCGGCGTCGTCGATCGGCAGCGTCGAGACCGTGCCGCCGGCGCGCACCTGCTCCGTGAGCTCGTCGAGCGTGTGCGACTGCTCGAGCGTGAACGACCCCACGCGCGTGCGCCGCAGCGCCGTGAGGTGCCCGCCCACGCCCAGGGCCTCCCCGAGGTCGCGCGCGAGGGCGCGGATGTACGTCCCGGAGGAGCACGTCACGGTCGCATCGACATCCACCGCGGTGGGCTCAGCGTCGGTCGGCTCGCGGGAGATCCCGTGCACCGTGAACTCGTAGACGGTGACCGGTCGCGCGGGCAGCTCCACGTCCTCGCCCTTGCGCACGCGGGCGTACGAGCGCTGCCCGCCCACCTTGATCGCGCTGACCGCGGACGGGACCTGCTGGATCTCACCGGTCAGCTCGGCGACCGCGGCCAGGACGGCGTCATCGGTGAGCGCGGCGAGCCGCTCGGGCGCGGCCGTGCTCGTGACGTCCCCCTCGGCGTCGTCGGTCACGGTCGCGGCACCCAGGCGGATGCTCGCCCGGTACGTTTTGTCCGTGCCCGTGACGTAGGTCAGCAGCTTGGTGGCCTTCTCGACCCCCACGACCAGCACGCCCGACGCCGCGGGGTCCAGCGTGCCCGCGTGACCCACCTTGCGGGTCCCCGCGAGGCGGCGCATGCGCGAGACGACGTCGTGCGAGGTCCAGCCGAGCGGTTTGTCCACGACGACGAGCCCGGCCACCCTCGGGAGCGAGGGTGCCGGGCTCGGGATTTCCTGGCGATCGGTCACCGGGTCAGTCCCGCGACCGGCTCTCGGGGGCTTCGTCATCCGCGTCGGACGTGCGGTAGGCGTCCTCCCCCGCGGCGTACTGAGCGCCCTGGGCCTGTTCAGCCACCTGGGCGTCCTTCTCACGCGCGGTGCGCAGCAGCGACTCGAGACGTGCGGCGTCCGCGGGGATCTCGTCCGCGACGAAGGTGAGCGTGGGGGTCAGGCGCGCGGTGATGTTCCTACCCACCTCGGAGCGCAGGATGCCCTTGGCGGACTCCAGGGCCCGCGCGGTCTCCTGACGCTGCGTCTCGTCCCCGTAGACGGTGTAGTACACGGTCGCATGCTGCAGGTCGTTGGTGACCCGCGCGTCCGTGACGGTCACGAAACCCACCCGGGGGTCCTTGATCCTGCGTTCGAGCGCCTGGGCCACGATCACCTTGATGCGATCGGCCAGTCGAGCGGCGCGGGCGGCGTCGGCCATGGTGGTACTCCTCGTGTCCGGGCAACGCCGGGGCGTTGCACTGTGCGGGGGTGGTGCGCCGTGACGCGCCACCCGGTGCGATGCGCCCATCACGGAACGGATCGCGGTGCGGGCGGGGTGCCCGCGTGATCTCGTGGGAATCACACGGGCACCCGGACCCGCTGTCACGTGGTCGCGGCCGGTGCGCTCGCGTGAGTGCACCGGCCGCGGGGACCCGTCAGTCGCGCGGCTTCTCGCGCATCTCCCAGGTCTCGATGAGGTCGCCCTCGCGGATGTCGTTGAAGGAACCGAGTCCGATACCGCACTCGTAACCCTCGCGCACCTCGGTGGCGTCGTCCTTGAACCGGCGCAGCGAATCGATGGTGAGGTTGTCCTGCACCACGTTGCCGTCGCGCACCAGGCGGGCCTTGCCGTTGCGGCGCACCACACCCTTGGTGATGTACGCACCGGCGATGTTGCCCCACTTGGACGAGCGGAAGACCTCGCGGATCTCGGCGGTACCGAGCTCCACCTCCTCGTACTCCGGCTTGAGCATGCCCTTGAGCGCGCTCTCGACGTCGTCGATCGCGTTGTAGATCACGGAGTAGAACTTCATCTCCACGCCCTCGCGCTCGGCCAGGTCCGTCACGCGCTCGGCGGGACGGACGTTGAAGCCGATGATCACGGCGTTGTCCACCGTGGCCAGGTTGACGTCGTTCTGGGTGATCGCGCCCACGCCGCGGTGGATGACCCGCAGCTGGACCTCTTCGCCCACGTCGATCTTGAGCAGCGAGTCCTCGAGCGCCTCCACGGCACCGGACACGTCACCCTTGATGATGAGGTTGAGGGTGTCGATCTTGCCCTCGGCCACGGCCTCGTCGAAGGACTCGAGCGTGATCCGCTTGCGGCGCTTGGCGAGTTGGGCATTGCGGTCCGCGGCCTCACGCTTCTCGGCGATCTGACGCGCGGTGCGCTCCTCCTGGGTGGCCAGGAACGTGTCACCCGCGCGCGGCACGGAGGACAGACCCAGCACCTGCACCGGGCGGGACGGCAGCGCCGCCTCCACGGTGCGGCCCATCTCGTCGAACATGGCACGCACGCGACCGTACGCGGCACCGGCCACGATCGAATCGCCCACGGTGAGCGTGCCGGACTGGACCAGCACGGTGCACACCGCACCGCGGCCCTTGTCCAGGTTGGCTTCGATGGCGACGCCGCGGGCGTTCTTGTCCGGGTTCGCCTGCAGTTCCAGAGCGCCGTCCGCCGTGAGCACGATGGCGTCCAGCAAGTCCTCGATGTGCAGGTTCTCGCGGGCGGAGACGTCCACGAACATGGTGTCGCCGCCGTACTCCTCGGGCACCAGGCCGTACTCGGTGAGCTGACCGCGGATCTTCTCCGGGTTGGCGTCCGGCTTGTCGACCTTGTTCACGGCCACCACGATCGGCACGTTCGCCGCCTGGGCGTGGTTGAGCGCCTCGACGGTCTGCGGCATCACGCCGTCGTCCGCGGCGACCACGAGCACGGCGATGTCCGTGACCTGCGCACCACGGGCACGCATCGCGGTGAACGCCTCGTGACCCGGGGTGTCGATGAACGTGATGAGCCGTTCCTGACCGTCCACCTCGGTGGAGATCTGGTACGCACCGATGTGCTGGGTGATGCCGCCGGCCTCACCCTCGATCACCTTGGTGTTACGGATCGCGTCCAGCAAGCGGGTCTTACCGTGGTCCACGTGACCCATGACGGTGACCACCGGCGGGCGCGGTGCCAGGACGTCCTCGCCCTCAGCCTCCAGTTCCGCCTCGAGGTCGATGTCGAAGGACTCGAGCAGCTCGCGCTCCTCGTCCTCCGGGGAGACCACCTGGATCTGGTAGCCGAGCTCGGCACCCAGCAGCTGGAAGGTGTCCTCGTCCAGGGACTGGGTCTGCGTGGCCATCTCACCCAGGTGGATGAGCACGGTCACGAGCGACGCCGGGTTCGCGTTGATCTTCTCCGCGAAGTCCATGAGCGAGGCACCGCGGCGCAGCCGCACCACAGTGCTGCCGTCGCCGTGGGGAACCGACACGCCGCCGACGGCGGGTGCGCTCATCTGCTCGAGCTCCTGGCGCTTCGCCCGCTTCGACTTGCGGTGCTTGCCGCGGGCACCACCGCGACCGAAGGCACCCTGCGTGCCACCGCGGCCACCGCGGCCGCGGAAACCACCGCCGCCACCGGTACCACCGCCGCCGGCGCCACCACCGCGGCGGGGTCCCCCACCGGGTGCCGGGCGGCTACCGATCGGGGCCACACCCGTGGTGTGACCGGGCATCATGTTCGGCGAGGGGCGGGGTCCACCGGGACGGGGGCCGCCCTGACCCGTTCGCGGTGCACCCGTACGGGGCGCACCGGGACGCGGGCCACCCTGGCCCGCCTGAGCGGGACGGGGGCCACCCGGACGGGGACCGCCGGGACGGGGTCCGCCCTGACCGGCATTGCTCGAACGCATCCCCTGCTGGGACGCGAACGGGTTGTTACCGGGACGCGGTGCTCCGGGCTTGGCCGAGCGCTGCTGGCCGGGGCGCGGCGCACGCTGACCACCGTCGGAACCGCGGCCCATGCCCTGCTGGGACGCGAACGGGTTGTTCCCCGGACGCGGTGCGGACTGACCCGGCTTGGCACTACCGGGCTTGGGGGCGTTGGCACGGGGGCCCGGGGTCGCCGCACTGCGCGGCGTGGCCGAGTCGGAGGCGGCGGGCTTGGAGGCAGCGGGCTTCGCGACCGGGGTCTCGGAGGCCTGGGGCTCGGACGCCGACTTCGCGGGGGCCTTGGGGGCACCCGGGGTCGGCGCGGCGGATCCGGCAGCGGGCTTGGCAGGGGCGTCGGAACCGGCGGGCTTGGACTGGACCCTGCCCCCGGGCTTGGGCGCGGAGGACTTCTCCGCGGGCTTCCTGGCGCCCTGCTGCGCGGGCTTGCCGGAGTTGCCCCCGGCGGAGTTCTTGGACTGCGCGGCGGAATCGCCACCGGCGGGGTACGCCGAACGCAGCTTCTTGGCCACGGGCGGTTCCACCGTGGAGGACGCTCCGCGAACGAATTCGCCGAGTTCCTGAAGTTTGGAAATAGCTTCCTTGGACGTGATTCCGAGCTCTTTCGCGAGCTCGTGGACACGGGGCTTGGCCACTGTTCTCCTGTCTCGGTCCGCACCGAAACAGGTACGAACCGCTTATTTTCCGTTGACGTGGCCACCGGACGCACACGTGCGTCCCGCGTGGCCGCGGGTTGAGTACTCGAAGGCACTCATCGGCCGGCACTCATCGGTTTTCCATGGGCTTTTGACTCGCTTTCCTGGTGTTCGTCCTCCTGCACCGGCAGGAGGACGCGCAGCTGTTGCTCGAGGTCGTCCGTGGTCACGGCGGTACGGAACGAGCGATGGAACGCCCGTTTGCGCACCGCGGTGGCAACGCACTGCCGGGTGGCGTGCACCCAGGCTCCTCGGCCTCCCGCTCGGCAGTGAAGATCCGCCACGACCCGGGGGCCCTGCGGTGTGTCCTCCATCGTCACGCGGACGAGTTGATCAGGGGGGCTCACCTCTCGGCACCCCACACAGGTTCGAAGACTGTTGACGCTCATCCCCGCTCCTCATGACCCGTCGTCCGGTTTTCAGGCGGCACGGAACCGCGCGGAAGGACGATGGTCGACCTGATCAGAGCAAAGTCTAGCGCGCCGCGCGGGATTCCCCCGAATCCTGGGGGTGTTCAGCGATCCGTCGCGCGGGATTCGGGGACGATGTCGATGCGCCACCCCGTGAGCCGCGCGGCCAGGCGGGCGTTCTGCCCCTCCTTGCCGATCGCGAGGGACAGCTGGGCGTCCGGGACGACGGCGCGCGCGGAACGGGCACCCTCGTCCAGCACGTTCACCCGGGACACCCGCGCCGGGGACAGGGCGTTGCCGATGAACCGGGCGGGATCGTCCGAGTAGTCGATGATGTCGATCTTCTCGTCTCCGAGCTCGTTCATCACCGCGCGCACGCGCGAACCCATGTCACCGATGCACGCGCCCTTGGCGTTGGCCCCGGGGCGCTTGGCGGCCACGGCCATCTTCGTGCGGTGCCCGGCCTCGCGCGCCAGGGTCACGATCTCCACGGAACCGTCCGCGATCTCGGGGACCTCCATCTCGAACAGTCGGCGCACCAGATCCGGGTGGGAGCGGGACAGCGTGATGGACGGGCCCTTGAACCCGCGCTTGGCCTCCACGACGAACGCGCGGATCCGCTGACCGTGCTCGTAACGCTCCCCGGGGACCTGCTCGTGCGGCGGCAGCAGTCCCTCCACGGTGCCCAGGTTCACCTGGACCATCTTGGGGTTGTTGCCCTGCTGGATCTGACCGGAGACGAGTTCCCCCTCGCGGCCCTTGAAGTGACCCAGGACGTTGTCGTCCTCGACGTCGCGCAGTTTCTGCAGGATGACCTGGCGCGCGGTCGCGGCGGCGATACGACCGAAACCGGACGGGGTGTCGTCGAACTCGCCCACCCGCTCGTCGTTCTCGTCCAGCTCGGGAGCCCAGATGGTCACGTGTCCACTGCGACGATCGACCTCGGCACGGGCGCCGTTGATGGCCCCCGGCGAGCGCATGTACGCGAGCAGCAGGGCCTGTTCGATCGTGGGGATCAGCACGTCCACGGGGATGTCGCGCTCGCGTTCCAGCAAGCGCAGGGTGCTCATGTCGATGTCCATGTGTCCGGCCTTCCTTCGCACCACGCGGGGGTTCCGCACCGTATTCGGGGCCGAGAACCAAACAGCGCGCCGCACGCGGGGTGCGGAGCGCTGCTGCATGGGTCTGTCTCGTGTTCTTCCGGCTATCGTACATCCCGCGGGGACGTCAGATCTCCACCTCCACCTTGGCACCGCGCACGTCCACGTAGGCCACGCGCTCGGGGTCCAGGTACTTCACCGGCATTCCCTTCTTGGGTTGGTGCCAGCGCTGGACCACGGCGTGGTCCTCGTGCGCCTCGAGCAGCCGCGCCGAGTAGCGCTCCCCCTCCGCGGGCCGGATCCGCACGAGGTGGCCCACGCTGCGCCGCCAGTGCCGCGGCGTCTCCAGGTCGCGCGTGGCCCCCGGCGAGGACACCTCGAGTTCGTACGGCGGGCCGGGCACGGGGTCGTCGCGGTCCAGGGCGTCGGAGACCTGCCGCGCCACCTCCGCCACGCGATCCAGGCTCAGAGAGTCCGTACCGTCCGGCAGGTCCACGAGCACGCGCAGCATCCGGTTCCCGCCCTGGCCCGTGAACTCGCACTGCTCCAGGAAGAGCCCGGCGGCCTCGACCACCGGTTCCACGCTCGCGCGGATGCGCGTCTCGTCCACTGTCGTCATGTCCGTCCTCCTCGTGCGGCTCGCGGGGTCACCGCGCCGCGTTCGTCCTGCCTGCTGCTCCCTATCATGGAACAGACCCGTCCCCCGGAGGAATTCGTGAGTTCTCGCCCGCCCGCACCCCCCGCCAGCGCCTGGCGCGTCCTGGCCGTGGCGCTCACCCTGGTCCTGGTGCTCGTGCTCGCCGCGGGTTTGTGGGCTCATTGGCGTTCGTTGTCCGACGACGACGCCGCACGCCTCGGCGCGCGCGCGACCGTCGCCTCCGTGCGCACGGGCCTGCACCCCGATCCCTCGGTCCTTCCCGACGCCGTCCTGGCGGATCAGGAGGCCGCGTTCGGTCCGGCGGCAACTCCCTCCCAGGCCCGCCACCTCGAGGCACGCGGTACCGGGGCCCCGCCGAGTTCACTGGCCGACGCCGCAGCCCGGCTCGAGGACGTCGCCAGGACCTCGCCGAACGGGGAGCTGGCGGCCACCGCCGCGAGCGTCGCGGCGTCGTGGTGGGCGGTGGAGCCACCGCCGGCTGGCGCGGACCCCACCGCACGCCGAACAGAAGAGAGCGAGGCGGGTTCGGGGGCCGGTTCCCCCGCGGCATCGAAAGTACCCACCGAGGAAGGGGACGGCGAGGACACCAACGACGACGCGGCGTCGTCGTGCGAACCTGCGCAGCTCGCCGCGGTCACGGCCCTGGACCGTGCGCGGTTCACCGCCGAGGCGGCCGCTGCGCGGATCCCGGCCGACGCCGCACAGAGGGGCACCATGGACGCGGTCACGGACACGCTCGATGCCACGCTGCGTGAGCCGGCGGTGACTCCGATGTTGTCGTGCGATCCCGCACCCGTCGCGGGCGGTCACGTCCTGCCCGCCGGCTTCGCGGAGGACCCCACCCGAGCGGTGGGCGGGCCACTGCGCGAGGCGAGCGCCGCGCTCGTGTCCGCCGTGGGGGCGTCGTCGCCCGAGGACCGGGACTGGCTGCTCACGGGGCTGCTGGAGACGGCCGTCACAGCGCAGCACCTGGACCCCGAACACCCGGTGCCCGCCCTACCGGGGAGGGACTGACGCGCGGCGCACGCGCCGGTCAGCGACCCGTGAGGACGTCCCACCCGAGCTTGGCAATCAACACCGTGACCACCGTGAAGAAGACCACGCGGATGAACGCGCTGCCCCGGGCCACCGCGGTGCGTGCGCCGATGTAACCCCCGGCCATGTTGCTAAGCCCGAGCACGAGACCCAGCCCCCACAGGACGGAACCGTGCGCGGCGAAGACCGCGATGGCGCCGATGTTCGTGGCCAGGTTGACGATCTTGGCCTTCGCGCTCGCCGCGAGGAAGCTGTAGCCCAGTAACGATACGAGCCCGATGATCAGGAACGACCCCGTTCCCGGGCCCATGACGCCGTCGTAGAAACCGATCAAGGCGCCTAGCGCGACAGCCAGCCCGTAGTGCCGCGCGCCGGTGTGTCGCAGCGCGGTCAGCTGACCCATGGATGGCTTGGCCACCGTGAACACGAGCACGGCGATCAGCGCGAGCACGATGATCGGCTTGAACACCGCGGCCGGGAGTGCGGCGGCCGCGGCCGCACCCGCCCCCGACGCGACGAGGGCCACGACGGCCATGGGCAGCGCGGTGCGCAGGTCCGGGTGGACGCGACGGTAGAACGTCACCGCGGACGTGGTCGTGCCGAAGACCGAGCCCATCTTGTTCGTCGCGAGCGCCTGGACCGGGGTGATGCCCGGGATCAGCAGCATCACGGGCAGTTGGAGCAACCCTCCACCGCCCACCACGGCGTCGATGAACCCCGCGGCGAAACCGGTGAGCACCAGCAGCACGACGAAGCCGGAGGCGGCGGAGTCCAGACCGGATCCCGCGAGGGCGGACAGGTCCATAACGGAACACCCGGGCCGGGACTACAGGGTGTCGTCCGCGGGGGTGTCCGATCCGCGCAGTTCGGCGGTGAGTTCGGCAACCACGTCCTCGCGTGCGATGTCCCGGGACTGCCCGCTGCGGCGGTCCTTGAGCTCGAGCATCCCGTCCTTGAGCCCGCGGCCCACCACGAGCACGGTGGGTACGCCCAGCAGCTCGGCGTCGCCGAACTTCACACCCGGGGAGACCTTGGGACGGTCGTCGAACAGGACGCTGATCCCGGCGTCCTCGAGGTGCGCGACGATCTCCTCCGCGGCCTCGAGCACCTCCGTGCCCTTGCCCGTGGCGACCACGTGGACGTCCGCGGGGCTGAGGTCGCGCGGCCACAACAGGCCCTTGTCGTCGTGGTAGAACTCCGCCACGGCCGCGAGCGCGCGGGTCACGCCCACACCGTAGGAGCCCATGGTCACGGTCACGAGCTTGCCGTTGCTGTCCAGCACCCTGAGCCCGAGGGCATCGGCGTACTTGCGCCCGAGCTGGAAGACGTGGCCCATCTCCATGCCACGCGCGATCTCGAGGGGCCCGGAACCGTCCGGTGCGGGGTCCCCGTCACGCACGGTGCAAGCCTCGAGGGTGCCGTCCCACGTGAAGTCGCGCTCGGCGACCAGGTGGTAGACGTGGGTCTCGGCCACGTTCGCGCCGGTGATCCACGAGGTGCCCGGCACCACGCGAGGGTCCACGAAGTACGGGATGCCCGTGCGGGACTCGGAACCGAGCAGGGCGTCGTCGCGGCTCAGACCCGGACCGATGTAGCCCTTGACGAGTTCGGGCACGGCACGCAGCTCGTCCTCGGTCGCGGCGGCGACCTCGAGTTCACCGCCCTGTCCGAGGGCCTCACCGATCCCGGCTTCCACGCGCTTGAGGTCCACGTCGCGGTCCCCGGGAACGCCCAGGGCCACGAGCTGACGCTTACCACCGGGCAACGAGACGGACAGCACGACGTTCTTGAGCGTGTCCGCGGCGGTCCACGGCTCGCCTTCGCGGGGGTGCAACTCGTTGGAGCGCTCCACAAGCGTCTCGATCGTGGGGCTCGCGGGGGTGCGGTGCACTTGGGCCGCAGGAGCGTCCGCGTAGTCGATCGGCTCCGGGACCACCGTCGTCACGGCCTCCACGTTCGCGGCGTAGCCTCCAGCCGAGCGCACGAAGGTGTCCTCACCCACGGACGAGGGGTGCATGAACTCCTCGGACCGGGATCCGCCCATGGCCCCCGAGGTCGCGGACACGGCCACGACCGGCAGGCCGAGGCGTTCGAAGATCCGCACGTACGCCGCGCGGTGCTTGGCGTAGGACTCGTCCAACCCCGCGTCGTCGATGTCGAACGAGTAGGAGTCCTTCATGATGAACTCCCGCCCGCGCAGCAGACCCGCGCGGGGGCGGGCTTCGTCCCGGTACTTGGTCTGGATCTGGTACAGCGAGACCGGGAGGTCCTTGTAGGACGAGTAAAGATCCTTCACGAGCAGCGTGAACATCTCCTCGTGCGTGGGCGCGAGCAGGTAGTCCGCGCCCTTGCGGTCCTGCAGCCGGAAGAGGTTCTCACCGTACTCGGTCCAGCGGTTGGTGGCCTCGTAGGGTTCGCGCGGCAACAGCGCCGGGAAGTGCACCTCCTGGGCGCCGATCGCGTTCATCTCCTCGCGCACGATCCGCTCGACCTTTCCCAGGACGTTCAGCCCCAGGGGCAACCACGTGTAGATCCCGGGCGCCGCGCGGCGGATGTACCCGGCGCGCACCAGGAGCTTGTGGCTGTCCACGTCTGCGTCCACGGGGTCTTCGCGCAGCGTGCGCAGGAACAAGGAACTCAGGCGAAGGGGCATGAAGGGATCCTATCCACCCGTGAAGGGATCGATCGAAGCGGCGGGTATCCCCGCGAGTCTATCGCTGCGCGGCACCGGCGCACGCCTGGCCTGGGGGCTCACAGGAGGACCGTGGCGAAATCCCCGTGCCGCCGGAAACCCACTCGGCGGTATGTGGCCAGGGCGGGTGCGTTGAACGAGTTCACGTAGAGGCTCACGGTCGGGACGTACTGCCGGGCGAGCGCCACGGTCGCGGCCATACACGGCACGGCCAGTCCCCTCCCCCGGTGCTCGGGGTCCACCCACACGCCCTGGATCTGGCACACGGACCCGTGCAGTGACCCGATGTCCGCCTTGAAGATCACGGTACCGTGCTCGTCGGTGAGCACCGCGGTCCTGCGATCGCGCACGAGGGAGCGCACTCGCTGGCGGTAACCCTCCGCCCCGGTGGTGAAGGGGGAGTACCCCACTTCCTCGGTGAACATGGCCGCGGCCGCGGGCAGCACGCGAGGGAAGTCCTCGTCCTGCGCCCATCGCACATCGCGGGCGGGCCCCGTGAACAACTCGGGTGCGGGATCACGGTCCATCACGAGCAGCGGTTGCACGGGACGGACGTCGAAGGGTTCGGGCCACGTGTCCCGCAATCGTTCCCACAGTCCGAGCACGGGATCGGCGGGACCGAAGAACGAGGCGAAGCGGGGGCCGCCGCGGGCCAGGACGTCCGCGACGAGGTCCGTCCCGGTCTGGTCGAGCACCACGGGGACCACGTTGGTTCCCGCCCAGCACGCGCCCACGAGCTCGCCGGAGGAGTCCGCCACACCGATCACGGGCGGCTGCCGCCGACCGCGGGCGGCCCGGATCCGGGCCACGTGCGCCGCGACGAACACCCCGGACACCGCGTGCCGCGCCAGCAGGCGGTCCAGTGCCGACTGGTTCACGGCGGCGGGTGAGAGCACCCGCGGGGCGCGGCGCAGGATCACCCGGCGGTCACGACCGGCGCGCCCTCGACCGGCTGGCCGTTCTCGTCCAATTCCATGCTCTCGGCCATCTCGTTGGCCTGGGCGAGCAGGGTCTCCACGATCTGGTCCTCGGGAACGGTCTTGATGACCTCACCGCGCACGAAGATCTGGCCCTTACCGTTGCCCGAGGCCACGCCCAGGTCCGCTTCGCGGGCTTCCCCCGGGCCGTTGACGACGCAGCCCATCACGGCCACGCGCAGCGGCACGGTCAGGTGTGCCAGGCCCTCGTTGACCTCCTCGGCGAGCTTGTAGACGTCCACCTGCGCGCGCCCGCACGAGGGGCACGAGACGATCTCGAGCTTGCGCGGGCGCAGCCCAAGCGACTGCAGGATCTGATTGCCCACCTTGACCTCTTCGACCGGAGGCGCGGACAGGGACACGCGGATGGTGTCCCCGATGCCCTGACCGAGCAGGATGCCGAAGGCGGTCGCGGACTTGACGGTGCCCTGCAGGGCCGGGCCGGCCTCAGTGACACCCAGGTGCAGCGGCCAGTCCCCGCGCTCGGCAAGCAACTGGTAGGCGCGCACCATGGTCACGGGGTCGTTGTGCTTGACCGAGATCTTGAAGTCGTGGAAGTCGTGCTCCTCGAACAGCGAGGCCTCCCACACGGCGGACTCCACGAGCGCCTCCGGGGTGGCCTTGCCGTACTTCTGCAGCAGGCGCTTGTCCAGGGAGCCCGCGTTCACGCCGATCCGGATGGACACGCCCGCGGCCTCCGCCGCACGGGAGATGCCCTCGATCTGGTCGTCGAACTTGCGGATGTTGCCCGGGTTCACGCGCACACCGGCGCACCCGGCGTCGATCGCGGCGTAGACGTACTTGGGCTGGAAGTGGATGTCCGCGATCACCGGGATCGGGGACTTCATGGCGATGATGGGCAGGGCGTCGGCGTCGTCCTGGGACGGGCACGCCACGCGCACGATGTCGCAACCGGCGGCGTTGAGCTCGGCGATCTGCTGCAGCGTGGCGTTGATGTCCGTGGTGGGGGTCGTGGTCATCGACTGGACGCTGATCGGGTGCTCCGACCCCACACCCACCGAACCCACCTGGATCTGGCGGGTCTTGCGCCGGGGCGAGAGCACCGGTTGGGGCGCGGCGGGCATACCGAGATTGACCGAGGTCACGAATTGCCTCCCAAGGAAGTGGCGTCCGGGGCCCGTGACGCGCGCCCCGCGATGTTGCACTGTCCATTGTGCCCCACTCCTCCCACGTGCTACAGCCGCACGTGATGCGCCGAACACGACGCCGCCCCCGGAATGTTCCGGGGGCGGCGTCGCCATGGTACGGGGCGCGTGAGCGTCAGCGGCGCATGATCCTGCGCGCGAGCCAATTGCCGAAGAACTGCACGAGCTGGACCAGGATGATGATCACGATCACCGCGGCCCACGTGACCTGGTCGTTGAAGCGCTGATAGCCCAGGCGCAACGCGAAGTCACCCAGACCGCCGGCACCGATCGCACCGGCCATCGCGGACATGTCTGTGATGCCGATGACCAGGAACGTGTACCCCAGCACGAGCGGGCCGAGCGCCTCCGGCAGGATCACCGTGGTGATGATCTTCCAGCGTGAGACCCCCATGGACCGCGCGGCCTCGATCACCCCGGGATCCACCGTCATGAGGTTCTGCTCCACGATGCGGGCCACCGCGAACGTAGCGCCGATGGTCATGGTGAAGATCGCGGCGTTGGGGCCCAGGCGCGTGCCCACGACCGATTCCGTGACCTGACCCAGGGCGGCCAGCAGGATGATGAACGGGATGGGACGCACGAAGTTCACCAGGAGGTTCAGCGCGGTGAACAGTGGACCGTTCTCCAGGATGCTGCCCCGCCGGGTCACGTAGAGCCCCATGCCCACGGCCAGGCCGATGAGCCCGGCCAGCACGAGGGTCACGGAGACCATATACAGCGTCTGCCCGGTTGCGTCCAGCAACTGCGGGCCCAGAGCAGACCACTCCATCACTCACTCACCTCCCGCACCGTGGTGACGGCGCGCAGACTCTCGACGGCGCGGTCCACGGACTCGTCCGAACCGGTCAGGGACAGCGTGAGCGTTCCGAAGGACTGTGACTGCAGGATGGAGATCCCCCCGAAGGCGATGTTAAAGCTGACACCGTTACGGGCGGCGTCCGAGAGCACGTCCCCGATCCGGTTCTGGTCGGTGACGTCCACCAGCACGAGCCGCCCGGGGTGTTCCCGGCGCAGCTTCTCGATCTCGTCCGCGCGCGGCACGGTGCGCATGACCGAGGAGACGAACTTGCGCGTGGTCTGCGCCCGCGGGTGGGCGAAGACCTCCGCGGTGGTCCCGGTCTCCACCACACGACCGCTGTCCATCACGGCCACGCGGTCCGCGGTGGCCCGCACCACGTCCATCTCGTGGGTGATCAACACGATGGTGATCCCCAGCTCACGGTTGACGCGCTTGAGCAGACCCAGGACCTCCTGGGTGGTCTCCGGGTCCAACGCCGAGGTGGACTCGTCCGCGAGCAGCAGTTCGGGATTGCTCGCGAGCGCGCGGGCGATCCCCACGCGCTGCTTCTGACCACCCGAGAGCTGCTCGGGGTAGTTCCCGGCGCGCTCGGTCAAGCCCACGAACTCCAACAGTTCCGCGACCCGCGCCTTGCGTTCCTCGGGCTTCCACCCGGCACGCTTGAGCGGGTAATCGATGTTGCCCGCCACTGTGCGTGACGTGAACAGGTTGAACTGCTGGAAGATCATCCCGATCTTGCGGCGGATGGGCGCCAGCTGGGATTCGCTGCGCCCGTCCACACGGTTACCGGCGACCTCGAGCGTCCCGGACGAGATGGGTTCCAGGCCGTTGATCAGCCGCACGAGGGTGGATTTGCCCGCCCCCGAGTAGCCGATCACCGCGAAGATCTCACCGCGGCGGATGTCCAGGTCCACGGAGTCCACCGCGGTCACGGTGCGCGGGCGGCGTTTGGACCCCGTGACGAAGACCTTGCTCACGTCCCGGAAACTGACCAGGGTGTCCGCCGTGGCGGACGGGCTCACTTGGTCTGCTCCTTGAGGTCCTGCGAGTAGCGGGCCAGCAAGTCCTTGAGCTCCTGCTGATCCACCTTGGTGGGCACCGCGGTGCCCTTGGTCTCGGTCTTCTCCGCGTCCTGGACCTTGTCGTCGTAGTAGAAGCTCGCGACCTTCTTCAGGGTCTCGTTGTCCGCGTTCGCCTCGGTCGCGGCGAAGAGGTTGTCGTACACCTTGGCGCTGTCCGCGGTGGGATCGTCCTGAGCCAGCGCGGACTTGGGATCGATGTTCGCGCGGTCCAGGAAGTCGTTGTTGACCACGGAGGCGGCCACGGAGTCCATGGACAGCACGGTCTGCTCGGCGGAGACCGGGCGGACCGTGACCTTGGACTTGGCGGTGTCGATGTCCTGCTCGGTGGGGGCGATCGTGTCCTTGGTGAACTCCACGAGACCCTGCTGGTGCAAGAGGTTCAGGGCGCGGGACAGGTTGATCGAGTCGTTCGGCACGGCGATCTCGTCACCCTGCTTGAAGTCACCCACGGATTTCACGCTCTTGGAGTACAGCCCCAGCGGGAAGATGGACGTGGAGCCCACGGGAGTGATGGTGTCCCCGGCGTTGTTGTTGTAATCGGCGAGGTACGCGATGTGCTGGAACCAGTTCATGTCGATGTCACCGCTCTTCAGAGCGGGGTTCGGCTGGCTGTAGTCACTGAAGTCCACGTACTCGACCGTGATGTCGTTGTCCGCGGCGACCTGCTTCAACGCTTCCTGCACAGGGGTCGAGCCCACGATCCCGACGGTGATCTTGCCGTCCGCGGCCGGGTCCGAGTTTTCGGAGCCGCCGCCGCACGCGGTGAGGGTGAGGCCCAGGGTGGTGGCCAACACGACGGGAATCAAACGCTTGGTTCGCATGATCATGCCTTTCCAGGGGTCTGTGACGGGGACTCGCGGGGCGAACAGTCCCCCCTGGATGAGGGCACAGGGACGGGTACGTGCTGATTTCCGGGGAACCGCACTTGCCGTGATCTGTTGCAACCGCGACCGGATGGTCATCTGGGGCACCCCGCTACGGGAGAGGGTTGCCGTCCGGCCAGCCAGAGCTACGCGCCGGATCTCGTCATCCACCCGGAATTCTAGCATGGCCCTGCCATGGGCCGACGACCGCCGGAAGGGCCCTATGCCATCCCGGCGATACGTTCGTCCGCGCGGGCCCGGGCCCACTCCTCCGCCCCCAGGACGTCCTCAAGGGTGGGCCGCGTGACGCCGTCGTGATCCTCCAGCACACGCTCGACCATGTCCACGATCTGCGTGAAGCCGAGCGCCCCGCGGTGGAACGCGTGCACGGCCTGCTCGTTGGCGGCGTTGAACACCGCGGGCCACGTCCCGCCGCGCGAACCCGCGTGCTTCATGAGCTCCACGGCGGGGAACACCTGCGAATCGAGCGGTTCGAACGTCCACTGTGCGGCCCGGGTCCAGTCGCACCCCGCGGCGGCACCGGTCACGCGGTGGGGCCAGCCGATTCCGAGCGCGATGGGCAGGCGCATGTCCGGCGGGGACGCCTGCGCCAGGGTGGATCCGTCCACGAACTCCACCATGGAGTGCACGACCGATTGCGGATGCACCGTGACGTCGATCCGGTCCAGGGGGACGTCGAACAGTAGGCTCGCCTCGAGCACCTCCAGTGCCTTGTTGACCATGGTCGCGGAGTTCGTGGTGACCATGACCCCCATGTCCCACGTGGGGTGCTGCAGGGCCTGTTCGGGTGTCACGCGCGTGAGCTGCTCGCGCGTCATGCCGCGGAACGGTCCGCCGGACGCCGTGAGCACGAGCCGGCGCACCTCGGAGGCCGTCCCGGAGCGCAGGGCCTGGGCGATCGCCGAGTGTTCGGAGTCCACGGGGATCAGCGCGTCCTCGAGGCCCGTGTCCGCCGCGGCGCGCAACACGAGCGGACCGCCCGCGATCAGGGACTCCTTGTTCGCGAGCGCCACCCGCCGACCCGCTCCCAGCGCCGCCAGGGTGGGTGCGAGCCCGATGCTCCCGGTGATCCCGTTCAGCACGAGGTCCGAACCCTCCCACTGCGCGATCCGGGTTGCAGCGTCCGGCCCGTACAGGACCTCGGGCGCCGCCGACGACGCCGCGCGTGACCGGTCCGCGATCAGCTCACGCAACCGGGCGGCGTCGTCCGCCGTACCGCTCGTGCCCACCGCACGGACGCCGAACGTCACGGCCTGCTGAGCGAGCAGCTCGAGGTGACCCGCGCCCGCGGCGAGCGCCACGACCTCGAAGGGCTCGTGGGTGGCATCCGAGACGGGCCGGCGCAGCCCCGCGGCCTCGGACACGACGTCGAGCGCCTGCGTCCCGATGGATCCCGTGGACCCCAGGATCACGAGGCGCCGGGGGGCCTGCCGGGTGGCGGAGTCGAGATCGGGGGTCATGCCGGTGGAGGAAGTCATGACCCCAGTATCGCGTGAGCGCCGGACCCCGCACGCACGACACCGAGCACACGACTCCGGACGCACGACACGGGAGATACGACAAGGGCGCCACCCGGAGGTGACGCCTTTGTGTGGAAGTCCCGTTCAGGACCCGCGGGTGATTCAGCGACGGCGGCCGACGACGGCGCCGTAGATGAGCAGCACGATGATCGCGCCGATCACGGACGTGATGATCGTGCCGATGCTGAAGCTGTTGATCCCGTCGCTCAGGCCGGGGATGAAGCTACCCAGCCAGCCGCCCAGGAAGGCCCCCACGATGCCGAGGATGATGGTGACGATGATCCCGCCACCCTGCTTGCCCGGAAGGATCAGCTTGGCGAGCGCGCCGGCGATCAGACCGAGGATGATCCAGCTAATGATGCCCATTTCTCCACCTCTGGTTCTCGTTGTGCGCGTTTGCGGTGTTCCGCAACCGCACGTGGTCAGCGAACTGGTTCACAGTGTAGTACCAGACACCAACGCTACACGGGCCGCCGCGTCCGGATGAAACCGGACACGGCGGCCGTGTCAAGGGGCGGTGAACCGGGTCAGTGCGAGACGGCCTTCTCCGCTCCCACTCCCGTGAGGGAACGCACTTCCATCTCGGACTGCTTGCGCGGGTCCTCCGGCCGGCGCTCGCTGAGCGAGCCCAGGAAACCGAGCAGGAAGGACGCCGGGATCGAGATGATGCCGGGGTTGGACAGCGGGTAGAACGCGAAGTCCGCGGTGGGGATCATGGAGGTCTCCGATCCGGACATCACCGGGGAGAAGATAATGAGCACCACGGAGATGATCAGCCCGCCGTACATGGACAATACCGCGCCGCGCGTGGTGAAGCGCTTCCAGTAGAGCGAGTAGAGGATGGTGGGCAGGTTGGCGGAGGCCGCTACCGCGAAGGCGAGGGCCACGAGGAACGCCACGTTTTGACCCTGCGCGCCAATGCCGCCGGCGACCGAGATCAGGCCGATGACCACCACGGTGGTCTTGGCCACGCGCAGTTCCTGACGCGGGTCCGAGGTGCCCTTCTTGATCACGGACGTGTAGATGTCGTGTGCGAATGACGCGGAGGCCGTGATGGCCAGACCGGCGACCACGGCGAGGATCGTGGCGAACGCGACCGCCGCAATCAGACCCATGAGGATGGACCCGCCGAGTTCGTACGCGAGCAACGGAGCCGCCGAGTTCACACCACCAGGCGCGCCCTTGATCCGGTCCGCACCGATCAGCGCGGCCGCACCGAACCCGAGCACCAGGGTGAAGAGGTAGAACAGGCCGATCAGAGTGATCGCCCAAACCACGGACTTGCGGGCCTCCTTGGCGGTGGGCACCGTGTAGAAGCGCATGAGCACGTGCGGCAGGCCGGCGGCACCCAGGACGAGGGCCAGACCCAGCGAGATGAAGTCCAGCTTGGAGATCTCGCTCACGCCGTACTTCAGCCCGGGATCGAGCATCGCGGGGTTGTTGTTCGTCTCCACGGCCGCGCCGAGCATGGTCGAGAAATTGAACCCGAACAAGGCCAGGATCCACACGGTCATCACGGCCACGCCGGATACGAGCAGGCACGCCTTGATGATTTGCACCCATGTGGTGCCCTTCATGCCGCCCACGAGCACGTAGACGATCATGATGACGCCCACGATCACGATCACCAGGGACTGCCCGGCCCGGGAGCCGATCCCCAGCAGCAGGGACACCAGGGCCCCCGCCCCGGCCATTTGCGCCAGGAGGTAGAAGAACGTCACGGCCAGGGTTGAGATGGACGCCGCGACCCGCACGGGCCTCTGCCGCAATCGGAACGACAGCACGTCCGCCATGGTGAACTTGCCGGTGTTGCGCAGCGGCTCGGCGATCAGTAGCAGGGCCACGAGCCACGCGACGAAGAAGCCGATCGAGTACAGGAACCCGTCGTAGCCCTGCAGGGCGATCGCGCCCACGATGCCCAGGAACGACGCCGCGGAGAGGTAGTCACCCGCGATGGCCAGACCGTTCTGGGTCCCGGAGAACGAGCGCCCACCCGCGTAGTAGTCCGCGGCCGTGGCGGTGGACTTGGACGCCCGGATCACGACCACGAGCGTCACGAGCACAAACGCCAGGAAGATCGAGATATTGATCGCGGGGTTGCCCACGGTGGACGTGGCGGCCTCCGCCAGGTGCACCGCGGGTGTCGAGAGGGCGGGGACGGCGATCATGGCCGGGCCTCCTGGTGGTCGCCGTCCCGGTGGCCGGAAGTGGATTCGAGGTCCTCACGCAACGCGGTGGCCTGCGGATCGAGCTTGCGGTTGGCGAAGCTCACGTACGCGGCAGTGATCCCGAATGTGGTGACGAACTGCAACAGACCCAGGATCAGACCCAGGTTGACGTTGCCCACGACCCGCGTGGACATGAAGCCCGGCGCGTAGATGGCGAGGACCACGTAGAGCAGGTACCAGACCAGGAACGCGATGGCCAGGGGGAAGACGAAGGATCGGTGGGTCGAGCGCAGCCGTTGGAACTCGTGCGAACGCTGGACCGCGGGGAAGTCGATGCCCTGGGTTGCCGTGGAACCGTTGGGGTCGACAGGGGGCGTGGACGCCATGTGTGCCTCCTTGTGTGATGATCACCACAGTACGCACTGTGTATCCAATGACACAAGACATGTCCGTCACAACGTCGAAAAACCCCTGAAATCCGCGGTTTGGTTAGCCCACCTTATAATTTTGATCGATCTGTGTATACATTCGGCGTCATGGCGCGCCGCTACGGCCGCATGGCCAGGACAAACTCCACGGCCCGGTCCAGAAACGCGTCCACCTGTTGTTCCTCGTAGCTGCGCTGACCCTGGGCGGATCGAAAGACCGCCGTCCTCACGAGCCGCGGGTCCACCTCGGGTTCACCGCGCAACGCGTCCATGAGCCGGTCGCACAGCACGTCCACGTCCGCCGCCGCGTAACCCAGCGTGCGGTGCGAACTCGGCCGGCGGAAGCGTTCACCGTGCGGGCGGTTGAGCCGCCCCAGCAACAGCCCGGCCAACAGCTCCAGGTGCTCCTCCCAGCGCCGGGCGCCGTGCTCGGCCACGAACGCGGCCTTCTCGCGCGCGAACAGCTCGTCCTCCACGGCGTCCAGGTGGGCGTCCACCGCTCCGGGGTCGTAACCGCCCTTGACGCGGTCGAACACGCGCTCGCGCACCTGCCGGCTGCCCAGCCGACGACGCCGCTGCACCGCCTCCGCGCTCTCGGGTTCACGGTCCGCGTCGGTCGCCCCGGCGGTGTCCGCGGACGCAGCAGAGTCCTCGGCGGTGACGGGGTCCGTGACATCGGCCGGGTCAACGACCGGCTCAGCGACCGTCCCGGGGCCCGCGACCGGGTCCGCGTGGCCACCGGGGGCAGGCGGCGTCGTATGCATGACCGCGGCGAGGCGGTCCAGGAAGTCGTCCACCTGGGCGGGGTCGTAACCCCAGGCCCGCTCGCCGAGGCGATCGAAACGTTGCTGAGTACTCATACCCGCCCTTCCGCGGCCGGGACGCGACCCGCGAGGGGCGGCGTCCGTGCGTCCCGGGCGCACGGGCGGTCGGCCCGCGACCGCGTCACCCCAGGACGGTGAACAGTTCGAAGATCACGTAGCCGGTGATCACGGCGAAGACGATGGAGTCGATGCGATCCATCACTCCGCCGTGACCAGGCAGCAGGGTCCCCATGTCCTTGATCCCGATCTCCCGCTTGATCATGGACTCGGAGAAGTCGCCCACGGTGGCCACGACGACGATCGCGACCGCCAGGACCGCGCCCTGCCACCACGGCATCTCCACGAGGAAGAGCGCGCACAGCACGCCCACGACCACGGCACCGCCCACGGATCCGCCGAAACCCTCCCACGACTTCTTGGGAGAGATCTTGGGTGCCATGGGGTGTTTGCCCCATACGACCCCCACCGCGTAGCCGAAGGTATCGGAGCTGACGGCCAGCAGGATGATCGTGAGGACCTTGTGGGGTCCGTCCGGGGAATGGTAGAGCAGCACCGCCGTACTCAGCAGGAACGAGGCCCACACGAGCGCGAACACCGAGCCCATGATGGACAGCATCATCCCCTGCTTGGGCCCGAAGGCCCGCCACACCACCACGAGTGTCACGGCGAGCACGAGCGCCATGGACAACGCCTCCGCCCCGCCGAAGAACGCCGCGAGCGGCATGAGCACCGCCGCGATCACCGCGGGGACCTGCGGGATCTGCACGCCCTTGTAGGTCAGTGACCGCGCGATCTCCCACACCCCGATACCCGCCGCGGTCCCGGCCAGCAGGGCCAGTACGAGCGGGACGAAGAACAGCCCCGTGACGAGCGCGCCGATGAGCACGACGGCCACGGCCACGGCGGCCGGGAGGTTACGGCCCGCCCGCGAGGGGGCCTTGTGCTCGGTGCTGCGCTGTAAGGGGCGGGTGAGGACCTGCCGCAGCGATCCCGTGGTGACCAGGGGGTCGTGCGCCCGCCCCTGCTCCCCCGCCGGGGCGGGAGACGGCGGGCGGGTGTCGCGGTGCGGGGAGCCGGGGGAATCAGCCGATGCCATCAGGCGCCGAGCAGTTCGGCTTCCTTGTTCTTAAGCAGATCGTCGATCTGGTCGATGTGCTTCTTGGTCGCAGCGTCCAGGTCCTTCTCGCCGCGCTTGCCGTCGTCCTCGCCGACCTCGCCGTCCTTGACGAGCTTCTCGATGGCCTCCTTAGCGTGGCGGCGCACGTTGCGCACGGACACCCGGCCCTCTTCCGCCTTGTTCGAGACGATCTTCACGTACTCCTTGCGGCGCTCCTCGGTGAGCTCGGGCATGACCACGCGAATCACGTTGCCGTCGTTGGCGGGGTTCGCGCCGATGTCCGAGTCCCGCAAGGCCTTCTCGATGTCGTTGAGAGCGCTGCGGTCGTAGGGGGTGATCAGCAGGGTGCGGGCCTCGGGGGTCTGGAACGACGCGAGCTGCTGCAGCGGGGTGGGCGTGCCGTAGTACTCCACGAGCAGGCTCGAGAACAGCGCCGGGTTGGCCCGGCCGGTACGAACCGTGGCGAAGTCCGTCTTGGCGGCGTCCACCGCCTTACCCATCTTGGTCGTGGCATCCGAGAGGACATCTGAAATCACGGGTGTTTCTCCTTATGAGCTGGCCGGCCGGCGGTACTGACGCCGGTGGCGACGGTTCGTTCTCCCCACTCTAACGGGCAGGGGGCGGCTGGTCGCGCGATGCGACGGCCCGCGAGACCTTACGGGGTGACCAGGGTCCCGATCTCCTCGCCCAGCACCGCGCGTGTCACGTTGCCCGCGCCTTCCATGCCGAACACGCGCATGGTCACGTTGTTGTCGCGGCACAGCGCGAACGCGGTCTGGTCCATCACGCGGATGTCGCGCGCGATTGCCTGGTCGTATGTGAGGCTCGCGAGACGCTGCGCGTCCGGGTCCTTACGCGGGTCCGCGGTGTAGACGCCGTCCACACCGTTCTTGGCCATGAGGACCTCGCTCGCGTGCACCTCCAGGGCGCGCTGCGCGGCCACGGTGTCCGTGGAGAAGTAGGGCAGGCCCGCACCCGCACCGAAGATCACCACGCGGTCCTTCTCCATGTGGCGGATCGCGCGGCGGGGGATGTAGGTCTCCGCGACCTGCTCCATCTTGATGGCGGACTGCACGCGCGTGTCCACGCCGCACTGCTCCAGGAAGTCCTGCAGCGCCAGGCAGTTCATCACGGTCCCCAGCATGCCCATGTAGTCGGCGCGCGAACGGTCCATCCCTGCCTGGGAGAGCTCCGCGCCGCGGAAGAAGTTGCCGCCACCGACCACCACGGAGGTCTCCACGCGGCCCACGGTCGCGGCGATCTGCTCGGCGATCTCACGCACCACCGAGGTGTCCACGCCCACGCTGCCGCCACCGAAGACCTCGCCCGAGAGCTTGAGCAGGACCCTGCGACGTGCCGGTTCGGTGCGCCGCAGCTGCCGGTCCCCGCCGAGGGCCTCGTCCTGGGGTTCCGATTCGATGATGCTGGGCATGGATCCTCCCGGGGGGCCGATTCGTGGTCATGAGGCGGCCCGCCCGTGGCAGACCGCCCTCCAGCATACAGAAGCGGCGGGGCACCCCCGGTCCCCCAGTGGTGCCCCGCCGCTTCAGTGCGGGACGCGTGACGGTCTCCCGTCGAGACGTCGCTGTGGGCCTCACGTGCTCGGCGCACGCGGGACCCCGCGAACGGGTGCTCAGGCCCCCACGCGGAACCGCGCGAACGCGGTGGCGGTGGCGCCAGCCTCGGACAGCACCTGGCCCACGGACTTCTTGGCGTCCTTGGCGAAGTCCTGGTCCACGAGCACGACGTCCTTGTAGTAGCCCTTCAGGCGACCCTGGACGATGTTCGGGATGATCTTCTCGGGCTTGCCCTCGTTGCGAGCGGTTTCCTCCGCGACGCGCTTCTCATTCTCCACGGTCTCCGCGGGGACGTCCTCCTCGGAGAGGAAGGACGGGGACATCGCGGCGATGTGCACGGCAACGTCGTGCGCGGCGGTCTCGGCGTCAGCACCGGACACGGCCAGCAGGACACCCACCTGGGCGGGCAGGTCCTTGGAGGTCTTGTGCAGGTACACGGCCACGTGATCACCGGCGACACGGGCCACACGACGCACGACGACCTTCTCGCCCAACAGCGCACCGGTCTCGGTCACGAGATCGGAGATGGTCTTGCCGTCCGCCTGGGCGGCCAGCAGGGACTCGAGGTCCGCGGCGTCGGAGGCCACGGCGGCGTCGAGCACCTTGTTGCCGAACTCCACGAACGGGGCAGACTTGGCCACGAAGTCGGTCTCGGAGTTGACCTCGACCATGTAGCCCACGTTGTTCTCGGTGCGGGCCACAATGATGCCCTCGGCGGTCGAGCGACCCTCGCGCTTGGTCACACCCTTGAGGCCCTTGACGCGGATGATCTCCTGGGCCTTCTGGGCGTCACCGTCGGCCTCGTCCAGGGCCTTCTTGACGTCCAGCATCCCGGCACCCGTGCGCTCGCGCAGGGCCTTGATGTCGGCAGCGGTGTAGTTCGCCATGTGAACTCCTCTGTTGTCGGTTCGTCCGTGCCGGGCGCCTCAGGACGTCCGGCACGGTTCCGGTCACCACGATGGGTCACCGGGAAGAATGGAAGGTGAACTCGCTCACCGGCCTCACTCGGCGGCGGGGGCGTCCTTCTGCTCGGTCTCGGCGGGCTGCTCGGCGGCGGGCGCGGTCTGCTCGGCCGGGGCCGCCTGCTCGGCGGTCTGCTCGTTGTGCTGTTCCAGCAGCTCGCGCTCCCACTCGGCCATGGGCTCCTCGGCGGCGTTGGACTTGCCGTTGTTGCGCTCCATGAGGCCCTCGGCCACGGCGTCGGCGATCACGCGGGTGAGCAGTGAGACGGAGCGGATGGAGTCGTCGTTACCCGGGATCGGGAACGCGACCTCGTCCGGATCGCAGTTGGTGTCGAGGATCGCGACGATCGGCACGCCGAGCTTCTGCGCCTCGTCCACCGCGAGGTGTTCCTTCTTGGTGTCCACGATCCAGACCAGGGACGGGGTCTTGGTGAGGTTGCGGATGCCGCCGAGCGTGCGCTCCAGCTTCTCCTTCTCGCGGCGCAGCAGCAGCAATTCCTTCTTGGTGTACTGCGAGCCCGCGACGTCGTCGAAGTCGACCTCTTCCAGTTCCTTCATGCGGTCGATCCGCTTGGAGACCGTCTGGAAGTTGGTGAGCATGCCACCGAGCCAACGGTGGTTCACGTAGGGCATGCCCACGCGGGTCGCCTGCTCGGCGATCGCTTCCTGCGCCTGCTTCTTGGTGCCGACGAAGAGGATGGTTCCGCCGTGGGCCACGGTCGACTTGACGGCCTCGTAGGCCTTGTCGATGAAGCCCAGCGACTGCTGCAGGTCGATGATGTAGATGCCGTTGCGCTCGGTGAAGATGAAGCGCTTCATCTTCGGGTTCCAGCGACGGGTCTGGTGGCCGAAGTGGACGCCGTTGTCGAGCATCTGGCGCATGGTAACGACAGGCATGTCGTCTCCTCATGAATAATGGACGGCCTGCGGGCCGTCTCGGTGTTTACGGTTGTCGACCGGCCGTGCCGGTCCCTGGCGCGATTCGTGAGTCCTACTCGTGGAGCAGGCTCCCGTGGTTCCATACCGCGACCACCCGGTAACCGGGGCCTCGGACCGAGGACCACGCACCCGGGCGGACCATGTCCGCCGTGGGTTCCCTCGCGCGCGAAGTCAGCCATCCCGCATTGGCGCGCACCCGCGAGCGGGCACGGTGAACCAATGGCAGAGTGACTGCACCCTGTAGGATACAGCATCGCGCGGCGTCCTCGCTCCACATCGGAGCGCCTCCCCGCCCCTTCGGACCGGGCTGCCGCACGCTGTCGTCATGTGTTCCTCCGGTCACGACGACGCCGCCCCACCCATTCCTCCTCGCCCACCCGTTCCAACGGTCCCACCCATTCCCGTGCACCCGCCGTTTCCCGCACGCCCGCCCGGACGGTCCCCGCACCACGCCGTGTACTGCGCTGTGATGGCCGCGGTCCTCGCGCTTGGCTCGCTGCTGGCCCACCCCGCGGCGTGGGCCTCTCCCGGCTGGGCCTGGCCCGTGTCCCCGCGCCCGTCGGTGAGCCGGCATTTCGAGGCTCCCGCACAGAAGTGGCTGCCCGGCCACCGGGGTGTGGATCTACACGCTCCCCCGGGCACACCGATACGTGCACCGCAGGACGGGGTCGTGAGTTTCGTGGGTGTCGTCGTGGACCGGGAGGTCCTCACGGTGGAGCATGGCGAGGGGCACAAGTCCTCATTCGAGCCGGTGTCCTCGTCCGTGCGAGTGGGTGACCGGGTGACCCGGGGACAGGTGATCGCCAACGTGGCCACTCCCGGCCACGGCCCGGGCGGGGATGCGGTGCACTGGGGTGTGCGGGAGAACGGGGAGTACGTGAACCCGTTGCAATTCGTGGCGGACCTGCGGCCGTCGGTGTTGTTGCCGGTCCCCGGTGAGTGAGACCACAGTGAGCCAGCGTGGCATGTTTTGTAGGGCGGGTGGGGCTTGAACCCACGACCAAAGGATTATGAGTCCTCTGCTCTGACCAGCTGAGCTACCGCCCCCTGTGCGACCGCGAACGGATGTCGAGGTCGCCGCCCTACGCTACCGCATGCGCGGCGCCGCAGGGACCGTCACGCCTCCCCGCCGGTGTAGAGCCGCTCGAAGGTATCCAGTGTCTTGGCGAAGGAGTGGCGGGACACCATGTCCCGGCTGCGCTCGCCCATGGCCCGCCGCTGTTCGGGCGGGGCATCGAGGACCAGTTGCAGCTTGGTCGCGAGGTCCCCGGAATTGCCCGGGGAGAAGAGGTACCCGTTGCGCCCCTCGTCCGCGAGGTGGGGCAGCGCGCGGGCGTTGGCGAGCACCACGGGGGTCGAGGCGCTCATGGCCTCGAGCGTCACGAGGGACTGCAGTTCCGCTGTCCCGGGCTGGCAGAACACGTCCGCGCGGAGGTAGGCCGTGCGTAGCTGCTCGTCCGTGAGGAACCCCAGGAAGTGGACCCGGTCCGCGACACCGTGTTCGTGTGCGAGTTTCACGAGCCGGTCCAGCTGTTCCCCCTCCCCCACGATCTCGGCGTGGACGTTCTTCTCCCGCGGGATCAGGGCCACGGCCTCGATGAGTTCGTCCACGTTCTTCTCCACGGCCAGGCGTCCGCAGAACAGTACGATCGGGTGGTCCGGGTGCTCGATCTGCTCCCCCGCGGCGGCTTCGTAGTCACCGACCTGGATCCCGTTGGACACCGCGATCGCCCGATCGGGGACACCGTTGTCGACCATGGTGCGCACCGCGAGCGGCGTGGGTGCGGTGATGACGTCGCAGCGGCCGTACACGCGGGCGATGTCCCACCACGAGACCTTGCGGTAGCCGCGCACGAACCACTGCGGGAACGGCAGGAACGGCTCGATGTTCTCGGGGATGAAGTGATTGGTCCCCACGACCCGGACACCACGGCGCACGGCCTCACGGACCACGAGTCGGCCCAGGATGTAGTGGCACTGGACGTGGACCACGTCCGGGCGGACGTCGTCGAACAACCGCGCGACCTCCCGCACGATCTCCCACGGGAAGCACAACCGGAAGTAGGGGTGGGTGAACGCGTGGTGGGAGCGGAATCGGTGCTCGGTCACCCCGGCGTCGTCCATGATCCGGGAGGGGCCGCTCGTGGGCATGGGTGCTGCGACGTGGACCTCGTGACCCCGCTCCAGCATGCCGCGCGCGAGGCGGCGGGCGAACTGCGCGGAACCGTTGATGTCGGGCGGATAGGTCTCAGCGGTGATCAGTATTCTCAAGGCCTTGTGTTCCGTAGGGGGATCAGCGATCGGTGGCGCGTTCGGTTCGTCGGGGTGGCGCCGTGTCCGCAACCGCCCCGCTGGTCACCGCGTCCTGCTGGGCGCGTGCGGCCGCCCGGCGTTGCAGGACCTCGGGGTGGTGTCGCGAGAGCACGACCACGCCGACTATAGCAACGAGACCCGCGAGCCCCATGGCCGTGCCGAGTGCCCCGGTGAAGGAGTCACCGGCCTCTCCCAGGACCACGAGACCCAGGGCCACACCCACCATGGGGTCCACCACGGTGAGCCCGGCGATCACGAGATCCGGTGGTCCGCACGAGTACGCGCACTGCACCATCCACCCGCCCAGCGCGGCGGCGACCACGATCATGAGCACGCTGGTCCACCGGATGTCCGCGAACCCGCTGGACGTGATGGTGGTGGCGGTCAACCGGACGAGCACGGCCACGAAGCCGTAGAGGAGCCCCGCTCCCAAGACGTAGAACATGCTGATCCGGTGCCGGCGCACGAATAGCTCGCACACACCGATGAGCACCACGAGGCCCACGAGCAGGGCGACCACCGTGTTCTCGGCACGCGTTCCGGGTACGTGGGTGGGATCCGTCCCGATCACGGCGCACACCACGAACGTGGCTCCACCCACGCTGCACAGGGCTACGGCGAGCCACGTGCGACGGTTGATGATCAGGTGGCGGTGCCGGGCGTGCAACAGCGTGGTGATGACGAGTGCGATCACCCCGATGGGCTGCACCACGGTCACGGTCGCAAGCGAGAGCGCCGCGACGTTCAGCACCGTTCCGAGGCCCAGCAGCGCGAGTCCGCTGAGCCAGCGTAGATTGCGCACGAGGGGCCACAGCCCCCGCGGCGTCAACGGTCCCTCGGTGTGCCCGGTGACCGCCACGGATTGCGTCTGCGTACCGAGCGCGAGGCACACCGCCGAGCTCAGTGCCAGAGCCACCGCGATCCACTGCATCACCGATTCATCACGTCCTCCGTCACGGTCTCATCGTAGAGCTCGGGGGCGCGGCGGGCCTGGGAGTTCACCGCATGTTCGCACCGGGGCACGAGGGATCCCATACCGCCGGATGAGACGCACCGGAGCCGGAGGAGTCGCGCACCCGAGTACGCCCCCGGACACAATGGAGGCCGGGTCGCGACGATGGCGACCCGGCCTCCGGCACGGCTGGCGACTCACGCGAGCCGCGCACCCGATTACTTCTTGAGCAGCTTGCGCAGGAACACCAGGAACGCGGACCCGGCGGCCACAGCGACCGCGAGGGGCTGCCAGCGCTCGCTCAGGACGTCCTGGGCGGACGTGGAACCGGCGGGACGGACCCCCTGGGAGCCCCCCTTGGACGCAAAGGTCTGCTTGACCGACTCCTGGGTCTGGGTGAACGTGCGCTGAGTGCGGTCCACGAAGCCCTGCGTGGCGGCCTGGACGGAATCGGCGCGGTTCTGGGCGTCGTCGCGCAAGCTCTTGAGGTGCTCGCGGCGCAGCTTGAGGCGGTGGCGCAACTGCTCCTCGGTGGGCTTGACGGGCTTGACCTGGTTGAGGTCGTTGGCCGCCTCCTCCTTCTCCCGCTGCTTCTTCTGTTCGGCCTCGTTCACCTCACGCTGGACACGGCCCTCGTTGTACGCGGAGCCCTCCTTGACCACACCGACGTCGTAGCGCAGCCCGAAGAGGGCCTTCTCGGGCATGAGCGGCAACGCGCTCTTGATCTTGGCGACCCCGATCAGCGCGAGCACGGCCAGGATGATGAGGAACAGCAGCGCGAGCAACAGCGCGGCCAGCCACGCGGGCATCACGTGGGATAGGCCCGCGATGGCGGCACCGATCAGGGCGATGACGGCGAGCCCCAGGAACACGAGACCGACCACCGCGAGCGCGGCGCCCACGCCCACCTTGATGCCCTTCTCCTTGAGCTCCAGGAACGCGAGCTGGGCCTCATCTTTGAGCTGCTTGGGGAGCAATCGGGTGAAGACCTTGACGACGTCCATGATGGACGCGGCACCCGGCTTCGTGGTGGTGCGAGTTCTTGCCCCGGACGTGTGTCCTGTGTGGCCGGATGAATGCCCGGTGCTGCCGGACGAGTGACCGCTGTTGGGGTCCACTGCATGGCTCATGCCGCCTCCGATGAGTACGTGGTGGTGCTGAACGGTTGATCTGATTTCAAAATACCATTCGGCCGCGCGCCCAGCGGGCAGGGACGGGCGCGACACCTCGGGCGTGACGGGGCTCGGACCAGGTCAACCACCGGGGGCTGTGGAAAACTGAAATCGTTCATTGAACGCAGATTCCTCCACATAAGTCAACATTGTGAGCTATTCAAAATCACGCATGATTCACTAAAGATCTTATTGTTGGGTGATTTCTTCGACAGGGTTCACGGCCCCGCAGATCGAGGCTCCCGCGTCCGACGTCATCGACTGGCGCCGCCACATCCACGCCCACCCGGAGCTGTCCTACAAGGAGCACGCGACATCCGACTTCGTGGGGGAGAAACTCACGAGCTTTGGCCTCTCCCCCGAGTCCCCCACCGAGACCTCGGTGACGGTACTGATCCGGGCCAGGGTTCCCACGCTTCCATGCCGCAGAACTGTGCGGACCCGGTGCTGGTCGCCGCGCAGATCACGGTCGCGCTGAACACGATCGTCTCCCGCAGCGTGGCCCCCGACCACACGAACGTGGTCAACGTGGGCATGATCTGGGCGGGCGGAGCCCCCGACGTCATCCCGGACACCGCCCGGATCGGCGTATCCATGCGTACGGTCGCGGACGAGGACTGGGAGGTCCTCGGGTCCCGCGCGACCGACATCGTGGAGGAAACGTGCGCCGCCTACGGTGCCACGGCCACGTTCGAATGGGCGGACGGCTACCCCGTGATCGTCAACGACGACGACGTCGCGCAGATCGGCTACGACGCCGCGGTGTAGGCCCTGGGCGAGGACAAAGTCTCCTGGGGCCCGGGCACGTCCGCCTCCGACGACTTCCGCCGGGATCGGCATGATCCTGGTGTACGGGGTCCTCTCCCCGTTCGTGGTCGTGCGCGACTTCCGGTGGATGTACTTCCTGCTGGCCGTCCTGCTCGTGGTCGCCACGCTCATGTTCGTCACATTCGTCCCGGCGGCGCCGGAGCTGCCGGGCGACGGTGCGGCGTCGTCCTCTGCCGCGGCAGGCACCGAGGAGGGTGCCAACTCGAGTGCGAAGAAGGACGTCTCGATCCTCGACGCCTGGAAGAATCGCAACTCCCTGGTGCTGGGGCTGTGCCTGCTGCTCAACAACCTGGTGGGCGTGGGGCTGCTGACGTGGCTCGCCACGATGTACTCGCAACAGTTCTGGATCACCCCTGCCGGGTGGCAGTACATGGTCGTGATGCTCGGTTACGGGCTCTCGGTGTGGATCGCCACCTCCATCGGGCCCGGCGTAGTGAAGAAGTGGTTCGAGAACAACGAGAAGGTGTTCATGCTGATCATGTCCGTGATCGGCGCGGAGCTCATGATCGTGGCCGTGATCATCCCCAATCTGTGAGGCTCCGCGTTCGCGGCCATCAACACCGGGGCGTTCGTGGGCGGCATGACGCAGGGCGCGCTGATCGGCGCCGTCGTGGACGCCGGGGGGGTGCTTCTATGGTTTTCGTCAAGCGGCTAGAGCCACCGCGGGTGGGGTGGGTTCGGTGTAGAAGGT
>NZ_JAVKPO010000065.1:0-542 GCF_040980945.1 Kocuria sp. CPCC 204721
AGATCCAACAGGTCCATATCCTTCAGGCGAAGTCGACGGAATTTGGTCAAGGAACTAGGATTAATCAGATTAGTCTCCTCAGGAGTTAATCCCAAGAAGTACTTAAACGACATATCATAGCGAGTACGTTCAACAACATCAACATCCGATATGTTATAGATTACCTTTAAAAGAAGATACTTAAACATACGGATAGGACTCTCTGCTGTACGACCATTGTCATGACAATACTTGTCCTGTAATTCCTGGTATACGAAACTAAAGTCCACCAGGTCAGTAATCTGGCGGAGCAGGTTGTCTTTTGGGATAATCAAGTCATACAAACTTGAATAATCCCTGAATGATATTGTCTGTTGTTGCTCTAGCATAATCCTTGTATTTTTCTACAAAGATACAAAAAATATTGCACATATGCAACTTTTGGGTACACTATTTCAAAGATCGAATGTTAAACTAGCATAACCCATGAAGGGACTTTTTCAGTGCCCTCCCAGGGCAGCGCCCTGGGTATGATGGCAATCAGCAAGGCGCCCTGTAAGGGC